>JBGATX010000122.1:0-16906 GCA_044228975.1 Planctomycetota bacterium | reverse complement strand
GCACGGAGTGCACCTCGAGCATCCCGCCCTTCGCCGGCTCCGAGCGCGCCAGGCCGGCGAACAGCTTGCGTCCGTCGACCTCGACCGGTTTGACGCGCGCCGAGGGCGGAGCCAGGAAGACGTGCACGGGGATGCCGAGCTTGGCGGCCCGGACGAGACGGCTGAACCAGATCTCGGGCGCCTCGATCATGCGGCCGTCCCGGACGAACAGGACGATCGAGCCGCTCCCGTACACGCCAGAATCGTGGAGGGCACCCGGAGCCAACCGTCCGAACGGGGTGCCGGCGAGAGGCTGGAGGATCACGTCGAACCGGCGATCCTCGAGGTGCTCGAGCGCTGCGCTCACCTCCGGCCACAGGGACGGCTCGCAGATCGCGAGGACGACGCGCCCGCTCGGGGGGCGACGGAACTGGGAACTCATGGTCGATCTCCAACTATTTGGAGGGGCGGTCACCCGCCGACTCATCCTGGCGGAGAGCCGAGCGCGGTCGAACCTGCTCGCAGGGAGGTCGCGTGGCCGCAGTCCGATACGGATGGGATCCGCACGTCGTGCGCCGCCACGCGGCGGTCGATCCTAGCCGCTCCGGCCGAGTCGGTAACCGCGGCGCGAGTGGAGACGCAGCGGCTCGCAGCACGAACTCTAGAATCGCGCGCGCGCTTCCTGACGACGCGCTGGAGCGTCGTGCTCGCCGCCGCCGACGAGCGCTCGCCCGCGGGCCGCGCGGCGCTCGAGAGCTTGTGCAAGCACTACTGGTTCCCGCTCTACGCCTTCGCGCGCCGGCGCGGCGAGGACCATCTCGATGCGCAGGACGCGGTGCAGAACCTCTTCGCCACCCTGCTCGAGCGCCGCGATCTCGACGCGCTCTCGCCCGAACGCGGTCGTTTCCGCGCGTTCCTGCTCGCCGCGATGAAGCACGTGCTCGCCAACGCGCAGCGCCGCGAGCGCGCACAGAAGCGCGGCGGAGCGGTAGCGACGTTCTCGCTCGATACAGCGACGACGCTGTCCATCGACTTCGATTCGGCGGAGATGCGTTACGCGGCCGAGCCGGTCGACGCGCTCACGCCCGAGACGCTCTTCGATCGCAGCTGGGCGCTGGAGGTGTTGCAGCGCACGCTCGACCTGCTCGCGCTCGAGTACGAGGCCGAAGGGCGGCGCGCTCTCTTCGATCATCTCGAGAAGGAGCTCGCCGGCGCCGATGTCGGCTACGCGGCGGTCGGAGCGGCGCTCGGCATGAGCGAAGGCGCCGTGAAGGTCGCCGCGCATCGCTTGAAGCGCCGCTGGCGCGAGCTCCTGCGCACGGAGATCGCCGGCACCGTCGCGAGCGACGCGCAGGTCGAGGACGAGCTGCGCGGGCTCTTCGAGGCGCTCGGACGCGGCTGACGGAGCGCCGGCTGTCCCGCTGCGGGAGCACGCGAGTGCGTCGATCGTGCGCGCGTTGCGTCCACGACTGCGCCGGCGATGCGCTGGCGGCCGCGTGCCGCGCGCCGCGAGAGCGCGTCTCCGGGCGTGAGGCGGCTCTCACTCCTTCCACAGGCGGGAGTCGCGTCCGTCGGAGTCCGGGATGATCTCCCGCTCCTCGGGCTGGATCGGGAACGGACTGCGCATCGAGATCGGACCCGCCGCGCCGGCCCCGCGTCCTCGCGCGCTCGATTCGGCGGAGAGCGCGAAGTCGCGCTCGGCGCGAGCGACGAAACCCGGGTCCAGCGTGTCGTTGCCCGGCGGCATGTCGGCCGGTTTCCCGTCGACCTGGAAGGCGATCGGGTTGGACCACAACACGTTCGATCGCAGCGCAAGTTGCCCCGTCGGAGTCGCCTTGGCGCCGGTCGGATCGTCGGCGATCCGCCCGACCATCACCGCGATTGGATTCTCGGCGAAGAGGTTCTTCTCGATGGTCGGCTTCGATCCGCCGAGCACGGCGAGACCCTCGCGCACGTTCGCGACGAACGTGTTGCCCTCAATCGCGTCGGAGTTGGCGAACCAGCAGCTCATGCCGCTCATCTCGTTCGCGAAGAACACGTTCGCTTTCACACTGGCCCGCGTCGTCCCCGACGCGTAGATGCCGGAGCGCGCGCTGCCGAAGATCAGGTTGCCCTGGATCGACGGCGAACAGCCGTCGTACCGGATGCCGTGCCACGCGGAGCCCGAGATGCGCGAGCGCTCGACGATCACGTCGTCGAGCGCGATCGTGATGCAGCAGTAGTAGCAGTTGCGCACGTCGCACTCGGTGATGCGCACGCGCGCCGGCGCGATCGTGCTCTTGGCGTTGCGGCCGCCGACGGCGACGCCGGTGTTCCACATCCCCGCGATCAGCGTGCGCTCGATCGTCACGTCGCTGCCGGCGCGGATCTCGATGCCGTTCATGCACGGCCCGAGCACCGCGCACTCCTGCATCGTCACTCCGGCCGCGTCGAGGCGCACGAGACCGTCCGCGCTCATCCCGCCTTCGCGATTCCCGCTGTGCAGTCCGCGGAACTTCACGCCGCGTACGACCACGTTGGTCGCGCCTTGCACGATCAACGTCGGCTCGATCGGGGCGCTGGGAGCCCGCGACACGCGCCGCTCTTCGGCGGACTTGCGCGGTGCCGGCGGCTCGTCGTGCGGGCCGATCACCGTCTGCTCCCAGCCCGCGCCGATCAGCGTGAGCGATTTCGTGATCTTGATGCGCTCGGGGTAGACGCCCGCGGCGAGTCGGATCACGGCGCCGGGCTCGCTCGCATCGATCGCGGCCTGGAGCGACGCCCCGGGGAGCACCGTCGGCGCGTCGTGTCGATCCGAGCCCGCGCCCGGTCGCGAATCGGACTGCGGGACAGCACACGAGAGCAGGACGAGCGCGAGCCACATCGATTTCAGCATGGAAGGGTTTCTCCAACGGCTCGCAACTGTCCGTGTCTGCGCGACCGGGCGGTCATTCGAGCTTGCTGCGCGCGAGAGTATCCGGCGCAGGTCGTGGGTGACGGCTCGGACGTCCTTCCCCCGCAGGAAGCGTTTCGGGGTCGACGAACCGAGGACGATTGCAGGCGCGAGACCGCTCGGGGCGGTCGGACCGGCGAGCGCATGGGAAGCGGACGCTCACCGGCGATGGAGGTCGGCGCGCGTCTTGGGGCTCGGCTCCGTCTCCGAATGCTCGCGAAGCCGCGACCCCGGCGACGTCATCGCGATTCCGAGTAACCTTCCCTCGATTCCGGTTCTCGATGGGGTGGACCGAAGACCCTCGAGCCGCCATGACGAACCCCGCGACGCCTTCCCCCCGCTGCCCGCGCTGCGACGCGCCCCTCTCGGAGTCGGCCGCGCCGCACGGCCTCTGCCCGCGCTGCCTGATGCAAAAGGCCGCGAGCGCGCCGAGCGACATCGTCTACTCAGGCTCCGGTTCGGCACAGATGCATCGAACTCCGCCGCCGACTCCCGAGGAGCTCGCTCCGCACTTCCCGCAGTACGAGATCCTCGAGCTCATCGGCCAAGGCGGCATGGGCGCCGTCTACCGCGCGAAACAGCGCTCGCTGGAGCGCGTCGTCGCACTCAAGGTGCTCACGGTCGACACGCAGGGCGATCCGAGCTTCGGCGAGCGTTTCGCGCGCGAGGCGAAGACGCTCGCGTCGCTCTCGCACCCCGGTCTCGTCGGCGTGCACGACTTCGGTCACGCCGGCCCCTGGTACTTCATCGCGATGGAGTTCGTCGACGGCGCGAGCTTGCGCCAGATGATCCGCGCGGCCTCGGTCGCGCCGCGCGAGGCGCTCTCGATCGTCGCGCAGGTCTGCGACACGTTGCAATACGCGCACGACCAAGGCGTCGTGCACCGCGACATCAAGCCCGAGAACATCCTCGTCACGCGCCGCGGGCACGCGAAAGTGCTCGATTTCGGCCTCGCGAAGCTCGTCGGCTCGCGCACGAGCGGCGACGCGCTCACGCTCTCGCGCCAGGTGATGGGCACGCCGCACTACATGGCGCCCGAGCAGTGGGAGAAGCCGCTCACCGTCGATCACCGCGCCGACATCTTCGCGCTCGGCGTCGTCTTCTACGAGCTGCTCACGGGCGAGCTGCCGATGGGCCGCTTCCCGTTGCCGTCGTCGAAGGTCACGGTCGACGTGCGGCTCGACGAGGTCGTGCTGAAGACGCTCGAGAAGGAGCCCGCGCGTCGCTATCAGCAGGCGAGCGAGATCAAGAAGGACATGGACTCGATTTCGCAGAGTCCGCACGTTCCGCAGGCACCCCCACCGCCGCCGATCGTCGTCGGTGCAGCGCTCGGCTCGGCAGGAGCGGGCGCGCAAGGACCGAGGAAGGCGCGGGTCTGGCCGTATGTCGCGGCGGGTGTGGGGTGCATGTTCCTGCTCGGGCTGCCCGTCGCGTTCGTGCTCTTCGGCGGCACGCGCTTCGCCCGCCAGCAGCAGGAGCAAGCGCGGCTCGCGGCGGAAGCGCAGCAGCAGGCCGAGTGGCGCAAGCTCGAAGCGCAGCGGAGCCTCCCACCGGTGATCCCAGCCGCCCCGCAGCCTCCCGCTTCGCTCGGATACGTCGAGAGCGGCGATGCCTCCACGCTGCCGGGTGAGCTCCAACGCATCGACGCGCAGATTCGCGAAGCACGAGCGCAGCTCGAGCGCCAGGGCCCGAGCGATCGGAATCCGCGCGAACTCGTCGCCGAGATCAAGGCGCTGCTCGCGCGCCGCGCCGAACTCACCCCCGTGACGTTCGATTCAGCGACTTACATCCCGGTCGACGACGAAACGCCGCCCGAAATGCGGGTGAGCGCCGAGCTCGCGCGCGAACTGAAGCTGAGCAGCGAGAACGCGGCGTTCGCGAACGAGCTCCTCCGCCAGACGTGGAACACCTACCTCGATCTCGAGACGAAGCACACCACGCCGAGTTGGAGCTCGGACGGCACGCTCAACGTGCGCATCGACGAGTTCGCCGACGAGAGGAAGAAGCTGCGCGACTCCTACACGGATCAACTGCGGCGCGTGCTCGACGACGCCGGCATCCGTACGCTCGTCTCGCGCATGCGCGTCGATCTCGCGCTGGCCTTCGGCGAGCAGGACATCATCGTGCAGTTCGACGAGCTGCCCGACGGTTCGATCCAGTGCACGGAGATCACGACCTCCACGCGCACCATCGCCAAGGAAGGCGCGCCGCTTCCGCCCGCGCATCAGCGGCTCTGGGACAAGTTCGGCAGCAAGGCGCGCGGCACTCCATCCAGGTCCGCCCCGCTGAAGCCGCCCGGCTTCAGCGCGGGTCCCGTGCCGCCGGAAGCCCAGATCAGCCCCGAGCTCGCGGCTGAATTCGGCCTCGCGGACGACACGGTCACGCAAGCGAACCAAGCCTTCGCACGGGTGTGGAATCGATACCTGCAGCTCGAGTCGGAACACGCTCAACCGCGCTGGCGCTCCGACGGCGTGTTGAACGTCGTACTCCCGCGCTTCCTCGGCGACGACGTATTGATCGAAGAGTCCCATCGTCTGGACGAGCTCTTCAGCAAGGAGCAGCGCAAGACGATCCAAGCGCTGATGCGGCTCGAGACGGCGATGCCTTTCGGCCGTGCTGCCTGGACCGCCATCGACTTCCGGCCGCTGCCCGACGGGTCGATTCAATGCTCCGAGACGATCGACGCCACCACACGCACGGTCGCGAAGGAAGGTGCACCGCTTCCACCCGCGCATCAGCGCTTGTGGGACAGATTCGGGCGTCCTGCGCCGCGTTCGAGCGCAGCGCGCAACTCATCGAGTCCCTCGGGCGCGGGCGACCACTCCATTCCTCCGGAGATGCAGCTCAGCCTCGAGCTCGCGCACGAGCTGGGCATCGCCGACGCACAAGCCAAGCGCACGAATGAGACCCTCCGCCGGTTGTGGGAGCTCTACTCCTCCGCCGAGTCGACCCACGCGCAACCGTCGTGGAGTTCCGATGGATCACTGCGCGTCGAGCTCGATCGATTTCCCGACTGGAGCGCGAGCCTGCAACCCGAGATCGATCGCATGAAGACCGAGCTCGGTGATGCGGGACTCAAGCAGCTCTGGGGACGTCTGCGATCGCAAATGGTGACGCCCTTCGGGCCGTTTCCCGTGACGATCGAGTATCAGCCGTTACCCGACGGCTCGATCCAGTGCACGGAGACGACTGGTTCCGAAACGCGCACGGTCGCAAAGGAAGGCGCTCCGCTTCCGCCCGCGCATCAGCGTCTGTGGGACAAGTTCGGGCGTGCGAGCGCGAGCGCGGCTCACGATGCGACCAAGCCGCTGGGATTCGTCGCCGATTCCGCTCCCGCCGAGATGCAGATCGGTGACGAGCTCGCGCGCGAGCTCGAGCTGCCAGCGGACAAGGTCGCGCGCGCGAACGAGCTGCTCGCCCACAGCTTCACGGCGTACATCGAGCTCGAGAAGCGTCATTCGCAACCCGAATGGAAGACGAACGACCGGCTGCGCGTCACGATCACGCCGCTGGGAGCGGACATGCGGCCGATCGAGGAAGACTCGGCGCAGCTGGAGAAGCTCCTCGACGCAGATCAGATCAAGGTCCTCTATTCGCGCCTGCGCGTGCGGGTCGCAATGCCGTTCGGGCGCGGTCCTGAATCCGACATCATCGAGTTCGTCGAGAGCCCCGACGGCTCGATCCGCTGCGACGAGACCTGCAATTCGGCGACGCGCATCGTCGCGAAGAAGGGCGAGCCGCTGCCCTCGGCTCACCAGCGCCTGTGGAACCAATTCGGTCGCCACACACGGCGCTGAGAGTCGCTCGGGTGCGCCACGGCTCGTGAGTGGGCCTCGTCTCCGCGCTGTCGAGCGCCGCGCCGCCGCCGAAGGTGAGGTGCACGCTTCCGTGCGGTTCGCGACGTCGACGAATCGCGGCCCGGCTCGCGCGGTGATAGCGTGGTCCGCGAGGTCCATTCGTGTTGCACGGCTGCATTTCGCTCGCGCTCGCGCTGCTCGCGACACTTCCCGGCGACAGCGCGGATGCGTGGATGTACTTCGACAGCCGTGAGACGAAGAGCGGGCCGAAGCTCGTGCTCATCGCCGCGGACGGGTCGAAGCGCGAGATCGGCGCGAGCGCGGATGCGACGCTGCTCTCGTACTTGCCCGATGCCGTGCTCGGCGCGCGCGAGCAGCTCAGCCTCAGCCGCGGTGGCACGAATCGCGTGCTGGTGCGCTTCGACTTGAGTCAGGCGAGCAGCTTCGAGCGCGCGGAGCTCGTGCTCGAGGCGCATCCCTCCGCCAAGCCGCCGCGCGAGGCGTTCGACGTCTCGATCGTGCGCGTGGATCAGGATTGGCAGGAAGGGAGCGCGAATTGGAGCTCCGCTCCCGCGTGCGCGAGCGAGACGGCGGTCACGTTCTCCGTCCCGCCGATGGCCGCGCGCCTCGCGGTCGACTTGACGGCGCTCGCGCGCGCTTGGGTCGCCGATGGCTCGTCCAACCACGGCATCCTCCTGCGTGTCACGCGTCCGCTGGCGGCACAGGATCCGCGCGCGATCGAGAACACGCGCAAGCGATTGCTCGAAGGGCTCGGACTGGCGCCGAACGTCGGAGACGCGCTCGCGCGAGCGAAGGCGGAGCACAAGGCCGTGCTCGCAATCGTCGTCGGGAGCTGGACGCGCGATGCGCTCGAGGTGCACGACGAGCTCCTGTTCTCGACCGCGCTCGCTCACCCCAGCTTGCGGACGCTCGTTCAGGCTCGTTGCGTGCCCGTGCGCATCGAGTGCGTGCCGAACGTCTACTGCGCCACGAATCTCGACAACGATCCGCTGAAGGCGCTCGGCACGACGACCGCGCAAGTGAAGGCGCCCGCGCTCGTGATCTCGCGCGATGGCAAGGCGAGCGTGCTCGCTTCGCTCGGCACGTTCGACCCGCAGTGGATCTCGCGCTTCGTGATCGCCGCGCTGGGCGACACGCCCGCGCCGCGCGGCGTCGACGATCCATGGACGTTGCTCCAGGGCGGCTGGCTCGACGGGGCGGAGGCGGCGCTGCAGCGCAAGAGCGGGCCGGACTCGCTCGTGTGCAAGAGCGCGCTCGCGAGCGTGCGTGGACAGGATGCGGAAGCGTTGCAGCTCGCGACGCGCGCGCTCGAGAAGCCCGGGGAGCACGAGCGCGCGGCGCACTTGCGCGCCGGCATCGCGCTCGCGCGACTGGGACGGCTCGACGAGGCGCTCGCGCACTTGGAGAAGTCCGGCGACGAGCCGGAGAGCGAGTACACGCTCGCGCTCGTGCGAGCCGCGAAGGGCGACGAGGAGCGCTCGCGCGCCACCTTCACACGCCTCGCGGCCGACACGACTCATCCGTTCTCGTTGCTCGCATCGGCGTGGCTCGCGTGGCCCGAACGCATGCGCATGCTCTGCACGCCGATCGCGCCGCGGCTCGCCGGCGCGACGACGACGTCGGAGGTCGAGGTCAAGGGCGCGCAGGCCGAGCAGCGCTTGATCGAGCTCGCGGTCGAGTACCTCGCGCTGGTGCAGCTCGCCGACGGCAGCTGGCCACTGGGTGACGCGGGGGTCGAGGACTATCGCGGCGGAGTCGCGGCTCTCGCGGCGCACGCGCTCTTCGACTGGCGCGACGAGCTCGCCGCGCCGCAACGCGCGCTCGCGACGTCCGCGCTCGCACGCGCCGACGGATGGTTGTCGCGAGAGCTCGCGAGCGTCGCGCCCGCGTCGCTCAACTCCTTCGCTGCCGCGTACTGGCTCGACTACCAGCTCGCGCGACTCGCGCGCGGCGCCGCGACGAAGGCCGAGGTCCAAGCGGCGACGGATCTGCTCCTGGGCGGCCGCATGGAGAACGGGGCGTGGGCGTACTCGAAGCAGTTCGGCGAGGGTTGGAAAGGCGGCATCGGCGGCTGGCCGGTGACCGACAAGGGTCGCGCGCACAGCATGAACACCGGCCTCGCGCTCGAAGTGCTCGCGCGCGCGAAAGCGGCCGGTGCGCAGATCGATGCGCCGGAGCTCGCCGCGAGCGTGAAGGCGCTGCTCGCGATGCGCGTCAAGCCCGGCGCGTACACGTACACCTGGCCCGAGCCGCGCAACTTCGAGGGCGAGGACTCGTCGATCGCTCGTGCGAGCGTGTGCGAGCTCGCGCTCTGGCGGCTGGGGAGCGCGCCGAAGGCCGATCTGCGTCGCACGCTCGACCTGTTCCTCGATCAACGCAGCGGCTTGCGCCTGCCGGTCAAGCTCACGCCGTCGTGGCTGCCGCCGCACGGCTTCTCGAGCTACTTCTGGTTCTTCGCGTACGAGCACGCGAGCGCGGCGCTGGCGGCGCTCGGCGATGCGAGCTCGCGCACGCAGCTCCAAGCGCTGCGGCAAGACGTGCTCGGCGTCGTCGAGCCCGACGCGACCTGGGTCGATTTCGAAGGCACGGGCAAGCCGTATGGAACGGCGATGGCGTTGCTCCTGCTGCATCGCACCGCACGCTGAACGCGCGCGACTCGAAGTGCGGAGCGTGCGCGCTCAGGAGAGGTGGCGCAGCACGTGATCGACCTCGTCCGCGCTGCCGAGCACGACGCTCGTGCGCTGGTGCAAGGTCGTCGGTTGCACGTCGAGGATGCGCTGCTTGCCCGCGAAGGCCTTGCCGCCGGCCTGCTCGATGATCATCGCCATCGGGTTGGCCTCGTACATCAAGCGCAGCTTGCCGTCGGGCGCCTTCTTCGTCGGCGGATAGAAGAAGACACCGCCTTGCAGGAGCAGCCGATGCACGTCGGCGACCATCGCGCCTGCGTAGCGGCTCGAGTAGCCGTTCGCCTGCGCCCAGTCGAGATAACGCTGGTATCCCTCGGGGAAACTCGTGCGATTGCCTTCGTTCACCGAGTACGTCTTGCCCGTCGCGGGGATCTTCAAGTCGTCGGCGACCTTCAAGAATGCGCCGATGTTCGGATCGAGCACGAAGAAGCTCACGCCCGCTCCCGTCGTGATCACGAACACCGTCGACGAGCCGTAGAGGATGTATCCCGCCGCGACCTGCTGCGCGCCCGGGCGCAAGATCGCCTTCTCCGCCGGACCGCCGTCGTACCGCAGGATGCTGAAGATCGTGCCCACGCCGCCGCACACGTCGAGGTTCGACGAACCGTCGAGCGGATCGAAGAGCACGCTGTAGCCGGCGTTGCCTCCGGGGCCGTCGGCGGCCTGGCGCAGGATGAGCGGCTCCTCGTTCTCCTCCGAGGCGACGATCGCGACACCCGCGCGTTTGCCCAGGCAACGCAGGAGCGTCTCGTTCGCGATCACGTCGAGCTTCTGCTGCCGCTCGCCCTGCACGTTCGTGTTCTCGAGCGCTCCAAGGACATCATCGATGCGCGCGCGCCGGATCTTGGCCGAGATCACCTTCGCCGAGAGCGAGAGCGCCGAGAGGATCCACGAGAGCGTGCCGGTGCCGGCGTGCTTCTGTTCTCCCGCGAGGATGTGGCTCTGCAGCGTGGTCAGGTTGTCGCGCTGCGTCATCGCCATCTGCTCGAGCTCGAGTCCGCTGGTCTTCATCGGAGCGAGTGTAGCCCAGGCGCGCGCACCGCGCCGGTTGCCCCAGAGGTCAACGCCGTTCGACGGGGGCCGCGCCCGTTCCGACGCCGGTCGCGTCGCGCGCCGCGGCGATCTCCGCCTTGCACGCCTCGCAGAAGTCGAGCGGCCAGCCGTGAAGGATGCCGGAGAGGACCGCGCGCCAGTCGAACGCGGGATAGAGCGCGCATTCCGGATGCGTGCAATGCGCGCCGGAGTGCGGGCCGATCCACGTTCGCGCGGGATCCGCCGGCAGGCCGAGCGCGTGACCGAGCTCGTGCACGAGCGTGTGCTCGAAGAGCTTCTCCGCGCTCACCGGCCACCACGCGTGTGCGAGGATGACATCCGACTGGAGCACGATCAGCGAGCCGCCGGAGACGAAACGGCCGCTCTCGTGCTCGATGCGCGACGTCGGGCGGCACCAGCCGTGCAAGCTCCCCATGCTCGGATCGCGCGGGAGCACGGCGACGAGCAGCGTGTCGCGCGGCGCGATCGGCGTCGCGTGACGCGTTCCGTCGGGACCGACGGAGACCGTCGCGATGGGCTCGCCGTCGTGGGAGAGCTCGTACCACGCGCCGGCCACGAGCTCGCGCTCGACGAGCTGCGCCGCATCGACGTCGAGCGGCCACTCGAAGGCCTCGAAGAGCGTGTTCTTGCCGCCGACGCCGAGCGTCAGCGGCTCGCGCTCGTGCACGACGATCTCGCCGCGCACGTGCCGCCCGAGCGTCGCGAGCGCGTGCGACCACGCGACCTCCGGGATCGCAGCGCCGTTGACGCGCACGAGCTCGACGTGCACGACGGGCGCGTTCACCAGCTCGCGCGCGATCGACTTGCGCTCCGCGCGCGCATCGGGCGCGTGCGCGGGGACGCGGCAGCTGCTCGACAGCGCGAGGAGCAGCGCGAGGATCGCGGCGGCGCGCACGCGCAGTCGTGCTCCCTCTCTCAGAACGCGGCGTCCGCCGTCGGTCCGTAGATCTGCGGCAGCGGCACGTCGCACAGACGCAGGTAGACGGAGAGCTGGCCGCGGTGATGGATCATGTGATTCAGCACGAAGGAGCGCAGACACACGCTGCGCGGCAGCGTGAAGAGCGCCTGGCCGCCCCTCTTCAACGTCCACGGCACGCCGAACTCCGCGTCGCTCGTCGCGGCGATGCACGCGCGCGCCTGCGCGAGCGACTGGTCGAGCCTCTCCAGCGTGGCCGCGATCGAATCGAACTTCGGCGGCGTCCAGCCCGGCCCGCCGGGTGGCGCGAGATCGAGCTCGCTCGCGCGCAACGTGCGCTCGACCCAGGTCGGGATGTTCGACAGATGCGTGACGAGGTCGCCGAGCGACATCGACTTCGCATGCGGCTTCCACGCCGCCTTCGCCGGCGGCGCGAGCGCGATGAGCTTGCGCGTGTTGGCCCACTCGCCGTCGAACTCGGCCAGGAAAACCGCGCTGATCGTTCCACTCGTCTTCGTCATGACTGGACTCCCGTTCGTCGGTTCACCTTCGTGCGCGATGCATAGAGGAACGCGCACACGAGCACGATGAGCAGCACTCCCGCCCACGCGCCCGAGGATCCTTGCAACACGGTCTCGCGACTCTTCGGCAACACGCCGGCGCCGACGAGCCCGGCGATGACGACGCCGGTGAGCGCTTCGCCCGCGACCAGCCCCGAAGCGGCGAGCACGCCGGCGTCCATGCCTTCGCCCTTCTTCACCTCGCCGCTGCGGCCGCTCGCCTTCTCGTACAAGAGTCGCGCGCAACCGCCGACGAAGAGCGGCGCCATCGTCGCGAGCGGCAGGTAGACGCCGATCGCGAACGCGAGCCCCGAGACGCCGCACAGGATCGCACCGATCGTCAGACCCGCGCCGGAGAGCACGAGCTCCCACGGCAATCCGCCGGTGAGCACGCCTTCGATGATCGTCTTCATCAAGGTGGCCTGCGGCGCGGGGAACTCCTTGCCGCCGAACGTGTAGCTCTGGCTGAGGAACAGGACCGTCGCCGCGACGGCCCAGCACGCGAAGGCCGCGCCGATCAACTGTCCGAATTGCTGTCGCGCGGGTGTCGCTCCCACGAGGAAGCCGGTCTTCAAGTCCTGCGAGATGTCCCCGGCCTTCGACGCCGCGACGGTGACGATCGTGCCGGCGGTGAGCACGCACGCGGAGGTCGCCATGCCCGTCCAGCCGCGCGCGACGAACACGGATGCGAGCACGATCAAGGTCAGGAGCGCGACACCCGAGGTCGGCTGCGAAGACACGCCGACGATGCCGACGATGCGCGCGGCGACCGTGACGAAGAGCACGCCGAGCACGCCGATGCCCACGCCGCAGACGAGGCGCTGCTCGAGCGTCGGTTCGCCGGCGAGCACGCCCGGGATGAAGCTCGCCGTGCCGACGACGAGCGCGACCGCTGCGAGCGTGAACCAGCCCGGCAGGTCGCGATCGGTGCGCGCATCCGTGACGAGCGCGCTCGCCGAGCCTCCGCGCATGCCGCGCAGCACACCGGTGAACGACTGCGACATCGCGGGCAGATTGCGCGCGACGGTCAGGATGCCGGCCGCGGCGACGGCTCCCGCTCCGATGTAGCGCACGTAGGCCTTGCGCAGATCCTCGGCGCCCATGTCGGCGATGAGCCGCGTGGTCTCGGGCGCGAGCGGCGTCGTCATCCCCGCGCCGACGCGCGCGATGAGCGGCACGAGCACGAGCGCGGCGATGATGCCACCCGCGACGCACACGCCCGCCTGCCGGAAACCGAGGATGAAACCCACGCCGATCAGTGCCGGCGCGATCTCGATCGCGACGTGCGCCTTGGGCAGGTAACTCGGCAACACGTCGAGCCCCGTCTCGGAAGGCAGCAGGAAACCGGCCTTGAGCAGGATCTGCACCGCCGCGCCGACCGCCATGCCGAGGAAGATCCACTTCGCTCCGCGCGCTCCGCCCGCCGTCGCGCGCAACACTTCCGCGCAGGCCGTGCCCTCGGGATACGGCAAGGTCGCGTGCTCGCGCACGATGAGCAGCCGCCGCAACGGGATCATCGCCGCGAGGCCGAGCACGCCGCCGAGGAACGCGAGCACGACCATCTGCCAGTACGGTGGCGCGATGCCCCACATGAACAGCGCCGGGATCGTGAACAGCGTGCCCGTCGCGAGCGAGGTCGACGCCGAGCCGATCGTCTGCGAGAGGTTCGCCTCGAGCAGCGTCCCGCGCAGGCGGAAGAGCTGGAACAAGGCGACCGTCATCACCGCGGCGGGGATCGACGCCGACACGGTCATGCCGACGCGCAGTCCGAGGTAGGTGTTCGCCGCGCCGAAGACCAGGCCGAGCACGACACCCGCCGCGACGGCCTTGAAGGTGAACTCGGCCACGTTCTCGGCCACGTCGTTGCTCGGGGGGACGCTCATCGGCGATTCGATCGCGTGTGGACGGGCGTTCTACACCACGGAGCCGTTCCGCGCGACGTGCGCGCGCTCACGCTTCCTGCGCGCCGAAGAGCGCGTGCGAGAGCTCGCGCAGGAAGAGCTCGGCGTCGGTCACCAGGCCGACGGCCTGCCACGAGCCGCGATCGGCGAGCTTCGTCACAACCGCTGGATTGATGTCGACCACGACCGTCTTCACGAAGGCCGGCAGCAGATTGCCCGTCGCGATCGCGTGCAGCATCGAGCAGATCATCAACGCGAGCTCCACGCCCGCGACGGACTCGCGCATGCGATCCTGCGCCACGAGGACGTCGGTGATCACGTCCGGCATCGGCCCGTCGTCGCGGATCGAGCCCGCGAGCACCATGCGGATGTCCTTCTTGATCGCCTCGTACATGACGCCGCGCTTCAAGATCCCCTGCTCCACCGCGGCTCGCAGCGATCCGGCGTTGCGAATCGTGTTGAGCGCCTTCATGTGGTGGCGGTGGCCGCCTTCCATCGGCAGGCCGTTCTCGAGGTTCACGCCCAGGCTCGTGCCGAGCAGCGCGCTCTCGACGTCGTGCGTCGCGATCGCGTTGCCGCCGAAGAGCACGTCGACGTAGCCCTCGCGGATCAAGCGCGCGAGGTACGGCCCCGCGCCGCTGTGGATGATCGCCGGACCCGCGACGACGAGGATGCGGCCTCCCCGCGCCTTGATCTCCTTCATCTCGCGCGCGATGTCGTGGATCGCGAGCTTCTTCGGCTTCTCCGAGCTCACCGAGCTGTTCATGAAGCTGAAGATCTCGGTCTCGCGCGGGCGCTCGAGCGGGATCGCGCGCAGACCGTCGTGCCCGACGACGATCGGATCGCCGCGCTTGACGTGCACCATCGGGCGAGTGAACGCGCGCTGCGCCGCCCGATCGACGACGATCGCCACGTCCATCTCGGGATTGTCGACGCGCACCCAGCGCCCGCCGATGCGCACTTCGGTGACGAGGTTCGTCGTGCTGTAGAAATCGACCGGCAAGGCGCCGTCGCGCGGCGCGAGCGCCGTCTGCACGTCCTTCTGGCTCACGAGCTCCGCGCCGAGCTCCTGCAGCTGCGTCAGGATCGCATCGAGCGTGCTCGCGTCCGCCGCGCGCACGCGCAGGCGCGCGTAGCTCGTCTCGTCCTTGTGCTTGCCGACGCGGATCTCCTCGACGTCGAACTCGCCGCCGAGGTTCATGATCGCGTCGAAGGCGCGCGGCAGCACGAGCGAGTCGATGATGTGCCCGCGCAGCTCGAGCACTTCGCTGACGTGGTAGGTGGTCATCGCGCGCCTGCGTCAGCTCCCGCGAGCTCGCGACATGGCCGCGCCATGGTAGGAGCGGCGCGCCCGCGAAGCACGCTTCGGCGCGCGCGAGCGCGAGGACGGCCCGCCCGTGACGGATCGCGAGTTCGCGCGAGACAGCGAGCGCGGCGCGTGCTCACGACGCGCGAGCGTTCCGTCGCGCGCGCGGAAGGCGGGGTAGGCTTCGTCGGAGATTCCCCTCCCATGAAAAAGCTTCTTTCCCCGCGTTTCCTGGCCGCCATGGCGCTCCCCGCGATCGTCGCCGGCTGCCACTCGACACCGGTCTCGTCCCACGTCGACGCACCTTGGTGCGCCTCCCCGCGCGGTTCGCTTCCGGCGCAGATGGGGGGCGAGCTCGACGGTCTCGACCAGCCGCACGATGACCTGATCGAGGACGTGTGGCGCTCGGCCCCGCGCGGCACCGCGATGTGGCAGACGATCCGTTTGCACGCTTCGACGCGCGATCCGGTGCCTCACGACGCCGTCGTCGCTCCGCCGCCGCCCGCGCCGCCGCCGATGCCGGTCGTCTACACCGACGGCGGGCTCTCGCGCTACGGCCAGGGCGGCGACAACCCGCACTGATCCTCGTCGCGGCGAGCGACGGACACGCACGCATCGCTCTCGGGCGCCTCGAGGCAGCGCTGTCGAGCGCCGCGGACCGCGCCGGCTGCGATGCGAGTCGTCGTTCGGCGCGAGCGCATCGACTGCTCGCCACGACACGCGTCCTCGGTCCCTGACCCGAAAACCGTTCCGAATTCGGGAGGAATAAGGCGCTTGTCGGTCAAGGCCGCGGCCGCGCCGGCCGAAGGGACTCATCCGTCGGATCCGATCGCCGCTCGACGGCGATCCCTTCCCCGACGGAAGAACTTTCCATGCGCCTCCCCTCCCTGCTCGTGTGCGCCGCCGCTCTCGTTTCGAGCTGCGCGTCGCTCAAGGGCCCGCCCACGCTGACGACCAACACCGTCGCGAGCACCCAGTACAACTTCCGCGGCGTTCCTCAGGACGCCCGCGGCGTGATCATGGCCGACGCCACGGTGGCCGCCGCGGTCGAATCCGGCGGCACGGCCTCGGCGACGGTCTGGGGCAACCTCGACCTGACCGATGACACGGGTCACGCGGTGTTCCCCGACGACAACGCGCGCAACTTCAGCGAGATCGACGGCATCGTCGACTACGCGCGCAAGATCGGACCGATCTCCGCGTCGTTCGGCTTCATCAACTACAACTTCCCGAACTCCGGCGGCGAGAGCACGACCGAGGTGTACGCCGGCGCGCGCTGGGAAGACGTCATCCTCCATCCCTCGCTGAAGGTCTTCTACGACTTCGACGTGCTGAACGGGCTCTACATCCAGGGCGACATCTCGCACAGCCTCGCCGTGAACGAGAAGACCAGCGTCGAGTTCGGCATCACGCTCGGCTGGATGAGCGACGAGCAGGCGAAGGGCTACTTCGGGATCAACGAGAGCGGCATCTCCGACAACACGCTGCGTGCGGTCGGCCGCTACACGCTGAACGAGCACACCTCGCTCACCGCGGGCGTCTACTACACC
This sequence comes from Planctomycetota bacterium, assembly GCA_044228975.1. Taxonomy (GTDB): domain Bacteria; phylum Planctomycetota; class UBA1135; order UBA1135; genus JADJNY01. The sequence goes on along the minus strand of JBGATX010000122.1, from coordinate 204 downwards.
GCGGTGCTCGATTCGGGCCTGCGCGACGGCTTGCAGTCGATCGACGTCGAGGACGACAACCTCTGGGCAACGCTGGGAGTCAGCTGGAGCCTGTAGGCGCGACGCGCGCTTCGAACACGCGGCCGGGCGGGAGCGAATCCCGACCGGCCGCTCTTGTTCGTGGCAGGATGACGCGCGCGACCGCGGGAGGCGGGCCGCTGGACG
>JBGATX010000121.1:0-17110 GCA_044228975.1 Planctomycetota bacterium | reverse complement strand
GCCCGAGCCGAAGAGACGCACCGTGTCGAGGGCGTGATGTCCCGTTGCGGCGAGCCGCGCTCCGTTGGGTCCGGCGCTCCACGCGCAGCCGCGTCCCGCCGCGCCGTTGTTGCCGCACGGACATTGGAAGTAGTGCCCGGCGTCCAATCCGTCGCCCGTGCAGAACACCGCTCCGGGAGCCTCCGTCGTGCACACCGAGCGCAGCATGAGCACGCCGTTGAGGCCTGGATTCAGTCCCGTCGTCGCCAGATCGGAATAGGCGGCGGGCGGCGTGCTGTTGCCCGCGAGGTTGGCGAAGTTGAAAGTCGTGCTCGCGTTCGACGCGCGCCAGCCGAGGCGCGGCTGGAAGATGCAGTCGGTCGAATCGACCGGGATCGGGAAGTAGTTGCTCGGGATCGACGGCGGATTGACGACGGAGACGCCGAGGAAGTAGATCCCGTTCACGACCGACGTGGGCAGGTTGATCGTCGTGAAGATGTCGGTGTCGACGTTCTGCACGGCCGTCGCGAGCTGCTGCACGAGCACGGCATTGTTCGGATCGCCGTCGTCGTCGGGGTCGTCCCACAGCGCCACGGTCGACGGCGTGCCGTTGACGAGCGCGCTCCCGCCGGGGAGCGTCGTGCCCCACGTGGCCATGATCCCGCTCACGGTCGTGATGTCGCCCGGCCGGCCAAAGGCCTGCATCCAGCAGATCGCCTGGTTCGCGAAGCCCGTGCGCAACCCCGTCTCCGCCGAACCGTCGTCCCATTGGCACGACGTCGGACCGGGGAGCGGCAGACGATCGATGCGGAACTGGCCGAAGCCCGGCGAGGTGCCGACGAACTTGCCGAGCTGGATCAGGAACTGGTCGCCGAAGAAGCACGTGAGGAACACCTCCGACTGGCGCACGGTGCCCGTCATGTCGTCGCCGCAGGTGAGCGGCAGCGTGCCCGCCACGGGACAGCTCGTCCCGGTGTAGACGGCGATCTTCGTGTCGACCGTGGTGAGCGAGCAGGTCGAGATCTGGAACGTGCCCGTCGACGTCGCGGTCCACTGGAACCAGACGTCGTTCTCGATCCCGATCTGGTTGAAGAAGAAGCAGTTGGTGTTCGCCTGGCCTTGGGGACCGGTCGACGCGCTCGTGAGGTCGAATGAGAAGAAGCCGGTGCCGGAGATCACCTCGGCCGTCGCGCAGGAGTCGGACCCGCCGATCAGGCTCGATGTCGTTCCCACCGGCAACGGGGAAAGCGACGTTCCACCGCTGATCGCGCCCTTGGGCGGGAGGCGCGGATCGACATACGCTTGGTCCGTGCCGACTTGCGCGCGCGCGGCTGCGGCGGCGACGAGCACCGTGAACACGAGGGAGGGGACGTGCATCGTGATCTCTCCAGCCAGGTGCGAATCCAGTCTAACCCGTCCAGGAAGCAGCTCCGGCGGCGCTCGCTCGGCGTTCGCCGGCTCGACGTCCGCCCGGCCAGGGACGCCGCGCGAGGCGAATCGCGCACCGCTCCCTCCCTAGGACCCTCGCGCGCGGCGGATACGGGTTTCGGCGCGCGAGTGCGGGGTGCGACGGGCGCCTGGGCGCCGTCGACGGACGCGAGCGTGCGCCCGTGCACAGGAGCTGAGCGCATTCGAGCTCCACGCCGCGCCGCGAGTCCGCGCTCGAGCCGGCAGAGATCGCCCGGGCGGCCCGGCGTTCGTCACGGGACACCACGCCCGACGTCCGCGGCACCGCGCACGCCTCGCGGACGCGAGACCACGCCGGCTCGGCGTCGCTCGCGCGCCGTTCCGCCGTCCTCATGGAGAGACGATCAGACGCGCGCTTCGCGCAGGATCTGGCGCGAGATGATCAAGCGCTGGATCTCGCTCGTGCCCTCGCCGATGACGCACAGCTTCGCGTCGCGCCACATGCGCTCGACGGGGTACTCGCGCGAGTAGCCGTAGCCGCCGTGGATCTGGATCGCGTCGTAGGTCACGCGCATCGAGCACTCCGAGGCCATGAGCTTCGCCATCGCGGCCTCCTTCGCGTACGGCTTGTTCGCGTCCTTCAAGCGCGCGGCGTGGTAGATGAGGTGGCGCGACGCTTCGATGTCGAGCGCCATGTTCGCGAGCTTGAACTGCACGGCCTGCAGATCGGAGAGCTTGCCGCCGAAGGCCTCGCGCTCCTGCGCATAGCGCAGCGCGACGTCGTACGCGCCCTGCGCGATGCCGAGCGAGAGCGCGCCGATCGAGATGCGCCCGCCGTCGAGCGTCTTCATGAAGGTCTTGAAGCCCTCGCCCTCGGGCCCGAGCAGCTGGTCCTTCGGAATGCGCGCGTCCTGGAAGATCAAGCTCGCCCAATCGCTGCCGCGCATGCCGAGCTTCTTCTCGCCGGGCTCGACGGTGAAGCCCTTCGTGCCCTTCGTGATCACGAACGCGCTGATGCCCTTCGCGCCGAGCTTCGGATCCGTGACCGCGGTCACGATGAACGTGCCCGCGTAGTTCGCGTTCGTGCAGAAGCACTTCGCGCCGTTGAGCACGTAGTGATCTCCGTCGCGGCGCGCCGTCGTCTCCGTGCCGCCGGAGTCGGAGCCCGCGTTCGGCTCGGTGAGCCCGTACGCGCCCATGAACTCGCCCGCGATGAGCTTGGGCACGTACGTGCGGCGCAGGCGCTCGCTCCCCCACTTGTAGATGGGAAAGGTGCCGAGCGAGACGTGCGCGGCGAGCGTCAAGCCCGTCGAGCCGCAGATGCGCGAGATCTCCTCGACCGCCAGGCAATAGGCGAGCGTGCCGCCGTTCGAGCCGCCGAGATCCTCGGGGAACGGAATCCCCGGCAGTCCGAGGTCGATGATCTTGCGCCACGTCTCCTGCGGAAAACGGTGATTCTCGTCGATCTCCGCCGCGAGCGGGGCGACCTCGGCGCGCGCGAACTCGCGCACGGTGCTCTGGATCATGCGCTGCTCCTCGGTCAAGTCGAAGGCGTGCGCGATCGAGGGCAGGTTGTAGGTCGTCGGGGCTTCGGTCTGCATCGTTTCGTGCTCGTGCGCGGCGCGCGAGGTCTTGGAAAGTGGTGGATTCGGGTGCGCGGTCGCGCGTCAGTCGAGGTCGAGCTGCCAGCCGGCCGTGCGTCGCGCGCGCGGCTTGTCGAGGGGGGCGTGCTCCGGTTCGGGGCGCGGGATGACGTGCTCGCGCTCGCCGTTGTGCGCGGGGAGATCGCCCTCGAGCTGGCCGTTCTGGCCGTCGTAGAAATCCTGCGAGCGTCCGTTGCCGACCCAGGCGATCAGCGCCGCGCGCGAGAACTTCCACTCGCGGCCGATCTTGCGCGCCGGCATGTTCTCGGTGTGCAGCACCTTGTTGAAGGTCTTGACGCTGACGCCGAGCAGCTCGGCGGCCTCGTCGATGTTCAGGATGTCGCGCTCGGTGCTCATCGACGTTCTCCAGCGGTCGTCCAGCGGCGTTGCATCTCGGTCTTGATGTAGTTGGCGATGTCTTCGGTGTTCGTGCCCGGGCCGAAGAGCTTGGCGAAGCCCTGCTGCTCGAGCTTGAGCATGTCCTCGCCGGGGATGATGCCTCCACCGACGAGCAGCACGTCGCCGATCCCGCGCTTCACGAGCTCCTCGCGCACGCGCGGGAAGAGCGACATGTGCGCACCGGACAGGATCGAGAGGCCGACGACGTCGACGTCTTCCTGCTGCGCCGCGTCGGCGATCATCTCCGGCGTCTGGTGCAGCCCGGTGTAGATCACCTCCATGCCGCTGTCGCGCAGCACGGAAGCGACGGTCTTCGCCCCGCGATCGTGCCCATCGAGCCCGGGCTTGGCGACGAGGACGCGGATCTTCTTGTCGGTAATGCGGGATTCAGCTACGTGAGCTCTGCGCGGCCTTGAGGTTCGCGAGCGCGCGTTCGCGGATGGACGAAGTCGGCGCGGGCGGCGGGCGCGAGCTGAGCAGGCGGCCAGTCTTCGTGAAGCGGTAGAGCGCGAAGAGTGCCACGAACGCGCCGACGAGCTGCACCAGTCCGAGCATCAGATAGATGCCATTGAGATCGGCGTGCGCGCCTTCGGTCTCGTACACGCCGATTCCCTTGCCGATCGTCTTCACGCCCATCCAAGCGAGCACGAGCGAGAGCGAGCCCAGGGCAGTCACGACGATGACGAGGAAGGTCTTCACGTTGAAGCTCGTCCTCAGCTGGGACGGCCGAAGCCCGGGATTTCGTCACGCTGTGCGCGGCGCTCGCGTGCGTTGGCGCGGTCACGCGCGATCGAGCTCACGAACACCCGAGCTGCGAGGATCAACGTGACCAACGCGAGCCAAGCCAGATCACGGGTGTCCGGCATGACGCCCCAGCCAAGGCAGGCGCCAAGGAGCCGCGCCGCGTACCAGGCCGCGTTCCCCGCCAACCCGAGGATGAGCAGGCCGCCGATGTACCTCCACCATGAGCGGAGCTTGGGTGTTGTCGCGCTCACAGGATCTTCGGCTCCTTGTACTTGCCGAACGACTCGCGCAGCACGTCGGCGATCTCACCGAGCGTGCAGTCGGCGTGCGCGGCGGCGATGAAGCGCTGGAGCAGGTTGTCGTTGCCCTTGCACGCATCGCGGATGTCGTCGAGCGCTCGCTTGGCCTTGGTCGAGTCGCGCTTCTTGCGCAGCGCCGAGAGCCGCTCTTGCTGCTCGCGCTCCACCTTCGGATCGATCTTCAGGATCTCGATCTTCGGCGCGCCGCCTTCGTCTTCCTGGTAGCAGTTCACGCCGACGAGCTTCTTCGTCCCCTGCTCCAGCGCGCGCTGGTACGCGAGCGCCGAACGATGGATTTCGCGCTGGATCCAGCCCGCTTCCGTCGCCGCGACCACGCCGCCACGCTTCTCGATCTCGGCGAAGTACTTCTCGGCCTCGGCTTCGAGGCGATTCGTCTGCGCCTCGACGAAGTACGAGCCCGCGAGCGGATCGATGACGTGCGCGACCTCGGTCTCTTCCGCGATCACCTGCTGCGTGCGCAGCGCGATCTTGACCGCTTTCTCCGTCGGCAGCGCCAGCGTCTCGTCCATCGAGTTCGTGTGGAGCGACTGCGTGCCGCCGAGCACGGCCGCCATCGCTTCGAAGGCCGTGCGCACGATGTTGTTCTCGGGCTGCTGCGCCGTCAGCGACACGCCCGCGGTCTGCGTGTGGAAGCGCAGCATCCACGAGCGCGGATCCTTCGCGCCGAAGACGTCGCGCATCTTGCGCGCCCAGATGCGGCGCGCGGCGCGGAACTTGGCGATCTCCTCGAAGAAGTCGAGATGGCTGTCGAAGAAGAACGAGAGGCGCGGACCGAAGTCGTCGACGTCGAGGCCGACGGACTTGCCGCGCCGCACGTACTCCATGCCGTTCGCGAGCGTGAACGCGAGCTCCTGCGCCGCGGTCGAGCCCGCCTCGCGGATGTGGTAGCCGCTGATCGAGATCGTGTTCCACTGCGGCACGTGCTTCGCGCAGTGGCTCATCACGTCGGTGATCATGCGCAGCGCCGGCTCGACGGGAATCAGCCACGCGTGTTGCGCCTGATACTCCTTCAGGATGTCGTTCTGCACCGTGCCGCGCAGATCCTTGGGCGACACACCTTGGCGCTCGCCGCACGCGATGTAGAACGCGAGCAGGATCGGCGCCGGCCCGTTGATCGTCATCGACGTCGACACCTCGCCGAGCGGGATGCCGTCGAAGAGCGTCTGCATGTCGGCGAGCGAGCTGATCGCGACGCCAACCTGCCCGACCTCGCCGCGGGCGTACTCGTGATCCGAGTCGTAGCCCATCAACGTCGGGAAATCGAAAGCGGTCGAGAGCCCGGTCTGTCCGTGCTCGAGCAGGAACTTGAAGCGCTCGTTCGTCTGCTGAGCACTGCCGAAGCCCGCGAACTGGCGCATCGTCCACAGACGACCGCGGTACATCGTCGGATGGACGCCGCGCGTGTACGGGAACTGGCCGGGGAAGCCGAGATCGTTCTCGGGGTCGACCTGCGCGTCCTCCGGTCCGTAGAGCGGCTTGAGCTTGTGCCCGGAGATCGTCGTGAAGTTCGCTTCGCGCGCCTTCGCGGCGCGGAAGGCCTGCTCCCACGCGGCCTGGCCGTCGACCGGCCGGATACCCATGGCTCCCGTGGACTGGGATGCGCTCATCGTGTGTCCGTTCGTTGGCGATCGTTTCGATCAGGGCGGTCGGCCGAGTCCGTTCGAGCAGGTGGTGCCGATCGAGCGTCGTGACCGAGAGCACCCGACAGCACGCTGTCGAGCACGATCTTCACGACATCGTACGTCGGACGGCCCTTCGAGAGGAGGTCTTGAGCCAGGTCCGCGACGCCGCGCGTCCCCCACACGGCCTCGTCGAGGCGCTCGGCGACCGTGCGGCGCACGTGCGCGAGCCGTTTGCTCGCCCGAACGTGCTGCAAGCGCCCGTTTTCGAGCCACGCGCGGTGTTTCCCGATCCAGCGCGAGACCTCGTCGAGGTTCTCGCCCTTGCCGGCGCTGACCGCGAGCACGGGCACGGTCCAGTCGTCGTCGCCGTGGTTCAGGTTCGTGTGGCGCACGTGCGCGGCCTCCTCGAGATCGAGCACGAGGCGGTCGGAGCCGGCGAGATCCGCCTTGTTCACGACGAGGATGTCGGCGACCTCGAGGATGCCGGCCTTCATCGCCTGCACGCCGTCGCCCGCGCCGGGACAGAGCACGACGAGCACGCTGTCCGTCGCCGCGACGATGTCGTACTCGGCCTGACCGACGCCGACGGTCTCGAGCAGGATCTCGTCGATGCCGAACGCGTCGATCGCATCGCACGCATCGACCGCCGCGCGCGCGAGACCGCCGTGCGAGCCGCGGCTCGCCATCGAGCGGATGTAGACGCCCGGATCGGCCGTGCGCTCCTCCATGCGGATGCGATCGCCGAGCAGCGCGCCGCCGGTGAAGGGGCTCGACGGATCGACGGCGAGGATGCCGATCGTCTTCTGCGCCGCGCGCTCGAAGCGCGCGAGCTCGTTCACGAGCGTGCTCTTGCCCGCTCCCGGCGGTCCGGTGATGCCGACGCGCCACGCGCGCCCGAGGCGCGAGTGCAGGCTCTGCATCACCTCGGCGAAACGCGGATCCGCGTTCTCCGCCCACGAGATCAGGCGCGCGAGCGCGCCCTTGTCGCCGGAGAGCAGGCGCGACGTGAGCGGGTGCTGAGTGGCGTCGGGGGGCGGCACGAGCGGCGCATGGTAGCGAGCGGGACGCGAACTCGCCGCACTCTCGAGAGAGCGCGCGCAGCGGCGGCCGGGACAATTCTCGCAAGCACGGCGGACGCGCGGCGACCCTGCCGCGATCCCCGACGAGCTCTCGCTCTCGACCTGCTTCGGCGCAGAAGCGAGCGCAGCGACGTAGTGGCCATTCGCTCAGCGTCGGAACCGTCCCTCGAACAGGCGCACCACTGTGGAGTTCACCCGGACGGCGTATCCGGTCCCTGGGCGCGCGGTCTTCGACACGTCGATGATCTCGTCCATCACGCCGAACAGCTTCTCCTGTTTTCGCCCCAGCCGAAGGTGATCCCAGCCGGGCGCGAGGAAGAACACGATGACGGGGCGGCCCATCCAGGTCTCCCGCTCACGAGGCTTCCGCGAAATGCCTCGATCGTTGGTCATCACGCACCAACCGCCTTCCTCGACGAGCTGCGGCATCCATGCCGTATCACCTGGATCGTGATCGAATCGGCTGCGCAGATGCACGAACTCGTGCCCGTCCTCTTCGTAGAACGAGTGCATCGTGCGCGCGAAACGTGGTGGGAGGCAGTTGTCGATGAATAGTCTCAAGCAGCGAGCTGACGTTCGAATTCGAGCGCATCACGCAGCGAGGCCAGGCTCACCTCGAACCAGCGAGCCACCTTCCGCGGTGAGTCGCCGGCGTCGACCGCGGCCTGGAGCACGTGGGTTGGGACGCCCTCGCGCTTGACGATCGGCTGGCCGTAGCCGCGATGCGGGTCGATGATCACCTGACGCCGCCGGCCAAGCGGCAACCACCGCTCGGGCAACAGATCGTCACCGTAATCAACTCCCATCGTGATGCGCTTCGTGATCTCGTCGAAGTAGCCCTGGCCGGTGCACACGTCCGTCGGCGGTGCATCGGGGTCGCCCAGCGTCTCCGCTTCGGCAAAAATCAGCTTGCCGTTCGTCGAGAACGTCTTCGTGCTGAAAGGGAACGGGTGTCCGACGAGATCCTCGGCACGCTTGTGTGCACGGCGCACGACGCGCCACGAGACGCCGTGTACGAGGAACTTGCTGATGGCGCGGAGCTCCATCAGGTCGCGGAACCCGAGTTCGAGGAAGCGATCGCGGCGGAGGTACTCGCCCCGCCACACCGGTGCGCTCGAGCCGGTCGCGTGGTCGTACCCACCGAGCCAGCGGCGCACGCGCGACGCGTTGATCCCGACAAGGCGAGCAGCTTCCGGCGCGGAGTAGGTGCCGAAGCCGAGATGATCAAGTCGACCGAGTGACATGCGCCGTCTCCAATCGACGAACTCTACGGCGGATCGGGAGAATCGGCAACGCGACCGATGTGAGCGCTCGAGGTGGCCATGCGGCTGCCTGGAACCTGCAGTCGGCGAACAGGACTCGGGCCGCGGAGCACGTACGCGGCCCGCGCCTCCCCCCGCCAACGCGGTGCCGCCGCGGGCAGCGGCGCCGTCGCCACCAACGCAGCTCTCTGCGAGCCAACGGAGCGCTTGGCTGAAAATGAAGCGCGTGTTGCCGACCGAGAGTGACGAGTTCGGCTTGCCAATGCGCGGATTCATCACGCGGTCGTAGTCGCGAAACGCGAGCGGCCGTGATGTCCGTGAGCGGCGCTCCCGTGCAGAGCTCCTCGACCGCGGTGTCGTGTCGATGCGGTAGCTGAGTGCGGGCGCCTCGCCGTTGCCCGCGTCGTACACGTGCATGGAGCGCGCGATCCCGAGGTCCGTCAGCGTCCTCGACGGCGTAGAGTTCGGCGCGGGCTCTCGGCGCAGCGTGGAATCCGTGGGCGCGGATTCCCCAATGCCATGTCCGGCACGGTCTGACGTGGTTGCGGCGCCAGCATGGGCATTGCGTGTGCGCGATCGCCGGCTCGTCGCAAATCGACGCGACGCCCGGCGCGATCGCGCGCCGGTGTCACAGGCCCGCTCCGCGCTGCGCGCGCGCGGAGACCATCGCCGCGGCGGGGACAGCAACGGCTGCCCGCCTGCGACAGCTACGCGAGCACGCGCTCGGCGGCGCGCGACATCCGCGGGGACACGTGCGCCGCGATTGAATCGGCGTGCGACCCGCCCGCGAGTTCGCGATCGAGCCCGAATGGGACGCTGAAATCACCCTGCGGCGTTGATGGGTCGGGCGTTCGTGGGACGCGGCGACGGGCGCATGTCGCGCGGCTCGGCGACGTGGCGACGCTTGCGACGCCGTCGCTCGCGTCGATCGCGCTCGTCGCGCCGCTACTTCTTGACCACGAGCACGTGGATCGCCTTGACGATCAGCTCGACCTTCTCGCCGGGCTTCAAGTTCAGCTCCTCCAGCGACTCGGTCGTCAGCACCGAGGCCATGTTCGCCTTGCCGATGACGCTCAGCTTCACGAGCGACATGACGTCGCCCTTCTTGACGGAGGTGACCTTGGCCTGGATGCGGTTGCGTGCGCCGTACTTCATGGCGCGATCATCGCCGCGCGGCGGCCGGGAAGCACGCCACGCGCGAGAATCCGCGCGCGCGGCGTCGCCCCCGACGCCTGGACTTCGCGCTCGACCCCGGACGGCGGCCAACGCACGCCCGCGCCAGCTCGCGGCGCGCTAGGCTGACCGCGCGGGCTCCAGCGCCCGCGTGCCCGTGCCGCTCGACGTCCCATGAAGCCCGCCGCCGCTCTCACGTTCGCCGCGCTCGCGGCCGTCGCCATCGTGTTCGCGATCGTGCTCGGCCTGCGCGACGCGCGGCCAGCGCCCGAGCGCGACGATGCGGCTTTGCACGCGCGCATCGCCAGCCTCGAGGCGCGCGTCAGCGAGCTCACGGAACGCCTGCGGGCGTTCGAACGCGGCGCGAGCGAGCTCTCGCGCGTTCCGCCCCCGCGTGCGCCCGATGCCGACGCGACGGGAGAGCACGCGCCCTCCGCCGACACGCGCCGCGCGCTCGATCGCGATGCGCGCTGGTATCTCGACCAGTACGTCGCGTCCTTCGCCTCGGGCGGCGAGGGTTCGGAGTACTTCCGGCTCGTGGTCGATGCGTACGTGGCGGAGCTCGTCGAGCCGATCGGCGCGCTCGCACGCGAGTCCCCGCGGCCGCTCGCGCTGCGCACGGCGCTCGTGCGCATGTTCGGCAAGCGCGGCCTGCGCGCCGACACGCGCGTGCCCGAATCCTTGCTCGCCGTGCTGCAGGAACGCCCGCCGCAGTCGCTCGGGCTCGCCACGCTGGCCGCGTTCCGCATCGTCGCCGACGCGCCGTTCGCCGCACGCCTGGAAGCGCTCGTCTGGACCTGGAGCGACGACGAGGCGCTGTGCAACGCGGCGCTCGAGACGCTCTTCGAGCTCGCGAGCGAGCACGTCAACGCGACGATCGTGCGCCTGCTCGGCACGTGCCGCGACGAGCGCTGGATCCACGTGCTGATCTCGCGCCTCGACGGAGTCGACCTCGACTCGGCGCTCGCCGCGTTCGATCTCGCGCAGCGTTTGCAGCAACCCGTGCGTCTGGCCGCGGCTCACAAGATCGGCGAGTTCCCCACGCCGCCCTTCGTCGAATTCGTCGAGCGCTGGCTCGCGGTCGAGACCGACGAGCAGGTGATCGCGGTCCTGCGCGGAGCGCGCGAAGCGCAGCGAAACGTCGCCGACTGGTCGCCGATGCAGATGGTCGGCCCGCCGGACGCCGATCCGCTGCACGACGATCGGCACGCGTGGGCCTCCGCGCAGCAGGACATGGGAGTGCAGTGGATCGAGCTGCACTACGCGAACCCCGATCGCGCGAGCGCGGTGCGCGTGCACGAGGTGAACGCTCCCGGCGCGCTCGCGGAGCTGCGCGCGTGCGACGAGTCCGGCTCATGGCACGTCCTGTGGACCGGCGCGTCGCCCGCGAGCCACTCGGGCCCGTTCGAGATCGCCTTCGCGACGACGAGCTACCGCATCCGCGCGCTGCGCGTCGCGCTCGACACCGATCGCGTCGCCGGCTGGAACGAGATCGATGCGGTCGAGCTCGTCGGCCTCGGCGGATCTCAATGGGCGAGCAGCGCGAGCGCGAGCTCGACCTACGCCGCCGGACGCGCGAACGCCGGCCTGCTGCGCGGGATGAGCTTTCGCTGAGGCGTCGGCTCGCGCGGACAGCGGCCCGACGCACAGCTCGTTCCGCGCTCCGCTGCTCGAGCTCCCGGGAGAAAGCGGCGCACCTCGACGGCGGCGCGAACCGTTCGCGAGGCACGTGAGCTAGAGTGCACGCGTCGTGGATCGGTCACGCGCGCGGCAACCGCCGCGTGCCGCGGAGCCGGTCGCTCGACGAGGAGCGAGACATGGTCGCGATCCAGCCGTCGAAGATGCGCACGCGCGGCGCGCTCGCCGCATTCTTCTCCCATGCGTTCGCCGTCGCGCTCTGCGCGGTTCTCGCGAGCGCGCAGAGCGGCGACTGGGTCGTCGGCTGGGGCGACACGACGTTCGGCTCCATCGGGCCGGAAGAGCCCGCGGGTTTCGTCGCGATCGAGAGCGGCGAATATCACGTGATCGCGACGCGCGCGAGCGGAGCGATCGAGTGTCGCGGTTCGGCGGGTCAAGGCGAATGCAATCTGCCGGCGCTCCCCGCGGGGCTCGCGTGGCGGAAGCTCCGCGCCGGCGGCAGCCACTCGCTCGGCGTGCGCAGCGACGGCTCGCTTGTCGCCGTGGGCCGCAACGTGTGGGGACAGTGCAACGTCCCGGCGCTGCCCGCCGGATTGCAGTTCGTCGACGCCGCCGGCGGGTCGGACTTCTCGATCGCGATCTTGAGCGATGGCTCGGCGATCGGCTGGGGACGCAACGACACCCTCCAGTGCAACGCACCCGCCTTGCCGCCCGGACGTAGCTACGTCTCGCTCGCCGCCGGATGGGGTCACTCGTTGGGTCTTTTGGACGACGGACAGGTGAGGTGTTGGGGCGACAACGGCGACGGACAGCTCAACGTTCCGGCGTTGCCCGCGGGCACGCTCTACACGGCCGTCGCGGCAGGCTTCAACCACAGCGTCGCGCTGCGCAACGACGGCGTGATCGTGTGCTGGGGCATCAACTCCAGCGGCGAGTGCAACGTGCCCGCGCTCCCGGCGGGATTGACCTACGTGCAGATCGCCGCGTGCGCGTTCCACAGCGTCGCGCGGCGCAGCGACGGTTCCGTGATCTGCTGGGGACCGAATCCGTGGGGCGAGATCGACGTCGCGCCGCTTCCCGCGGGCTTGACGTACGTCGACATCGCTGCGGGCAACCGCAACTCGCTGGGACGACGCAGCGACGGCTCCGTGGTGAGCTGGGGCTCGGATTCGTACGTGCGCTGGAACCAGCCGCATCCGCCGCCGGGCGTGCGCTATCGGTCCATCGACACCGGCGAGCACTTCGCGGCGGCCGTGTTCGACGACGGATCGCTCGTCACGTGGGGCGAGAGCTACTTCGGCGAGAACCTCGTGCCGCCGCTGCCGAGCGGCGTCGTGTATCGCGAGGTCGCGACGGGTGACCGCCACGTGGTCGCGGTGCGCAGCGACGGGAGGATCGTGTGCTGGGGCGACAACACCTACGGACAACTCAACGTGCCGGCGCTCCCCGCGGGTCTCAGGTACGTGCGCGCCGACGCGGGGTTCCGACACAGCGCGGCGCTGCGCAGCGACGGAGCGATCGTCTGCTGGGGCGACAACTTCTATGGAGAGGGCAACGTGCCGGCGCTGCCCGCGGGCACGACCTACGTCGACGTGCAGGCCGGGAACGTGTTCACGCTCGCGTTCCGCAGCGACGGGGCGCTCGTGATCTGGGGTGACAACAGCATGGGCCTGCTGAACGTCCCGGCGCTGCCGGCGGGCATGAGCTACGTGCGCGCGCGCTGCGGAGGCTTTCACGCGCTCGCGTTGCGCAGTGACGGCCGGCTCGTGGCCTGGGGCTCGAACATCTTCGGCCAGTGCAACGTCCCGACGCTTCCCCCGGGAAGGCGCGTCGTGCTGTTCGACGGCGGAGGCTGGCACAGCTCGGTGCTGCTCGACGACGGCAGCGCGCGGAGCTGGGGCATGAACGCCGGACTGCTGACCCTGCCTCCCGCGCTCGACGCGCTCGGCGGATCCATCGTGCAGCTGCGCTGCGGAGCGCGCTGCAACCTCGCGCTGATGTCGCTCGACTGCGACGCCGACGGCGTGCGCGACCGGGTCGAGATCGCCGCGGGAACAGCGCAGGACGTCGACCTCGATCGGCTGCCCGACGAGTGCGAAGCGGTTGGAGCGAGCTTCTGCGCGGGCGACGGCGTCGATGCGCTGGTCACGACCTCGTGCCCGTGCACCAACGTCGGCGCGTTCGGTCGCGGCTGCGCGAACTCCGCGAACGCCGCGGGAGCCGAGCTCGGCGCGAGCGGCCTCACGAACCCCGACTCGCTCGTGCTGCACGCGCGCGGAACGCCGCCGAACGCCGTGTGCATCTTCCTCCAGGGCGACGCGAGCGAACCGGGCGGAGCACTCTTCGGCGACGGCGTGCGCTGTGTCGGCGGAACGCTGCGCCGTCTGGGCATGAAGACCAGCGCGGCGGGAGCGAGCTCCTTCCCGCAGGCCGGCGATCTGCCGGTCTCCGTGCGCGGCCTCGTCGCGCCCGGGAGCGGGCTCACGCGCTACTACCAAACGCACTACCGCGACGTCGTGCCTGGCTTCTGCATGCCGGAGACGTTCAATGTGACGAATGGTGTCTCGGTGCTCTGGTGATCTGCTCGAGCGCGAGCTCGTGAGTCATCGTCGGGCGGTGCGTCGAGAACTTCAGCGCGTGCCGCTCGGCTCCCCGGCGCGCACCGAAGAGCGACTCACCGGTTTCGAATCCGACGACAGCGGCACGATCTCCGGCCCGGCTCTCCGAGCGCCGTGGCCCCGATCGCTTCGACGGTAGGATCCCGGACAGCATCAACGCGAGGCTCGCGGAACTCACGCAATGACCAGCTCCCCGCTCCCGATCCCCGCGGACTACTCGGACTGGCTGCGCGAGCTGAAGCAGCGGATCCAGAACGCGCGGCAGCAGGCCGTTTTCGCGGTCAACGCGGAGCAGATCCGCCTGTACCACCACATCGGGCGAGAGATCCTCGAGCGCCAGTCCCGGCAGGGCTGGGGAGCGAAGGTCATCGATCGCCTTTCGGCCGACCTGCGCGAGGCCTTCCCGGACGCTCGTGGTTTCTCCACGCGTAACCTCAAGTACATGAGGAACTTCGCGCAAGCGTGTCCCGACCTCCAAATTGGGCAGCAGCCTGCTGCCCAATTGCCCTGGTTCCACATCGTGACGCTCTTGACGCAGCTGCCAGAGCCAGACCTGCGCGGTTGGTACGCCCGAGAGGCCGCGCAGCAAAGCTGGCCGCGCGACCGCCTGGCACTCCACATCCGCCAGCGCCTGCACCTGCGGCAGGGCGCGGCCGTGACGAATTTCGAGCGCCGGCTCCCGGCCGCGGAAGCCGGACTCGCCAAGCAGATCCTGAAGGACCCGTATCACTTCGACTTCCTCGGCCTGGGCGACGAGGCTCACGAGCGGGACATCGAACACGCGCTGATCCGCCACGTCACACGCTTCCTGCTCGAACTGGGAGCCGGCTTCGCGTTCGTCGGGCGGCAGCACCGCATCGAGGTCGGCGGGCAGGAGTTCTTCCTGGATCTCCTGCTCTATCACACGCGCGTGAAGTGCTTCGTGGTCGTCGAGCTGAAAGCGCGTGACTTCGAGCCGGAGCACGCGGGCAAGCTGAACTTCTACCTGTCCGCGGTCGATGCGCAAGTGCGCGCGCCGGATGACAAGCCCACGATCGGGCTGCTGCTTTGCAGGAAGAAGAACAAGCTGGTCGCCGAGTACGCGCTGTCGGGCATCGACAAGCCGATCGGCGTGGCGGAGTACCAACTGGTGCGCGCGCTGCCGGAGCCGCTCGACACGAGCTTGCCGACGATCGAGGAGATCGAGGAAGAGTTGTCTCGCGGGCTGGCGGACGAACACGACACTCCAACCAGCGCTGACGAGGCCGAAGGCAGAGCGTGAGTCTTCGCTGACGACACGCGACACGTCTCGTTCCGATTCGCGGCGCGGCCTCGCGCTCCTGACCGGATCGTGTTGGCACAGCTGCGGGCGCCCGCTGCACCCCAGCAAGAATCAACCTGACGCGGAGCTGGCTGCTGACGTGGAGATACGCGCGAGTCGAAGCAGGTGAGTCCACGACGACCGTGCGCGTCTCCCAGCGCCATGCGCGAGCGCGGAACCACTCCCGCAGCGCTCGTTCCGAGAGCCTGCGAGCCGGCTCCATTCGAGCGGCCGGCTCACGCGTTCACTTCGCGACGAAGATGCAGCTCGACGCGAGCACGACGAGCACGAGCGCGAAGGCGCAGAGGATGCAGGCGGCGGGGAGAGGGCGAGTGAGGAGCTTCATGACTTTGTCCGCGGATGGGGCGTCGATGATAGCGCGCTCGCGCGCCCATGACAGCGTGGACACCGCGAACCGCGTCGCTCAGGCCCCGAGCACCGCGCGCGAGATCACGATGCGCTGGATGTCGCTCGCGCCTTCGTAGATCTCGGTGATGCGCGCGTCGCGGAAGAGGCGCTCGACGTGGAAGTGGTCGGTGTAGCCCGCTCCGCCGTGGATCTGCAGGCACTCGTCGGCGCAGTAGTTCGCGGTCAACGACGCGAAGAGCTTCGCTTCGGCCGCCTGCTGCGTGCAGCGCTCCTTGCGGTCGCGCAGCCAGGCGGCCTTGTGCACGAGCAGGCGCGATGCGTCGAGGCGCATCGACATGTCGGCGAGCTTCCACTGGATGGCCTGGAACTTCGCGATCGGCTGGCCGAACTGCTCGCGCTCCTTGGAGTACTTCACCGCCGCCTCGAGGCACGCGCGGCCGATGCCGACCGCTTGCGCTGCGATGCCGATGCGCCCGCCGTCGAGCGTGTCCATCGCGACCGTGAAGCCGTCGTTGAGCTTGCCGACCAGCGCCGACTTGGGAACGCGCACATTCTCCAGCAAGATCTCGGTCGTCGAGCTCGCGCGGATGCCGCACTTCTTCTCGCTCTTGCCGACCGACAGACCGGGCGTGTTCTTCGGCACGAGGAACGCGCTGATGCCCTTCGCGCGCGATTCGAGCGTGCCCGTGCGCGCGTAGACGATCATCACGCCGCACGTGCCGCCGTTGGTGACCCAGACCTTCGTGCCGTTGAGCACCCACGAGTCGCCGTCGGCGCGCGCGGTCGTGCGCAACGCGCCGGCGTCGGAGCCGGCGTTGGGCTCGGTCAGGCAGTAGGCGCCGATGATCTCGCCGGTCGCGAGGCGCGGGAGCCAGGTGCGCTTCTGTTCCTCGGTCCCCCAACGGTGGATCGGCGCGCTGAACAGGCTGTTGTGCACGGAGAGCGTGACACCGGTCGACGCGCAGGCACGATTGATCTCCTCGAGGACCAGCGCGAGCTCGAGGTTGCCCAGGCCCGCGCCGCCGTATTCCTCGGGGACGGTGAGACCCCACAGGCCGAGTTCCTTCATCTTCTCGAAGATGTCGGCGTCGATGGAGCCCTGGCGATCCATCTGGCTGGCGCGCGGCAGGAGCTCGCTCTCGGCGAAGCTGCGCGCCATGTCGCGGATCAGGGTCTGCTGCTCGGTGAGCTGGAAATCCATCGGGGCGTTTCTCGGAGAGACTCGAAGGGTTGCGCGGCGTCGGTGAGGCGGCGAGTCAGCTAGCGGCGTAGTCGTAGAAGCCCTTGCCACTCTTTCGACCGAGGCGTTGCGCCGCGACCATGCGTCGAAGCAGCGGACACGGCCGGTATTTGTCGTCGCCCAGGCCCTCGTGCAGCACTTCGAGGATGTCGAGGCACACGTCCAATCCGATCAGGTCGGCGAGCTGCAGCGGCCCGAGCGGGTGGTTCATGCCGAGCTTCATCACCGTGTCGATCGACTCGCGCGTGGCGACGCCTTCCATGAGGCAGAAGATCGCCTCGTTGATCCTCGGCATGAGCACGCGGTTGGAGACGAAG
>JBGATX010000120.1:0-17064 GCA_044228975.1 Planctomycetota bacterium | reverse complement strand
GGGAGCCTGCGGCGCAGCCGCCGGTGCGGAGCCCGGCGTCGGCGCGGTCGGCGGAGCCGCGGGCGCCGCGGTCTGCGGCGCGCCCGGGGGCGCACTCGGCGGCGGCGTCGTCGGCCGTCCGAGTCCGGTGACGCCGGCCGGCAGTCCGGGAGCGGCGGTCGGATTCGCGGCGAAGGGAGTTCGGGCAACGGGCGGACGCGCCATCGGCGGAGGCGGCGGATCGCGGCGCACTTCGATGCGCAGCACGAGGCCGGCGATCTCGTCCTCGATCGCCTGCTTCAGCTTGTCGAACAGCAGGAAGCCCTCGCGCTTGTACTCGTTCTTCGGATCGACCTGCGCGTAGCTGCGCAGCCCGATGCCCTGGCGCAAGGCGTCGATCGCGCGCAGGTGGTCCTTCCAGCGCGTGTCGATCGTGTTGAGCAGGAGGTAGCGCTCGATCTGGCGCATCATCTCGGGCGTGGACTGCGCCTCGCGCTCGTCGTAGCGAGCGAGCACGAGCTTGACGACGTCGTCGGTGAGCGCGTTCTTGCGCGTCGCCGCGACGGCGGCCTCGGTTGCGAGCTCGGCTCCGAACATGCGCTGGAACCAGCCGCGGAATCCTTCGGGATCCTCGAAGAACGTGCGCTGCGCGGCGCGCGTCACGGCGCCCGTGAGCATGATCGAGACCATCTCGCGCGTGCCGCGGCCCTCGAGGACCTGCTGGCGCGCGGTGTAGATCTCCTTGCGCTGGCTGTCCATGACCTCGTCGTACTCGAGGAGGTTCTTGCGGATCTCGAAGTGGTAGTCCTCGACCTTCTTCTGTGCGCGAGCGATGGCGCGCGTGACCATGCCGGACTCGATGGGCACGCCTTCTTCCATGCCCATGCGCTTCATCGCGTTGGTGACCCAGTCCTTGTAGAAGCGACGCATGAGGTCGTCCTGCAAGGAGAGGAAGAAGCGCGACTCTCCGGCGTTGCCCTGGCGGCCCGAGCGGCCGCGCAGCTGGTTGTCGATGCGGCGCGCTTCGTGGCGCTCGGTGCCGAGCACGTAGAGCCCGCCGAGCGCCAGCACTTCCTTCTCGTCGGCGTCGCACTTCGCGCGGACCTCGGCGCGGACGCTCGCGATCTCGGCGGCGTGCTCCATGTCGCCTTGCACGAGGCCCTTCTCCTCGAGCGCCTTCGCCAGGCGATGCTCGAAGTTGCCGCCGAGCTTGATGTCGGTTCCGCGGCCGGCCATGTTCGTCGCGACGGTCACGGCGCCCTTCTCGCCGGCGAGCGCGATGATGTTGGCCTCGCGCTCGTGGTTCTTGGCGTTGAGCACCTCGTGGCGGATGCCCGAATCGGTGAGCAGCTTCGAGAGCTTCTCGCTCTTCTCGATCGACGTCGTGCCGACGAGGATCGGCTGGCCCGGCGACACGGCGGGGATCGGGTTGCCCTTCTCGTCGGTCGACGCGGGCCGTCCGTTGTGGCGCGCGTCGATCTCGTCGATGATCGCCTTCCACTTCTCGGGCTCGGTGCGGTAGACGATGTCGTGCTTGTCCAAGCGCACGACGGGCACGTTCGTCGGCACCGACATCACGTCGAGCTTGTAGATCTTCAGGAACTCGCCCGCCTCGGTGACCGCCGTGCCGGTCATGCCCGCGAGCTTCTTGAACATGCGGAAGTAGTTCTGGTACGTGATCGTCGCGAGCGTCTGGTTCTCCTCGCGCGGCTTCAGGCCCTCGCGCGTCTCGACCGCCTGATGCAGGCCGTCGGACCAGCGCCGGCCCTGCATCTTTCGACCGGTGAACTCGTCGACGATGATCACCTCGTCGCCCTCGACGACGTACTCCTTGTCGCGCTGGTAGAGGTGGTGCGCGCGCAGCGCGTTCTCGATGAAGTGCGGCCAGTCCTCGTTGGGCGGCTGGTAGAAGGAAGGCACGCCGAGCAGGCGTTCGGCTTCCTCGATGCCGGCTTCGAGCAGGTTCGCGGCGCGCTCCTTCTCCTTGACCTCGAAGTGCACCTCCTTGACGAGCTTCTGCGCGACCGTGTCCGCCGCGCGGTACTTGTCGCTCGTGTCCGCGGCGGGGCCGGCGATGATCAGCGGCGTGCGCGCCTCGTCGATCAGGATCGAGTCGACTTCGTCGACGATCGCGAAGTGCAGCACGCGCTGCACCTGGTCCTCGACGCGGTTCTTCATGTTGTCGCGCAGGTAGTCGAAGCCGAACTCGCTGTTCGTCCCGTAGACGATGTCGCACGAGTAGACGGGCAGGCGCTCCCACGGCGTCATGTCGCTCTGGATCGCGGCGACGGCGACGCCGAGGTAGTCGTAGATCGGTCCCATCCACGCCGCGTCGCGCCGCGCGAGGTAGTCGTTGACCGTCACGAGGTAGACCGGCTTGCCCTCGAGGCAGTTCAGGTAGAGCGGCAGCGTGGCGACGAGCGTCTTGCCCTCGCCCGTCATCATCTCGGCGATCGCGCCGCGGTGCAGGATGATCCCGCCCACCAGCTGCACGTCGTAGTGGCGCAGGCCGAGCGTGCGCACGGAAGCCTCGCGCACGAGCGCGAAGGCATTGGGCAGGATGTCCTCCAGGCGCTTTTCGCCGGCCTGGATCTCCTTCTTCCACTTGGCCGTCTGCTGCTGGAACTGCTCGGCGGAGAGGCTCTTCGCCCAGCTCTCGAGCTCGTTGATCGCGCGGATCTGCGGCTCGAGCGCCTTCACGACGCGCTCGTTGCGCGAGCCGAACATCCCCTTGAGGAAGTCGCCGGTGTCCTCGCCGAACTTCTTGAGCTTGTCCTGGAATGCTTCCCAATCCATCGTGGCTTTCGTCCTGGCGTAGCGAGTCCGCGCGCCGTTCCGGCTCCGAGGGGCGCGATGGCGTCCGGCACCCCCTCGAGCGGCCGCGCCCTGCGGGCGCACGCGGCGCCAGGGCACGTTCGGTCTTCGCGGTCTGTTTCTGGAGGGGCCTATTTAAGTCGTTCGACCGGGCGCGGAGAAGGGTGGCGTCCAAAAGATCGCTTCGGAGCGCGCCGGGAGGCGAGTTCCCGGCATGCCATTCCGACCCGCGCGGGTGCCGGCAGGCGTTCCGCGGTCCGGCGTGCGCGTCCCGAGCGGAATCGTCACGCCCCGGACGCGCGACGCCTGAATCCGAGGCTCTTCGCGAGCGGAACTCCGCCAGGCGCCCGGTGCGCGCCGCGGCTCACGCCCGGCGAGCCTCGAGGAGCTGCGCCAGCATCGCGAAGAGCACCTCGCGCGCGTAGGGCTTGCGCAGGAAGCCCGACGCCCGCGGGACGCAATCGAGCTGGATCGAGGACGCCGTCGCGAGCAGCACCGGCAGTTTCGAGAGGCGCGGGTCGCCGCGAATCTCGGCCAGGACCTCTTCTCCATCGAGCTCCGGCATCGCGTAGTCGAGCAGCACGAGATCGGGCAAGGGCTCGCGCTTCAAACGCTCGAGCACCTGCCTTCCGTCGTACGCGAGCTCGACGTCGTAGCCGCGGCCCTCGAGCAGCGCGCCGAGACCGCGGCAGATGTCGGTCTCGTCGTCGACCACCAGGACCCGTGCGCGCTTCTCGCTCTCGCGCTCGACCTGCGCGAGCCCCTCGGCGAGCGCGCGCAGCTCGCGATGCGTGGGCAGGCCCGCCGCGCACCACGCGGCCTCGATGCGCTGCTTCAAGCCGGCGTTGAAGCGCTTGAGCTCCTGCCAGGCGTCGTAGTCGGGGTTGTCCGAGCGCACGTCGAGGTCGTCGTGCGTGTCGACCGAGAAGAAGTACTCGCCTTGCACGAGGTACTCCTGCACGACGAACTTCATGAACGGGTAGCGCGTGTTGCCCAGGCGCAGCGTGTAGCGCTGCGTCGAGAGCCCTTCGCTGTTGCGCGGCTTCTCGAAGCGCTTGAAGAGCTCCAGCAGCGTGTTCGCGCCTTCGAGATCGGCGGCCGTGACGCGCGGCCGCGGATGGTCACCCGGCCAGGCGATCTCGAGGTACAGCGCCACCGCGCGCCGCACGTGCGCGGGAGTCAGCTCCTCGAAGCGCACCGGTCGGGTCCCTCGCTCGCGGCGCGCGCCGCGGCTGGCTTTAAGGTCGCGCCGGCGTGGCGGCGCGCCGGCGGCCGCCGGCGAGGAGCGCGCGGTCGGCGGAGCGCACGCGCTCGCGGCCTGGGTCGCCGCGTTGTCGGGCGCGGGCCACGGCCGCAGCGTGCCGACGAGCTCCTCGATCGAAGCGATGCGCGCCTCGTCGAGCAGGCGCGCGAGCTCGGTCGCCATGCGACCGAGCAGTCCGGGATCGCCGAACGACGCCGTGCCGACCTGCACCGCGCGACAGCCGGCGACGAGGAATTCGAGCGCGTCCTCGGCGCACACGACTCCGCCGCAACCGATCACCGGGATCTTCACCGCGCGAGCGCACTCCCACGCGCAGCGCAACGCGATCGGCTTGATCGCGCTGCCCGAATAGCCGCCCTGGATCGTGTAGAGCCCGGGACGGCGCGTGCGCCAGTCGATGCGCATGCCGAGCACCGTGTTGACCGCCGTGATGCCGTCCGCGCCCGCTTCCTCGCACGCGATCGCGAGCTCGCTGATGCGCGAGACGTTCGGCGACAGCTTGGCGAAGATCGGCTGCTTCGTCGCCGCGCGCACGCCGCGGATGACGCGCGCCGCCATCGCGGGATCCGTGGCGAAGGGCAGCTTGCCTTCCTGGACGTTGGGACAGGAGAGGTTGACCTCGAGCGCGTCGACCGCGGGGTGTTCCGACAGGCGCCGCGCGAGCTCGACGAAGTCCTCCACCTTCTCGCCGCCGATGTTCGTGATCACGAGCGTCGGCGCGCGCTGCATCGCGGGCAGCACGTCGCGCTCGTACGCGTCGATACCGCGATTCTCCAAGCCGATCGAGTTCAGGAAGCCCGCTTCCGTCTCGCAGATGCGCGGTGCCGGGTTGCCCGGGCGCGGCTTGAGCGTGACCGTCTTGCTCACCCACGCGCCGATCGCGCTCGGCGCGACGATGTGCTGCATCTCCAGGCCGTGGCCGAAGGTGCCCGAGGCCGACATCAGCGGATTCTCGAGCTCCAGCGGACCCAGCCGCAGGGAGAGGCGCGCCATGCGGGCAATGTAGGCCGGTCGTAAGGCGCTGTCGAGGCTCGTCGGGGGCGTCGCGGGCCCGCGCGAACCGCTCTACGGCGCCGGTTGCAGCTCGACGGCGTGCTTCGCGCGCGGCGCGAAGAGGCCGCAGGCGAGCAGCAGGATCGCGCCGACGGTGATGCACGAATCGGCGACGTTGAACGTCCAGAAGTGCCAGTCCCAGGCGTGGAAGTAGACGTCGATGAAGTCGCGCACCGGACCGAACGGACGCTCGGCGTACGGCCGGTCGTGGACGAGCGTGCGCGCGCGCAGCAGGTTGTCGTAGAGGTTGCCGAGCGCGCCGGCGAGCACCAGGAGCAGCGCCGTGTTGAACACCGGGCGCCGCAGCGGACTGCGGACGATCAGCCAGACGAGGAAGAGCGCCGCGCCGACGCGCCCGAAGACGAGCAGGTACGGCACGGAATCGAGCTTGCCGAACGCCGCGCCCGGATTGAGCGAGGGCATGAAGCTGAACCACTCGCCGAGCAGCGGATAGCGCGCGTGGCCGCACGCGCAGTACGACATGCCGTGCTCGGCCTCGACCGGCTCGAGCCAGCGGAACACGGCCGCCTTGCTCCACAGATCGAGCGCCACGAGCGCGGCCACGATCAAGAGGCGCCGCGCGACGATCGCGGCCGGCGCGCGTTCGATGGTCTCGGGAACCTCGGGCGCGGGCGGCACGGGTGCCGGCTGCGCGGAGTTCGGAGGTGTTCCGACGCTCGGCGTGGACGTCATCGCCTCGATCTCGGCGCGCTCGGAGCCCGACGACGCGCGCGCGTCAGAGCAGTCCTTCCTCTTCCTTGCGCTGGCACTCGATGCAGTTGCGCGCGTGCGGCATGAGCTTCAAGCGCTCCTTGAGGATCGCCGAGCCGCAGCCTTCGCAGGTGCCGTAGCTGCCGACCTTGATGCGCTCGAGCGCCGACATGATCTCGCGCACCGTCGTCTCGTCGCGCTCGAGGAGTTGCAGGCTGAACTCCTGGAAGTAGTCCGAGCCGCCGTCGGGGCTCGCTTCCGTCGGCAGCGCATTCTCGCCCAGCGCCTCCTGCTCCAGCTTGTCGATGTCGCCGGTGACCAACGCCAGCAGGCCGCGCAGGCGCTGTTCGTAGTCCTCGAGTTCCTTCGGCGTGAGTTTCTTGCTCATGAGGTGGGATCGGCTGGCGGCACCGCGGCGAGAGGACGCCAGGGGGCGGGCGGGATGAGGGGGCGGGAGTATAGGGACGACCCCGCGCGGTCACAAGGGCGCCTTGCGCCCCTTCCATGGCTTCGGCAGGCTCGCCGCCATGGCCAGCGCGGACACAGGATCCAATGGCGCGAAGCAGCGCGCGCGCGCCGCGCGGACCGTGCTCGAGGAGCCGCGCGAACGGCGGAACCATCGCGCGCGAGCGCCGACATCGGCGAGTGCGAGATCGCCCGCCGCGCGATCCTCGACGCGCAAGCCTCGCGAGCATGGAGCGCGGCTCGGGAGCGCGCGCACGGCGCTCCCGGGTTCGCAGCGCGACGCCGAACGCGACGCGCTGCCGCTCTCGCCCGCTGCGCGCGCGGAGCTCGCGGACTTCCTCGATGCGCTGCGCGTCGAGGCGGGACTCGGGAAGCGCACGCTCGCGAGCTACGCGAGCGATCTCACGCAGCTCGCGCGCTGGATGGAGCCGCTCGGGCTCACGCGCTGGTCGGAGCTCGACGCCGAGCGCGTCGTCGACTACCTCGCCGCGCGGCGCGCGCGAGGACTCGCGGAAGCGACGGTGGCGCGCGATCTCGTCAGCCTGCGCCTCTTGCTGCGCTTCCTCGTGCACGAGGGACGGATGGAGCGCGATGCGACAGCGTTGATCCGCGCACCGCTCCTGCGTCGCGCGCTGCCCAACGTGCTCGGCAACGACGACGTCGATCGCTTGCTCGCCGCGCCCGACGCGAGCACGTGGAAGGGCGAGCGCGATCGCGCGCTGCTCGAGGTGCTCTACGCCTCCGGCGCGCGCGTCAGCGAAGCCGTCGGTCTGCGGACGGACGCGCTCGAGCCGGCGCTCTCGATCGTGCGCCTCACGGGCAAGGGCAACAAGACGCGCCTCGTCCCGCTGGGCGTGCGTGCGAAGGATGCGCTGAATGCCTGGCTGCACGGCGGTCGCGTGCGCCTGCGCGGACATCTGCAAGCACCGCAGGTGTTCCTGAGCAAGAGCGGTCGCCCGCTGTCGCGCCTCGACGCGTGGCGCGTCGTCAAGCACTACGCGCTCGTCGCCGGCATCCGCGCCAAAGTCTCGCCGCACACGCTGCGGCATTCGTTCGCGTCGCACCTTGTCGAAGGCGGCGCCGATCTGCGCAGCGTGCAGGAGCTGCTCGGCCACGCCTCGATCCGCACGACGGAGGTCTACACGCACGTCGACGGCGAGCACGTGACGAGCCTGCACCGGCTCTACCATCCGCGGGCCTGAAGCCCGCGTGCGCTCCGGATCGGCCCGGCGATCCGATCCGGAACCCGGATGGCGAGGATTCGAGCATCCAGGACGTGGACTCGCACGCGGACCTCCCGCGGCCGCGGGCCTCGTTTTCGGCCTCGAAATCCGCGTTGGCGCCGTCCGCGGGGCGTCGGTCGCGCGACCCTGTCCGACCGCGCGCGCCCTGGCACGCGAGTTGACCTTGCACGCCCGGCAAGTGAGTCACCGTCGTGCGGCGTCCTACCGCAACCCCTTGGACGTCGCGCGGCTCCGGTGGTGCCCGGGAGCGGCAGACCTCGCGTCTGCCGCTCTTCTTCTGCTCGCCGTCCGAGCTCCGACGACGCGCCGCGCGCGCTCGTCGGCTGACGTGGCGCGCGCCGCGTGCACGCAGCCCCCCTAAGTTTCGTCGCGCAGCGCGTCGTGGATGCGGCGCGCGAGCTCGGGGCCGATGCCTTCGACGTGCGCGAGCTCCTCGACGCTCGCGGCGCGCACGCCCGCGACGCTGCCGAAGCGCACGAGCAGCGTGCGGCGCTTGCGCGGGCCGAGACCGGCGATCGAATCGAGGCGCGAGACGATGCGGCCGCGCTCCTTGCGATGGAACGTGATCGCGAAACGATGCGCCTCGTCGCGCAGCCGCTCGAGCAGCGCGCGCGAGCGGCTGTGGCGCGCGAGCTCGAGCGGCTCGAGCGCTCCGGGGAGGAAGACGCGCTCCTCGCTCGCCGCCAGCGTGCGCTTCTCGCCGCCGGAGCTCCCCACGCGCCGTTCCGAGCGCGCCTTCGCGAGACCGACGATGTCGACGTCGAAGGCGCCCGCCTCGTCGCGCGCGGCGAGCGCCGATTCGAGCTGCGCCGCGCCGCCGTCGATGACGACGAGATCGGGCAGGTCGCCGTCCTCGACGCCGCGCTTCAAGCTGCGCAGCACGACCTCGCGCATCGACGCGAAGTCGTCCTGGCCGAGCACGCTGCGCACCTTGAAGCGCCGGTAGCCCGCGCGATCGGCGTGGCCGCGGCGGAAGCGCACGCGGCTCGCGACGACGTTCGTGCCCTGCAGGTTCGAGATGTCGAAGCAGTCGATCACCTCGGGCGGTCCGTCGAGATCGAGGAGCTGCGCGAGCTCGTTCAACGCCTGCTCCTCGTCGGCGCGCTCGCGCTCGCGGCGCACGAGAGCGCTGCGCGCGTTCTCGCCGGCGAAATCGAGCATGCGCTGGCGCTCGCCGCGGCCGGGCAGGCGCAAGCTCGTCGCGCCGCCGAGCACGTGCTCGAGCAGCTCGCGATCGCTCGGCTCGCAGGGCAGCACGAGCTCCGCGGGCGGCGCGCGCACGCCGGCGGCGTAGAGCGCGGTCACGACCTGGTGCAGGAGCTCCTCGTCGGGCAATTCGCTCTGGAAGACGTGCGTGCGGCTCTCCGCGAGACGTCCATCGCGGAACGCGAGGCGGTGCACGATCGCCGTCGAGCCGCTGCGCGCGAGACCGAGCACGTCGCGCGCGATGCGATCGCGCGGCTGCACGCCCTGGCCCTCGACGGTGCGGCGCAACGCCGCGAGCCGATCGCGCCACGCCGCGGCGCGTTCGTACTCGAGCGCGGCCGCGGCGGAGCGCATGCGTTCCTCGAGCTCGCGTTCGAGCTCGCTCGTCTCGCCCTGCAGGATGCGCGTGGCCCGCTCGACGAGCTCTGCGTAGGCCGACGCGTCGATCAAGCCGACGCACGGCGCCGCGCACAGACCCAATTGATGCTTCAGGCACGGCCGCGAGCGGTGGTTGAGCACCGAATCGGGACAGTCGCGCAGCGGAACGACGCGGTGCAGGTCCGAGAGCGTCGCGCGCAGCGCCGAAGCCGTGGCGAACGGTCCGAAGAGTCGCACGCCGCGCACGCCGCGCGTCTCGCGCGGGTCCTCGTTGTGCGCGCGCACGAACTCGAAGCGCGGGAACGGGCCGCGCGTGTCGAGCTTGAGCATCAGGAACGACTTGTCGTCCTTGAGCCGCACGTTGTGCGGCGGCTGGTGGGTCTTGATCCACTCGGCCTCGAGCAGGAGCGCCTCCTGCTCCGTGCGCGTGACGATCGTCTCGACGCTGTGCGCCTCCTGCTCGAGGAAGCGGATCAGGAGCCTGCCGTCTCCTCCCGCGCGGCGATAGCTCTTCAGCCGCTCCTTGAGGTTGGCCGCCTTGCCGACGTACAGCACGGCTCCGCTCTGCGAGCGGAAGACGTAGACGCCCGGCCTCTCGGGCACTCCGTCGATCGACCAGCGCGGTTCGCTCATGCGTGTGCGTCTCTAGACCGTCGCGCGTAGAGCATCGAGAGCGCGAACGCGCGCGGCAAGCACGAGCTCGAACCCTCGCGTGCGCGGAGCGCGGGCGGCGGTCGATCGCTTGCGCTGCTCTTGCAGCGGGTGCCTGCGCTGCTTCGGCGACGCGCGCGCGCTCGCGCTGCGCGTATACTCCCCGCGCATGTCCGAACCGACCCCGGCCCCGGGAGCCAGCTCGCCCGCGTCGAAACTGCCCCGGATCGCGGCCCTGGTCGTGTTCGGCTTCGTGCTGTGGATCAGCAAGGTCAACGTCGGCGTGCCGCTGAACGAGGGCCGCACCGACGGCTCGTGGTGCTGGCTGATGATCGACGCGTTCCTGCACCACCGGCAGTTCGGGCCCGATGTGGTCTGGACGTACGGACCGCTCGGAGGCATCCACTCGGGACTGTGGGTCGGGGAGATCGAGCCGGCGCGCATGTGGCTCTGGGAGGTGGGTTTCAAGGGGCTCATCCCTGATCCCGACCGAGGGCAATGTGTGGGGACTGATCAGCATCGCGAGCGTGGCGATGCTGCTCCTCGACGGGCTGTCGCGGCGCTGGGTGCTGTGCCTCGCGCCGTTTCCGCTCGCGGTCCTGGCGCTCGAGAAATCGACCGGACTCGTGCTGTGCGGCATCGTCGTCGCGTGCGCGTGCGCGTCGCTCGCGCTCGAGCGGCAGCGCAAGAGCGCGCTCCTCTGCCTGGGCTCGTTCGTCGGCTGGCTCGCGCTCATGTGGCTCGTGTGCGGCCAGTCGCTCGCGAACTTCCCCATGTGGGTCTCGCGCTCGATGGAGATCGCGTCGGGGTACAGCGAGGCGATGTCGCTCGACGCGGTCCCCGAGACGCAGACCGACGGCCGCGTCTCGATCGCATTGGCCTTCGCGATGTGCGTCGCGCGCCTCGCGTGCGGCGTGCGCCGTGCTCGCGACGCGGGAGTCGTCGCCGCATGGGCCGCGAGCATGTTCGTCGCGTACAAGGCCGGCTTCGTGCGCGCGGCCGACCACCCGATGATCTACTTCCTCGCCGCGCCGCCGCTCGCCTACCTGCTCTTCACGCCGGAGGGCGCGCGCGTCTGGCCCGCGAGGATCCTCGCCGGATTGCGCCACGTCCTGGCGCTGCATGCGTTCTGGACGGGGATGCTGCTCCTCCAGCCGGGCGCCCTGTCGCTGCACACGCGCATCGCCCAGGTCAGCCTGCAGTCGACGCTCTCGGCGGCGTACGTGCTGCACCCCGAACAGCAGCGCGCGGAGATCGGCCCGCAGCTCCAGATCGCGCGCACGAAGTTCGAGCTGAAGCGCATCAAGCCGCACGTCGGCGACGCGACGGTCGACGTCGTGCCCTGCCAGCACGGCGTCGCCGTGCTCAACGGCCTGAACCTGACCGTGCGGCCGGTCATCCAGAGCTACGCGACCTTCACGCCGCACCTCGCCGAGCTCAATGCGCGGTTCTTCGAGAGCGAGCGCGCGCCGCGCTTCGTGATCCTCGAGCTGTTCTCGCTCGACTACCGGCCGACGACGCTCGACGACGCGGCTGCGCTGCAGGTGCTGGCGCGCGACTACGCGCCGGTCCTGTGCGACATGGACGACGTGCTGCTCGAACGCCTGCCGCCCGAGCGTCGCGGACGCCCGTTGAAGCGCACGACGCGCCTCGAGCGCACGCTGCACTTCGGCGACACGGTCGAGCTCGCGGGCATCGAAGGCCGGGCGCACGTGCTCGAGCTCGACGTGCGCTACACGCTCGCGGGGAAGCTGCGCACGACGCTCGACCAGGCGCCGCCGCTCTTCATCGTCGTCAGCCTCGACGACGGTCGCATCTTCAGGAGCCGCATCGTCCCCGGCATGGCGCGCGGGGGGTTCATCGCCGACCCGTGGATCGGCCTGAACAGCGACTGGCTGCAATGGCGCGGCGGCGAGGCCGTCGCGCGGCCGGTGCGCATCGCGCTCGAGCGCCCGGCCGCTGCGTGGATGTACCAGGACGAGGTGCGCATGAAGTACATCGAGGCGGCCGATCTCGAGCCCGATCCGCAGTTCGCGCGCCTCGTCGCGCCCTGCGATTCGATGTTCGACACGGCGCCGCTGCGCGTCGTGCCGAAGACCGCGAGCCACATGGTCACGTTCCCCGACATGCGCGCGCGCGCCGTCGACGTGCCGTCGTCGCTGGTGTTCTCCGTCCCGGCCGGCCATCTGCGCCTCGAGGGACTGTTCGGCCTGATGCCGCGCAGCTACACGAAACGCGACAGCGACGGAGCGCGCTTCTCGGCCGTGCTCGTGCGCGACGGCGTCGACCTCGCGACGGTCTACGAGCGCACGCTCGACCCGCGCAACATCGCGACCGACCGCGGGCATGTCCGACTCGACACGTGGTTCGACTCCGACGCTCCCTCCGAGCTGCACTTGCGCGTCGACGGCGGACCGGCTGGCGACACGCGCGACGACTGGCCGTACTGGGGCGCCGTGCGCATCACCGACGAAGCGGGCCGCATCGTGCCGGGCGCGAGCAGCGCCGGACCGAAGTGAGGGCGTCCGCGACTCCCCGCGCAGGCGTCAGCGCGCGAGCTCGAGCGTCTCGAGCTCCTTGACGCGGTCGCGCAGGCGCGCGGCGTCCTCGAAACGCAGCTCGGTCGCGGCGTGCAGCATGTCCTCGCGCAGCTTCGCGAGCTCGCCGCGCAGGCGCTCGATGGTCCAGGAGAGCGCCGGATCGTCGTCCTGCTTGCGCGCGCCGCGCGATTTCTTCTCGGGCGCGCCCGCGAGCTCGACGTAGTCCATCTCGTAGAGCGACTCGATCGAATCGCGCACGGGTTTCAGGATCGTGCGCGGCGTGATGCCGCGCTCGGCGTTGTAGATCTCCTGGCGCGCGCGGCGCCGGCGCATCTCCCCCACCGCGGCGCGCATCGAGTCGGTCTCCTTGTCGGCGTAGAGCACGACGCGCCCGTCGGCGTTGCGCGCAGCGCGGCCGCAGGTCTGGATCAAGGACGTCGTAGAGCGCAGGAAACCTTCCTTGTCGGCGTCGAGCACGGCGACGAGCGACACCTCGGGCAGGTCGAGACCTTCGCGCAGCAGGTTGATGCCCACCAGCACGTCGAAGACACCCAGGCGCAGGTCGCGCAGGATCGACGAGCGCTCCATCGCGTCGATCTCCGAGTGCAGGTAGCGCACGCGCACGCCGAGTTCGGCGTAGTAGGTCGTCAACTCCTCCGACATGCGCTTGGTCAGCGTCGTGACGAGCACGCGACAGCCGGCGGCGACGACCTTGCGGATCTCGGCCAGCAGATCGTCGACCTGCGTGCGCGCCGGACGGATCTCGATCGCCGGATCGAGCAGGCCCGTGGGACGCACGATCTGCTCGGCGACGCGGCCCTGCGAATGCTCCATCTCGTACTTCGCGGGCGTCGCGGAGACGTACACGGCCTGCTTGACGAGCTTCTCCCACTCCTCGAAGCGCAGCGGACGGTTGTCGAGCGCGCTCGGCAGGCGGAAGCCGTGCTCGACCAGCGTCTCCTTGCGCGAGCGGTCGCCCTTGTACATGCCGCCGACCTGCGGCAACGACACGTGGCTCTCGTCGACGAAGACGATCCAGTCCTCGGGGAAGTAGTTGAGCAGCGTGAAGGGCGGCTCGCCGGCCGAGCGTCCGTCCATGTAGCGCGAGTAGTTCTCGATGCCGTTGCAGACGCCCGTCGTGCGCAGCATCTCGAGGTCGTGGCGCGTGCGCTGCTCGAGCCGCTGCGCCTCGAGCAGCCGGTTCTTCGAGCGCAGCTCCTCGAGGCGCTCGCGCAGCTCGAGATCGATGTTCTCGATCGCCTTCACGAGACGCTCGTGCGGCGCGACGTACTGGTTCGCCGGATAGATCGTGAGCTGATCCGACTCGCTCAACACCTCGCCGCGCAGCGGGTTCACGAGCACGAGGCTCTCGATCTCGTCGCCGAAGAGCTCGACGCGGATCACGACCTCGTCCTCGTAGGCCGGGAAGATCTCGATCACGTCGCCGCGCGCGCGGAACGTCCCGCGCTTGAAGTCGAGGTTGTTGCGCGCGTACTGCATGCGCGTCAGGTTGCGCAAGAGGTCCTCGCGCTCGATCGATTGCCCGCGCGCGAGCGGCAAGGCCATCGCGGCGTAGTTCTCGGGCGAACCGAGGCCGTAGATGCACGAGACCGAGGCGACGATGATCACGTCTCGGCGCTCGAGCAGGGAGCGCGTGGCCGAGTTGCGCAGGCGCTCGATGTTCTCGTTGCGGCTGGCGTCCTTCTCGATGAACGTGTCCGTCGAGGGCACGTAGGCCTCGGGCTGGTAGTAGTCGTAGTAGCTGACGAAGTACTCGACGGCGTTGTGCGGGAAGAGCTCCTTGAACTCGCTGTAGAGCTGCGCCGCGAGCGTCTTGTTGGGCGAGAGCACGAGCGTCGGCCGGCCCAGACGCTCGATCACCGCCGCCATCGTGAAGGTCTTGCCCGAGCCCGTGATGCCGAGCAGGCACTGGTGCGCGGCCTGCTCCTGGATGCCCGTCGCGAGCTTGTCGATCGCCTGGGGCTGGTCGCCGGTCGGCGCGAAGGGCGCGACGAGCTGGAAGCGGCCTGGCGCGGTCGGACGTTGCAGCGGAGCTCGGCTCACGGGCCGAGATCTTGGCCGAGCGCGCGCTCCGGCGCGAGCCCCGAAGTCGATCGTCGACGCGGGCGTCAGCCGCCGCCGTCGCTCGACTGCGTGCGGCGCGAACGCGGCGATTGCACCGCCGCCCCGCCGCCGCGACGCGGATCGCTCACGGCGCGCGGCAGGCCTCCGAGCTCGTTGAGCTGGATCGCCTCGACGGCGCCGAAGTTCTCGGTCTCGACCTTCGTCGGATGACCGCGCAACGAGCGCAACGCCTCGATCAGGCGCGGATCGAAGCCCGGCTCGAAGAACGTCTCGGCCGGGCTCCACTGCTGGTGCAGGCGCGGGCGCGCGATCGCCTCGTCGAGCGGCTCGCCGAGCACGGTCGCGCGCAGGATCACCTGCAGCACGGAGCTGATGATGCGCGGACCGCCGGGACTGCCGAGGACGAGGACGTTGGCATTGCCGCCTTCGCGCAACACGGTCGGCGTCATCGACGACAAGGGCCGCTTGCCCGGCGCCGGCGCGTTCGCCGCTCCGCCGACGAGTCCGAACTGGTTGGGGCTGTTCTCGGCCAGCGCGAAGTCGTCCATCTCGTTGTTGAGCAGGAAGCCGAGCGCGCGCACGTAGCTCCCGCTGCCGAAGGTCTCGTTGAGCGTCGTCGTCAGGCTCAGCGCGTTACCGGCGCGATCGAGCACCGACAGATGCGTCGTGTTGCGCCCCTCGCGCGGCACCCAGGCAATGACCGACGGCTGCGCGCGCTCGCCGATGTGGATGCGACGGTTGGAGATCCAGGCCGAGGAGAGCAGCTCCGCGAGCGGGATCTTGGTGAAGGCCGGATCGCCCAGATGCCGGGCGCGATCCGCGAACGCGCAGCGTTGGCTCTCGATCCACCAGTGCAGCATGCGCTCGGAAAGGCCGCGCTCGCCGGTCGCCTCGCCGCGCGAGCGCGCGATGTCCTGCTCGTTGCGCGTGCGGTCGCGCTCGGCGTCGAGCGGCAAGCCCTCGAGGATGCCGAGCACCTGCAGCAGCACGACGCCGCCCGAGCTCGGCGGCGGCATGGTCAGGATCTGGTAGCCGCGGAACCAGCCGGCGAGCGGCTCGCGCTCCTCGACCCGGTACGCGGCGAGGTCCGCAGCGGTGATCCAGCCACGCGCGCGCTCGTTCGTGCCCGGCACCACGAGGTCGTCGATCGCGCGCACGAATTCCGCGCCGAGGTGCCCGCGGTAGAAGGCGTCCGGCCCTTCGTTGGCGAGCAGGCTGAGCGTCTGCGCGAGCGTCGGCTGGCGCAGCGTCGCGCCGGCGCGCAGCGGCTCGCCGCCGGGGAAGAAGAGAGCGCGGGCGGAGGGATCGAACTGCTCGCGCACGAGCGGCTGCGCGAGATCGCGCGCGAGCGCGGCGTCGACCGCGAAGCCGCGTTGCGCGAGCTCGATCGCGGGCGCCGCGAGCTCCGCGAAGGAGAAGGAGCCCGAGCCGCAGCGCTCGCGCAGCGTCCACAGGCCGAGCGGTGAACCGGGCACGCCGACGGCGTAGGGACCGCGCAGCGAGCGCTCGTCCACGCGCGCGCCGCGCGCGTCGAGGTAGAGCCGCGCGTTCATCGCCGCGGGCGCGGTCTCGCGGAAATCGAAGGCGCGCGCGGCGCCGGAATGCGGGACCCACAGGGCGAAACCGCCTCCGCCGAGGTTGCCGGCCTGCGGATGCACGACCGCGAGCACGAGCGCGGCCGTGACCGCGGCGTCGGCCGCATTGCCGCCGCGATCGAGGATCGAGAGCGCGGCCTGCGTCGCCAGCGGATGCTGGCTCGCGACCGCGCCCGCGCTGGGCGTCGGCCAGCGCGCCGGACGGCCGATGCGATCCGAGCTGCGGCACGCGAGCGCGAGCGCGCACGAAGCGAGCGCGACGAGCGCGA
Source organism: Planctomycetota bacterium (assembly GCA_044228975.1). Lineage (GTDB taxonomy): Bacteria > Planctomycetota > UBA1135 > UBA1135 > JADJNY01. Next base: position 810 of record JBGATX010000120.1, on the reverse strand, counting down.
GCGTCGCACGTTGGAGGCGCGCGAGAGCTCTCGAGCGCGGCGCGGGCGCGCAGCTCACTCGCTCGGCGCGCGCGAGAGAGAGAATCCGTCCGCGCACGGCGCGCGAGGTCGCCGGAGCGTGCGCGGGACGTGCGAGGCCTCGAGCGCGCCGCGAACGGAACACTAGCGACCCTCTTGGATCTCCTCGACGCGCACGCCGCGGCGCTTGAGGTACTCGACCGCGTCGCGGATCTGCGCTTCGTCGCCTTCGATCTCGACCGCGACCAGCGCCATGGCGTCGGTGATGCTCGCGGCGCGGATGTTGGGCACGACGCCGAACTTGTCCCCTAGCGTGTGGCTGATGATCGGCTCGGAGATGAGCTCTTGCGGGAAGGTGCAGAAGTACTTGTGCAGGGCCATGCGCTGTATGCCTCGACGCCGCGTCGGCGCTCAGGAGCCGGCGGCCGCGCTCGGCGTGCGCCGTGCGGCGATCCAGGCGAACGCACATCCCAACAAAAGCAGCGACGGCCCCGCAAGGGCGCCGCGGAACGGCGCGCGCAGCTCGGGCCCGATATCGAAAGTTCTCGCGGGCTCGTAGAGCGCCGGATGACGCATCCAGTCGACGCCCGCGGACTCGACGATCCAGCTCGTGGGCGCGAGATCGAGCAGCCGCGCGGTGACGGCCGGCGAGAAGACGCCGGCGCTCGTCCCCAGGCCTATCGGCAGCGCCGCCAGCGTGAGCAGCACGAGCGCCACGATCGCCGCCCGGCGCGGCGCCGCGACGCGGTCGAGCCGTCCGAGCGCCCAACCGGCGACGAAGAGCCCGCTCCA
>JBGATX010000119.1:0-17349 GCA_044228975.1 Planctomycetota bacterium | reverse complement strand
ATACCGCGGCCGGAGAGATGCGCGCGCTACGGCCGCTCCGGCAGCGGCACCGTCACGACGACGTCCTTGCCGTCGCGCGCGACCGTGAGCTTCGTCGCGCCACTCGCGTCGGTGAGAGCTTTCGACGCGTCCTCGAGGCTCGCGACGCTGGTCGTGCCGACCTTCGTGAGCACGTCACCCGCGACGAGACCCGCTTGATCGCCCGCGCTGCCTGGCGTGACGACATCGATCGTCAGGCCATCGCCGAAGCGCACGCCCAATCGGCGTCCGAGCGCGGCTCCAGGTCCACCACCTCCGCCGGCATCGGCGGGGAACTCGAGGTCGAAGCTCATCTCCTTGCCGCCGCGCAGCACGACGACCTTCGTCTTCGCCGGGCCTTCGCGCAGCGCCGTGCGCATCTCGTCGGTGTCGGCGACCGTCTGCTCGCCGATCTTCACGAGCTTGTCGCCGGGGAGCAGACCTGCCTTCGCGGCGAGACCGTCCTCGGTCACTTCCTCGATCGTCATGTTGTCGGCGAGCTGCACGCCCAGGCGCCGTCCACCACCCCCTCCACCCGCCGGCGCGCGCAGGTTTTCGCGCGAGAGCAAGTCGGGCAGGTTCGCGATGCCGAGCGCGCCGACGGCGATCACGATGGCGGAGTTCTTCTGGTACTCGGGGATCGCCGCGTCGTAGGTGTCGAACTGCGTGTGGTGCGTGTGGTTGTAGTTCGCCTTGCCGCGCTGGCTCCAGAAGAAGCCCGGCACGTTCGCCGCGAGGAACGACGCGTGATCGCTGCCGCCGCCCGACAGCCCCTTCACCTCGCGCACCTTGAACGGCATCTCGGGATCGAGGTTCGTCACGGGCGCGAACACGCTCTCGAGCTGTGCCTTCATCGTCGGCGTGGCCGTGATGCCCGCGCAGTAGTTCGTGCCGCCGTCGTGCACGAGCACGGCGGAGATCTTCGCCATCTCGTCCTTGTGCGCTTTCACGTACGCGGCCGAGCCGAGCAGGCCTTGCTCCTCGCCGCCCCACAACATGAAACGAATCGTGCGCTTGGGCTGCGCGCCGGATTGCACGAGCAGGCGCGCCGCTTCCATCGTCGTCGCGCAGCCCGTGCCGTTGTCCGTCGCGCCCGTCGCGCCGTCCCACGAGTCGAGATGGCCGCCGACGATCACGACCTCGTCGGGCTTCTCGCTGCCCGGGATCTCGGCGATCACGTTCGAGAGCGAGATCGGTCCCTTCTCGAACCAGTTGCGGATGTCGAACTCGAGCTCCACCGTCTCGCCGGCCTTGACCCGCTCGCTGATCTCCTTGAACTCCGCCGCGAGCAGCGTGATCGCGGCGCGCTTGGGGAGCTTGTCGAAGCTGATCTTCTGGTTGCCTCCCGTCAGCACGAGATCTCCGCGGCCCGAGCGGATCGTGCCCGCGATGCCTTCCTCGTCGTAGACCTTCTCGAGCTTGTCGCGGAACGCGCGGTCCACGGCCGCGGGGCGTTGTGCGTTCGCGCGATCTTCGTTCGGACCGCCGCGCGCGCTCGAGTCGCTCGCCGTCGACGACGCGGGCTGGGCCGCGGGCTCACGCGCATTCTCGCGCGGCGCGCCGGCGCTCGCGGTGTCGGGCTTCGTGTCGCCGCTCGCGCTCGCCGCGGGCGGTGTCGCGTCGCGACGGGGAGGCTGTGGAGTCGGCGCCGCGAGCACCCACGCACCCTTCAGCTTGCCACGCAGCGCGTCGAGCTCCGCTTCGTTCGTCGGAGCGAGCACCGCGTTGCCACGGGTCGGTCCGCGCGTGCCCGCCGTCCACGCGTTCGTCGCGAAGTGCAGCTCCTTCGGCTCCGGCTTCACGATGCGACCACTCGACGGTCCGCGGTTGAAGCCGACGGGGAACTCGCCCCACGTCTCGAGGTGCGCGTTCTGCAAGCCGAGCGCTTCGAACTGCGCGCGCGCCCACTCGCAAGCGATCGTGAAGTTGCGCGAGCCCGTCAAGCGCGGACCGATGCGGTTGGCGAGATGATCGAGGTGCTCCATGACGTGCGAATCGCGCGTGCCGAGATCGATGACGCGCTCGATCGCCAACGCGGCCGGAACCGAGCTCGCCTTCGCGCGCGGAGCCTTGACGGGCTCGGACTTCGCCGCGGCCGGCTGCGCAGGCGCGGCGACGAGTGTCGGAGCCATGTCGCGCCGCGTGCCGGACGGGGGCCTCGATTCACTGCCGACCGCGGCGGTGCTCTGCGCTGCTGCCGGCGCTTTCGCGCTCGCGGTCGCGCTCCCGCTCGAACTGCACGCCGGAGCGAACGCGAAGAAGAGGATCAGACCAAACGCGGACGCGGAACGAGGGTGAATGCGACGCACAGGGGGGACCTCGCTTGGGGACCGAAGGAACGACCTCGACGCCCGCTCACTCTACCGTCGCGCGCGGCGGCGCGGCCGGTCCGCTCCGAACGAGAGCTCTCGGCAAGCTCGAACCGCTCGCCCGCATCTCGCCGTCACGCCGTTCGAGGTCGATGGCTCACGTCACGAACGACGGGGATCCCGGACACTCCTCCGTCGTCTCGGTGATGGGCGATGAGCAGCGTCATGTTCTTCGCGACGTTGCTGACTACTGCGCTGTCGTTGCCGATGGACGGCGTGTCGTTCGAGAACCGGACGGATGTGAGGAGTCCGCGCAAGCCGCGTTTCCCGCGACGAAGTGACGCGCGCTCACTCCGCGTCGGACTCATCCGTCACCACGAGACCGCCGTCCGTGACGCGGATCCAACGCTCGCCGCAGTCGAGCCGCCAGCTGTCGTAGCCACATGACGCGACCCACAGCTCCAGCCGCGCGCCGTTCGCGAAGGTGAGCGCGAGATCGCCGATGGGCGTGCCCAGCTCAATGCCGGTCACTCGGCCCTCGATCCAGCGGCGCCACTCCTGCGCACCCTCGGGACGGAGAACCTCGCTCTGGATCGGGCCGTAGTCGGTCATCGGAACACCGAGTTCGACAACGATGCGCCAGGGACCCCATGCGTTCAGGACAGATGCGCCGAAGTCGAAGAGCCACTCGCCCGACTCGGCCTCGCGCCCGATCCGAGCGAGCTCTCGACCGACGAGCGCGGCGAAGAGCGGATCGAGATCGCGCATGGCGAGCGCGGGAGCTGGGCGCGGCGCGGGCTCGGCCCACGCGGGTATCGCTCCTCGCGAGGAGTTCTCGCCGGGCGCGAACTCGCCGACGTTGATGCGCCCGCCGGGGGCGGCGACGATCCAGCGGCGTTCGTGACTCAAGCACCAGTTTTCGTAGTGGCTCGAGCTCACCTGCGCCTCCAGCCGCGCGCCGTTCGCGAAGGTGATCACGAGATCGCCAGACGGAAGCAGCACGTCGACACTCGAGACGACGCCGTCGATCGAAGCGCTCCATTCCTGCTGCGCGTCGATCACCGACTCGCGTCCCACGAGCTCCCCGTGATCGAGGTCCGCGAGCGCCACACGACCCGACGCGACGATCCGCCAGCGACAGTCGACGCGCAGGGAACCCGCCTCGTCGAACGTGAAGTACCACCCGTCCGACTCCACGTCGTACCAGAGCTTGCTCAACCGCCGGCCGACGAGACCCGTGAGCAGCGCATCCATCGCACGCCCAGACTAGGCGCTCGTCCTTGTGATCGCCATCCTCGTCAACTGCCGGGCGGGGACGTCCGGGCGTCTCGCGAGGCCCACATCGTCCGCGATTGTGTGCTGAATAAAGCGCGCCAGCTGCGCCGTCGACGCACGAGCCCGTGGCCTCGTGCTCAACGCGCGGTGTCGAGCGCGTGCAGCGCTGCGTCGATCGCGCGACGTTCGAGTTCGCGTAGAGAAACGCCGAGCTGCGCGGCGGCGCGCGCGAGGTCGTCGTGCTCGGGAGAGAGGTCGCGTTCGCCCAGAGGGCTCGAGCCTTCGTATTGCGGCCGCTCGCGCACCTTGACGCGGATCGCGTGGCCGCCGACGTCGACCTCGAGCACGCGCCGGCCGCATTCCATGCGCTCGACGCGCGACCAGCGCACGCCCAGCGTCGTGGTGTGCTCGAAGAGTGCCGATTCAAGCGCGGCGCGCGCCTCGATTCGGCAGAGAGCGGAGAGCACGATGCCGGGGCGATCTTTCTTCATCTGCACGCTCGTCGACCAGACGTCGAGCGCGCCGGCGTCGCGCAGCTTGCGAGCGGCGTGAGCGAGCTCCTCGCCCGTCATGTCGTCGAGGTTGACCTCGACCAGCCACGCTTCCGCGCGCGCGGGAGCGCTGGCATCGCGCGCGAGTTCCACGCTCGGATGGGCACCCGCGGAGGACGTGGAGCTCGCGACGCGCGCGGATCCCGTGCTCACAGCGCGCGAGCCTCCGACCGCCGCTGCATCGCTCGTTGCCGAGGTCGTCCGTCCGTCCGCCGGGCCGCTGCGCGCACGCGGCGCGAGCTCGCCGAGCTGCACGCGCACGAGGTTCGGCGGACCCTCCTTGGGATCCTTGTGACCCGCGCCATAGCCGATCTTTGTCGCGATGAAGTTCGACGGCGCTTCGAAGCGCTCGACGAGCTCCGCGAGCAGCGCGGCGCCGGTCGGAGTCAAGCGCTCGCCTCCGCCGCCGCTCACGTTCATCTCGCGGCCGCGCAGGAGCTCCGCCACCGCCGGCGCGGGCACGGGCATTTCCCCGTGCGCGCATCGAACGGTTCCCGTGCCCGTCACGGGCGCGTGCGCGACCACGCGCTCGACGCCGAGCTTCTCGAGCGCGAGCATCGCTCCCGCGACGTCGATCAACGTGTCGACCGCGCCGACCTCGTGGAAGTGGATCTCCTCCGGCGAGCAGCCGTGCACGCGGCCCTCGGCGACGGCTATGCGGCGGAAGACGTTCGCGGCGCGCTCGCGTGATGCCTTCGAGAGCGGCGCGCGCTCGAGCAGCGCGAGCAGGTCGGACAGATGACGATGCGGCGGGTTCGCGCTCTCGCTCGTGCGCACGTCGAGCATCTTTCCCGAGAGGTTCTGCCGCCACGCCGTCGAGAGCGCGAGCGTGCACTCGCCCGGCACGAGAGCGCGCGCGAGCTCCTCGACGTGCGCGACCGTGAAGCGCTCGTCGCCCAGATCGAGGAGCGCCGCCAGGAACATGTCCCCCGCCAACCCCGAGAAGGGCTCGATGTAGAGCGTCGCCATGCGTGAGGCGCGAGAGTGTAGCGTCGTGCCGCGCGCGACGTCCGATGAGCGCAGAGCGCGGCGCGCGGAGGAGGACCAGACTCTCGAGCCCTCGCGTCCGAACCGGACGCCGCGCGGCACTCCCGCTGTTGCGCAGCCCGACGAGAGTCGCGTCCACCCGCGCTTCCTCCACCGCAAACGCTGGACAACGTGTGCCCGCGCGCGGGATGCTCTGCGCATGACGCACTCCGATCTGCGGCCGATGTTGCGCGAGCTCCCGCACTTCAAGTCGCTGCCGGGCGACCTCGTCGAGCGCATCGCGACGGGTTGCAAGTTGCGCCAGTTCGAGGCGGGCGCGCTCGTGTTCCTCGAGCGCGAGCCTTGCAAGGCGTTCTTCGCCGTGCGGCAGGGCGTCGTGAAGCTCTATCGCTCGAACGCCGACGGGCGAGAGCAGATCGTGAACCATCTGCACGCCGGCGCGAGCTTCGCGGAGGCGGCGTTGCTCACGTTCGGTCGCTATCCGGTGAGCTGCGCCGCGACGGAGACGCCCACGGAGCTGCTCGAGATCGGCGGCGAGCCGCTTCTGCGCCTGTTCAAAGAGGACGAGCGCCTTGGCCCCGCGATGGTCGCGTCGCTCTCGATGCGCCTGATGACGCTCGTCGAGCGCGTCGACGAGCTCTCGACGATCCAGGCCGGCGAGCGTTTCGCGCGCTGGCTCCTGCGCCAGCCGTCGCGCGCGGTCGGCAAGTCGCTCGAGATCGAGCTCTCGATGCCGAAGAAGGAGCTCGCCGCGCATCTCGCGATGACGCCCGAGACGCTCTCGCGCCTCTTGCGCCGCTGGCAGGAGGACGGCTGGATCGAGTCGGAGCGCACGAGCGTGCGCGTGTTGCAGGGCGATCGGTTGACGGCGCTCGCGGACGGGACTCCGGCCGGCTGAGCGAGCTCCCGCGAGTCGCGATCGTCGCGCGGCCGGCGATGGCGGAAGCGTTCGAGCGCTGGTTCGAGTTGGCGCGCGAACTCGCCGCAACGCACGAGATCGTGCGGGTTCGCGACGGGCGACGGAGCTCGCGACGACCGCGCGCACCGTGTTGATCGCGTCGACGACTCCGCACCGCTGGCACGCGTCCCCTCCTCGCGATTCGTTCCATCGCGCTCGGCGGGATGCGCTCGCGCGCTCCATCGCACAACGCAAGCGGCGCCTCGCCCGTGCGAGACGCCGCGTCCTTCACCGAGTCACGACCTCCGCTCAGGAGGCCGAATCGTGCAGCGCGAGACCGGGCGCGAGCAGCGGCTCGACGCGCTCGCTGCCTTCGCGATCGAGCTCACCGCGCGCCGGCCTTCCCGCGGGCGACGGATCGACGGGCCGCAGATGGCGCGCGGCGATGACCATGCCCGACACCAGCGGCAACACGCCGAGCGCGATGAACACCGAGTCGGGCAGCATGCGCAGCCACAGGAAGAAGTGCACCGGCTGCGAGTGGTAGAACTCGAGGCTGCGCGCCGACCAGAAACCGTGCTCCTGCGCGTGCAGCAGTTGCAGGATGCCGACCGGGAAGAGCGTCAGCACGCACATGCCGAGCAGGCCCGCGTTCAGGCCCCAGAAGCTGATGCGGAAGAGTCGATCGCTCCAGCCCTTCTCCGTCGTCACGTTGCGCACGCAGTAGAGCGAGAGCGCGATGGCGAGCATGCCGAAGACGCCCATCGTCGCTCCGTGACCGTGATTCGCCGTCAGGAAGGAGCCGTGCTCGAAGTACGCGACGTTCGGCAGGTTGATCAGGAAGCCGAAGACGCCCGCGCCGAGCAGGTTCCAGAATGCGACGGCCATCAGGAAACCGAACACGTGGCGGTAGGGATACTCGCGGCCGCCGCGCTTCATGACGAGCCACTGCTCGAAGGCTTCGATCGCGAGCAGCGTCAGCGGCACGACCTCGAGCGCGCTGAACACGCTGCCGAGCGCGATCCACATGGGTCCCGCGCCGATCCAGTAGTAGTGGTGGCCGATGCCGATGATGCCGCTGCCGAGCAGGATCGCGAGCTGGAACTTCAGCGCGCGCGTCGCCGAGCTCCGCGTGACGAGGCCCATGTTCACCATCAGGAGGCCGAGCGCGACGACCGCGAAGACCTCGAACATGCCTTCGACCCACAGGTGGATCACCCACCAGCGCCAGTAGTCGGCCATCGTCAGGTGCGAGCCCGGCGTGATCATGAACGCCGCGGCGAACATCGTCGGGATCGCGATCGCGGCGAGCAGGAAGAGCTGCACGAGCCCGCCGCGCTCCGTCTTCTTCTCCTCGCGCAACGCACCGCGCACGGCGCGCGACACGAGGAAGATCCACACGCCGAAGCCGACCGCGAGCAGGATCTTCCAGACGTAGCCGAGCTCGATCAGCTCCCAGCCCGAATGGCCGAAGAGCCACCACAGGTTGCCGAGCTTGCCCGTGACGCCCAGGTACTCGCCCGCGAGCGAGCCGACCGCGACGAGCACGACCGCGCCGAACAGGATGTCGACGAGCAGGCCTTGATGCTTGGGATCACCGCCGCCGATCGCCGGCGCGATGTAGAGACCCAGGCCGAGCCACGCCGTCGCGATCCAGAAGATCGCGAGCTGCAAGTGCCAGGTCTTCGCGACCGTGAAGGGCAGCCACTGGCCGACGTCGATGCCGTAGAAGCCGCCGCCTTCGACGTAGTAGTGCGCGAGGTAGCCGCCGAGCAGCGACTGCGCGAGGAAGAGCAGCGCCGCGATGACGAAGTACTTGATCGTCTTGCGCTGGCTCGCGAACACCGGGAGCAGCGAGAGCTTCGTCTTCGGGAACTGGCCCGGCGCGTACGCGTCTTCCATCACGAAGCGACCGCGGAACCAGGCGAAGACGATGATCGAGAGCACGAGCACGAGCACCGCGACCGACACGGCCGACCAGAGCGTCGCGCTCGCGGGGATCGTGTTGCCCGCGGCCGCGTCGAAGGGCCAGTTGTTCGTGAAGCTCGCCGAGCCGGGAGCGCGCTCCGCGGCGGCGATCCACGAGGTCCACCAGAAGAAGGCGCTGACCTGGTGGATCTGATCGCTCGAGGCGATCCACGAGCGTTGCGCGGGTAGGTGCTCCTCGCGGATCAGGTTCGGGGGCAGCGCGCGGTCGGGCTCGCCGCGCGTGAAGCGCACGCGCAGCGCGTCCTCGATCGCGTGGAAGGACTGCGCCTCGGCGCGGCTGACGCTGAGCACGCCGCTCGCCGCGTCGTAGCGGTTCGTGCGCAGCTCGCGCTTGATCTCGGCGTCGACCGCCGCGCGCGTGTCGTCGGAGAGGCGCGCGTAGTTCTCTTGCCCGCGCGCGCGAGCGCCTTCCTCGCGCAAGTTCTCGACGCGCCGGTGCAGCGTCTCGGCCGTGAAGTCGGGCCCGTAGTAGGTGCCGTGTCCGAGCACCGAGCCCCAGTCCATCAAGCCGTACTTCTGGTAGACCGCCTGGCCGCCCTGGATCTCGGCCGCGGTGAAGAGCACGGCACCATCGTCGGAGCGCGTGACGCTCGGAATCGGCGCCTTGCTCTTGTACATCGCGTAGCCGCCGAAGAGCAGCACGCTGAAGCCGAGCACGACGCAGGCCACCAGGATGCGGCCGATCGTGAGCTTGCGCAGGAAGGAGTTCATGGTCAGAGCTTTCGGTGAAGGGCGCGTCTCGCAGGCTGCGCGCCGTCTCTCGCGCGCGCCGGGACGCAGGTTTCGTTCGACAACCCAAGCATCGAATGCGTGCGCGCCGCACTCCTTGACCGATGTCAAGCCAGCGCGGATTCCCGCTGCGCACGAGGGCGTAGCCGCGCACGCCGGCCGTGCCGGCGGGGCGCGCCGATCTCGGTTGCGGATCTCCGGGCACCCAGGCCATCAGCGGCAGGCTCCCCGCACGGTCGAGACTCCCGGCGATCACGAGAACTTGCACGGAGAACTCGGACTCGCGTTGTCAGAGAACGAGATCGCCGCGCGCGCGGGTTAAGCCGCGGTCGCGCGGTGGCCTTGAAGGTCGAGCACACGCGGAGCTCGATCCCACGCTCGCGTTCGCAAGGTTGCGTCGTTCGCACGGCAGCGTGCGGTTCGTCGCGTAATTCGCGCTCCCCCGCCACTCACGGCGGCGCGCTCGTCTGCTCCGCGCTCGGCTCGCCCTCGGACGTGGGTTCTTCGGCGAGCGCGAGCTCCTCTCGCCGCGCCGGATCCGCGCGTGCCAGGGCGAGCACGCTCACCGACGCGGCTCCCCCGCTGCGCAGGACGCGCGCGCACTCGTTCACGGTCGCGCCGGAGGTGACGACGTCGTCGACGAGCCAGACCGTGCGGCCCGCGAGGCGCTTCTCGGCGCGCCAGGTGAGCGCGAACGCGTCGTGCACGTTGGCCGTGCGCGTGGGTGCGAGCGGCGCGCCCTGCGGCGACGTCGCGCGCGTGCGCGAGAGCAGGCGCAGCGCGCGCAGGCCGCGCTTCTCCGCCAGCACGCTCGCGAGCAGCCACGCCTGGTCGTAGCCGCGCTCGAAGCGGCGCTTCTTGTGCAAGGGCACGGGCACGAGGAGCTCGTCCCGATCGACCTCGCTCTCGCGCTCGATCCAGCGCAACGCGAGCGCGCCGCCGAGCACGCGGTCGAGATCGGCGCGACCGCCGTGCTTGAAGGCGAGGATCCACTCGCGCAGGCGCGCGTCGCGGCCGTACTCCGAGAGCGCGATCACGCGCTGGAACGCCGGCGCGCGCTCGCGACAACGGCGGCAACGCGCTCCGTCGGGCAGCGCCAAGGGCAAGGCGACGGCGCAGCGCCCGCAGCGCGGCGGTTCGAGCCCGCACGAGGGCCGATGTTCGGCGCAACCGAAGCCGTCGCCTTCGTCGAGCGCGCCGCACAGCGCGCAGACCGGCGGGAAGACGGCGTCGACGAGCGTCGCGAGCCAGCCCGGCCGCGGACGCATGGCGAGTTCGGGAGCCACGGGCATTCGCCCTTCGAGACGTCTCGAGGGCGCGTCGGTGACACGCATTGCGCTCGCACGACGTTTCGGCGATTCGCGCGCGCTCCGCGAAGCGCCGAATCCGCCGCGTCGCGGAGCCGCGCTCGATCAGCTCGCCTCGTCGCCCTCGTCCATGTCGAACAGGCTCGGATGCAGGCGCTCCCGTCTGCGCGCGGGAGCGAGGCCGATCGCCGACGCGAGGCGCGCCGTGTAGGTCTCGACCGTGTCCTCCGAGCGCGACTCGACGCCGAACAATTCCCCGAGCTCGCGCGCGAGCGCCGGTTCGTCGCAGAGATCGATGCCGCGCTGGCGCAGCTCCTCGCGCACGAGCTCGCGCGCCGCGCGCAAGGACCAGGCCCACGCCAGAGCCAGCAGCACGCCGGTCGCGACGACGATCGCGCCGGTCCACGCGACCGGGAACGCCGGATCGCGCGAGGGATGGAACCGTCCGACGAGCTGGCAGGCGAAGCCGAGCGCGAGCCAGGTGAAGCCGACGACGAGCTGCGCGCGCAGGAAGAGCGCCTCGCGCAAGGCGACGAAGCGCGACGCGCGAGCCGAATCCGCCCGCGGAGCGCGCGTCGCGTCGGCCTCCACGCGCGAGGAGCTCTCCGCGGAGCTCCAGCGCGCGTCCGGCTGCGCGCCGCGCTCGCTCTCGTCGCGGAACGCGCGCTCACCGACGGGATTCGCGCGCGACTGCGCCCCAGAGCTCGATCCCAGGTGCGCCTCGACGAGGCCGCGCTCGCCGCGCGCGAGCACGGCGAGGCCGATCAGGAAGGCTCCCAGGCCGGCGAGCACGAGGCCGAGGCTCTGCCAGTCGGTCTCGGCGACGGAGGTCTCGAGCACGTCGGGCGCGTCGCGTTGCGCGAGCGTCGCGAGACCCACGATCGAGCGCGCGCCGAGCTCCGTGAGCGTCCCGAGCATCCCGCCACGGTAGAGGGACCGCGCGCGCCGCTCAAGCGACGCCGCGCTCACGTTCGCGAGCGTCCGAGCGGCCGCGCGCGTGGCCGCTGACGCACGCGCGCGCAAGGAGCGCGCGGAAGCGCCGGGAATCCGGTCGTTCGCGCCCGAAACGGAGCGTTCGCGCTGGTGAACGGCTGCGCACGCGTGCGTAGAATCCGCGCCGCACGAAAGAGCTCCTCCCATGACCGATTCCGACCTCACGACCCTGCGCCACGTCGCCGCGCTCGCGCGCCTCTCGCTCGACGAGCGCGAGACGAGCGCGCACGCCGCGCAGTTCCGGCGCATCCTGGAACAGTTCGAGGTGCTCGCGCGCCTCGATGTCAGCGACGTCGAGCCGACCGCGGGCGTGGCGGCGCAGGCTGGAGCCCCCGCCGGAGCTGCGCTCGACCGGCTGCGCGACGACACGCCGCGGCCGAGCACGAGCCGCGAGCGCTTGCTCGAGCTCGCTCCCGAGCCGATCGACGAGTTCTACGGCGTGCCGAAGACGGTCGGGGGCGACGAGTGATCCCGACCGCCGAGCTGGACGCGACCGCGCTCCGCGAATCGATCGCGCGCGGCGAACGCAGCGTCGCGAGCGTCGTCGAGGACGCGCTCGCGGCGGCCTCGAGCGTCGATCCCAAGCTGCACGTCTTCTTGAACCTCGAGCGCGAGAAGGCGCGTGCGCGCGCGCGCGAGCTCGACGAGCGCAAGCGAAGCGGCGAGCCGCTCGGAGCGCTGTTCGGCGTGCCGATCGTGCTCAAGGCGAATCTCTGCTGGGACGGCGTCGAGTCCAACTGCGCGAGCCGCATCCTCGCCGGCTATCGCGCGCCGTACAACGCGACCGTCGTGCAGCGGCTGCTCGACGCGGACGCGGTGCTGCTCGGCATGAGCAACATGGACGAGTTCGCGATGGGCAGCTCGTCGGAGAACTCGGCCTTCGGTCCGACGCGCAATCCGTGGGACGAGGCGTGCACGCCCGGCGGATCGTCGAGCGGCAGCGCGGTCGCGGTCGCGAGCGGCATCGTGCCCCTCGCGCTCGGCTCCGACACCGGCGGTTCCGTGCGCCAGCCTGCCGCGTTCTGCAACGTGTTCGGCTTCAAGCCGACGTATGGACGCGTGTCGCGCTACGGCTTGATCGCCTTCGGCTCGTCGCTCGACCAGATCAGTCCCTTCGCGCGATCGGTGCGCGACATCGAGCTCGTCCTGTCGGTCATCTCGGGCGTCGACGAGCGCGATGCGACGACGTTCGACGAGCCTGCTGTCGAGATGCAGCACGATGCAGGGATGCGCGGCTTGCGCATCGGAGTGCCGCGCGAGTACTTCCCCGACTCGCTCGCGGGCGGCGTGCGCACGGCGTGCGAGCGCGCGATCGAGGTTCTGCGTGGCCTCGGCGCGGAGATCGTGCCCGTTACGCTGCCGCACACCGACTACGCGACGGCGACCTACTACGTCGTCGCCACGGCCGAGGCCTCGAGCAACCTCGCGCGCTACGACGGCGTGCGCTTCGGCGTGCGCGCGCAAGGCACCGGAGGACTGCAGTCGATGTTCGCGGCGACGCGCGAGGCCGGTTTCGGCTCCGAGGTCAAGCGCCGCATCCTGCTCGGCACCTACGTGCTGTCGGCCGGCTACTACGATGCGTGGTACGGTCGCGCGCTGAAGGTCCGCACGCTCCTGCGCCGCGATTTCGAGCAGGCCTTCGAGCGCGTCGACGCGATCGTCGGACCGACGTCCCCCACTCCGGCCTTCAAGCTCGGCGAGAAATCGAACGATCCGGTCGCGATGTACCTCGCCGACATCCTGACCGTGCCCGTGAGCCTCGCCGGCCTGCCCGCGATCAGCGCGCCGTGCGGCTTCATCGATTCGGCACGGAAGCGCCTGCCGATCGGCCTGCAGATCGTCGGCCCGGCGCGCGCCGATGCGCGCGTGCTCGCCGTGGCGCGCGCGTACGAGAGCGCGAGCTCCTTCGCGCGCGAGCGCGCACCGGGCTACTACGCCGCCCCCGGGGTAGGTTACGGAGCACGTTCATGAGCTCGATCACCCTCGCACCCAAGCCCGGCTTCCTCTCGTCGCGCACCGGCGTGCGCTGGAACATCGTCATCGGTCTCGAGGTGCACTGTCAGCTCGGCACGCGCACCAAGCTCTTCTGCGGCTGCGAATACCGCTTCGGCGCGAGCCCCAACTCGATCACGTGTCCGGTGTGCACGGGACAACCGGGAGCGCTGCCCGTGCTCAACCGCGAAGCGTTCGAGCTCGCGTTGCGCGCCGCGCTCGCGCTGGGTTGCGAGGTGCAGGAGCGGAGCAAGTTCGACCGCAAGAACTACTTCTATTGCGATCTGCCCAAGGGCTACCAGATCAGCCAATACGACCAGCCCTACTGCAAGGGCGGCGGCATCACGCTCGCAAACGGCAAGCGCATCCGTCTCACGCGCATCCACATGGAAGAGGACGCCGGCAAGGCGATCCACGATCGCGGCGACGTCACGCTCGTCGATCTCAATCGCGCCGGCGTGCCGCTGGTCGAAGCCGTCAGCGAGGCCGACATCTCCTCCGCCGCCGAAGCGCACGAGTACCTGAGCGCGCTCAAGGAGACGTTGCAGTACGCCGGCGTCAGCGGCTGCGACATGGAGAAGGGCGAGCTGCGCTGCGACGTCAACATCTCCGTCAACAAGGACGGCGAGCCCTGGGGCACGAAGGTCGAGCTCAAAAACCTGAACTCGTTCCGCTTCATCGAGGCGGCGATCGAGCACGAGGTCGCGCGCCAGGTCGAGGCGTACGAGTCCGGCGATCCGGCGCGCAGGATCGTGCAGGAGACGCGCCTCTTCGATCCCGACAAGGGCGTGACGCGCTCGATGCGCAGCAAGGAGAGCGCGCACGACTACCGCTACTTCGCCGAGCCGGATCTGCCGCCGCTCGTGGCGACGCGCGTGGTGATCGAGAGATTGAAGAGCTGCCTGCCCGAGCTCCCCGGCGCGCGGCGCGCGAGGTACCAGGCGTCGATGGGATTGTCGGCGTACGACGCGGGCGTGCTCACGTCCGAACGAGCGCTCGCGGACTTCTTCGAGGCCGTCGCGCGGCTTTCGGACCGGCCGAAGGAAGCGGCGAACTGGATCACGAACGACGTGCTGCGCAACCTCGCCGACCCGGCGCTCGGCGCGCGCACGGTCGACGAGATGCAGCTCCGCGCGCATGATTTGGCGGAGTTGATTCGACTGGTCGACGAGGGCGCGGTGAACGTCGCGGGAGCGCGACAAGTGCTGCGCGTCCTGATGGAGAAGGGCGGCAAGGCGAAGGAACTCGTCAAGTCGCTCGGCCTCGAGCAGGTGCAGGACCGCGGCCAGCTCGAAGCCTGGTGCCGCGAGGCGCTGGTCGGCAAGGAGAAGATCATCGCCGACGTGAAGGCCGGCAAGACGCAGGCGGTCAATGCGCTGCTCGGCGGCGTGATGAAGGCCTCGAAGGGCACCGCGAATCCGAAGGTCGTGCAGGAGATCCTGCTCGAGCTCATCCAGCGCGCGCCCTGACGGGCGACTCCGCTACTGCGGTCGAGCGCGGCGCGCACTCGGCGGAGCCGCGCGAGCTGCGCCCATCGACGTAGGCACGCGCCGCGCGTGCGCACCATGGCCTCCGTCGGCGCGGGGCCCTGCGCGCGTACGATTTCGCGCGCTCGCCCGCGGTCCGGCGCATGCCGAAACGCAGGAGCGACGCGAGGATCCCCCATGAAGTTCCTGCTGCTCCCCGCCGGCATCCTGACAGGCGTGCTGGCCATGCTTCCCTTCGTGCAAGAGACGCCGCGACCGATGGCGGACTGCTACGGCTCGCTCGCCGATGCGATCCTGGCGGTCAAGCGCACCGAGTCCAACTTCGTGCGCTCGCTGCTCGACGGCCACTACCAGAACGCGCGCGCGGCGCACGAGCACGCGCAGGCCGAGCGCGCGGCCGCGGAGATGGCACTCTTCGCCAGCGAAGGCGACAACGCGATCGGCGGCGTGCGCAAGCGACTGCTCGAAGGCGGCCACCACCACAACGCCGACGGCGAAGCGAAGGGCCTCTACGAGCCCGGCTTCGTCGTCGTGACCAAGAGCGCCAAGCAGGCGGCTCTGGCCGCGTCGAGCGCGATGCGCTCCGCCAAGACCGACGGCGAGCGCAATGCCGCGTGGCAGCAGTTCGACGCCGCGGCGGGCCCGCTCCTCAAGGGCAAGTGAGCTCGCGGCGCGACGTGCGCGCGGACGCGGCGAGAGTGCGCGCATCGCACGGGCTCGCCTGCGCGCTGATCGCGTGCATCGCCTGCGGTCGCCCGGACGCGCCCGCCGCGCCGCCTGCTCCGTCGGCGGCGAGCGCTGCTCCTCCGGCCGAGCTGCTGCGTTTCGTCGATGTCGCCGCCGCATCCGGCGTGAACGCGATCACGTGGTGCGGGCGCGCGGAGAAACCGCACATCCTCGAATCCGGCGGCAGCGGACTGGCGCTCTTCGACGCCGACCGCGACGGCGATCTCGATCTCTACCTCGTCAACGGCTGGCGGCTCGAAGGCGAGCAGGTCGTCGAGCGCTGCCGCAACGTGTTCTACCGCAACCGCGGCGACGGCACGTTCGACGACGACACGCAACGCTCCGGCCTGGGCGACGACGGCTGGGGCTGCGGCGTCGAAGTCGGCGACGTCGACGGCGACGGCGCGCTCGACGTGTTCGTGACGAACTTCGGGCCGGACGTGCTGTACCTCGGCCGCGGCGACGGCACCTTCGCGCGCGCGGAGCATTCGCCCGGCGTCGACGGCTGGTCGGCGGGCGCGGCGCTGTTCGACGCCGATCGCGACGGCGATCTCGATCTGTACGTGGCCGCGTACATCGACTGCTCGCTCGACGACGTGCTGCACGCGCGTCCGACGCTCGCCTGGCGCGGACAGCAGGTGATGGTCGGTCCGTTCGGGCTGGAGGGGCTCGCCAACCACTACTTCGAGAACGACGGCCACGGCAACTTCACCGATGCGACGGCGGAGTCGGGGCTCGAGGACGCGGGTCTCTACTACAGCTTCGGCGTGCTCGCGCTCGACCTCGACGACGATCTCGACCTCGATCTCTACGTCGCGAACGACTCGAACCCCAACTACCTCTACCGCAACGACGGCGCGGGCAAGTTCAAGGAGATCGGCCTCTGGAGCGGCGCCGCGCTCGACGGCAAGGGCCAGGCTCAAGCCGGAATGGGGCTGGCGAGCGGCGACGTCGATCGTGACGGGCGCGTCGATCTCTTCGTCACGAACTTCGCCGACGACTGCTCCACGCTCTACCTGAACCACGGCAACGCGCTCTTCGCCGACGTCACGTTGCGCTACGGCTTGCGCGAGCCGACCTACAAGCCGCTCTCGTGGGGCACGGTGCTCGAGGACTTCGATCTCGACGGGCGGCTCGACCTCTTCGTCGCCAACGGCCACATCTACCCGCAAGCGGAACGCGAGCGCGAGAGTTCGCTGGGCTACGGGCAGAGGAACCTCGTGCTGCTCGGCGAGGAAGGGCGGTTCCGCGACGTGAGCTCGCTCGCCGGCCCGGGATTGGCGATCGCGCTCTCGAGCCGCGGCGTCGCGGCCGGAGACGTCGACGGCGACGGGGACGTCGATCTCGCGCTCACGAACGTCGATGCGCCACCGACGATCCTGCGCAACGAATCGCCGCGGCGCGGGGCCTGGTTGCTCGTCGACGCGCCGGGCGCGCTGCGCGTCGAAGTGCGCGCGGGCGAGCAGCGCTGGGTGCGTCACGCGGTGCACGGCGGCTCGTTCTGCTCGGTGAGCGAGCGCCGCTTGCACTTCGGTTTGGGAGCGCTGGCGAGCGTGAACGAGATCAGCGCCGTGTGGCCCGACGGGACGCGCAAGACGTTGAACGACGTGCGCGTCGACCAGGTCGTCGTGCTCGCGCGCTGATCGCCGGGCGCGCGACTCCGGCGAGGTGGCGGGTCACTCCACCGTCATCTTCCAAGTCCCCGGTCCGCCCGCTTCGATCGAGGCTTCGAGGCTCATCTCCTGGCCTTCCTGCTCGCCGTGCATCGAGAACGAGCCGTTGATCGAGATGTCGGCCTGCATGTCGAGCTCGTGCACGTGGCCCGCGGCCATGTCCCAGGTCAGCGTGCCGTGGCCCTTCAAGGTCAGCGACACGCGCAGCTCCAGCTCGACGTCGTCGCCGCCCATCTGCTCGCTCAACGCGTCGTGCAGCAGGTCGCCCAGGTTGAGCTCGATCTTGTCGTCGAACTCGAAGTCGATCGCGCCGAGCTTCGCGCCTTCCTTCTCGCTCGTGCCCTTGTAGGTGCACGTCGCTCTGAACTTCTCGAAGGCCTCGGCGAGCATCTTCTCGATCTTGTCCGTGTCGACC
>JBGATX010000118.1:0-19847 GCA_044228975.1 Planctomycetota bacterium | reverse complement strand
GTCCCGGGCGTGCGCGGCGTGATGCACTGCTACACGATGGGCGAGGAGGAGCTGCCCGGTTATCTCGAGCTCGGCTTCTGCATCTCGTTCTCCGGCGTCGTCACCTACCCGAAGAACGAGCGCAACCAGGCGGCGGCGCGCGCCGTTCCGCTCGCGAACCTGCTGGTCGAGACCGACTCGCCCTACCTCGCGCCACAAGGCTGGCGCGGACAACGCAACGAGCCCGCGCACGTCACCGCGGTCGTCG
Organism: Planctomycetota bacterium; assembly: GCA_044228975.1. Lineage (GTDB taxonomy): Bacteria > Planctomycetota > UBA1135 > UBA1135 > JADJNY01. The sequence continues at coordinate 19,600 of JBGATX010000118.1, read as the reverse complement.
GCGCGATCGCGAAGCTGCGAGGCACGAGCGTGGACGAGCTCGCGCGCGCGACCAGTGAGAACGCAACGCGGCTCTTCGGTCTCGGTCCCGAATGAGCCGCGCTCGTGCGCCACTCGTCGTGGCGTCGCGTGTCGTTCTTCGAACTCAGTTGTGCAGCGGCGTCCAGAGCTGACCGGAGATCGGGCTCGGCGCTCCGTTGACCATCGGCGACGACATGTCGCCCATCTGCGTGTAGCACTCGTCGAACGTCGGCACGTTCGTGGTCCCGTCGAACGGCGTCGCCGTGCGATTCGAGCACTGCAGGATCGATCCCTGCGCGTCGACGAAGAACGCACGCGTGCCCGTACCCTCGTGATCGACCGGCCAGGCGTAGCAGCACCAGTAGGTGGCGCCCTTCTCCGCGTCGGGCAGCGAGCCCGCGTTCGCGCCGCCGAGCGGCGCTTCGGCGAGACCCGGCGCCGCGCCGCCCGCTCCGATCGAGGGCAGGTAGATCGCGAAGTGATAACCCGAGCGCGTCAGTCGGCCGCCCGCATCGATCGTTCCGAACAACGCGGAGAGGATCGACGGCGAGAGCTCGTCGATGCCCGCCGTGCCCATGCCCGCCGCGCCGCCGACGAAGACGCGCAAGGGCTTCGTGCCCGCGAGCTCGCCGAAGTACGCGAACTCGCCGTTGCCGTCGCCGTTGGTGTCGACGGCGGCCGACGATTGGATCTGCGCCTCCGCCGTGCTCAGCGTGCGCAACGTGGCGACGGCGGCGGCCTCGTTCGCGTTGGCGCGTGCGCTCAAGAGCTTCGGCACGCCCATCGACGCGATGATGGCGATGATCGCGACGACGATCGTCAGCTCGACGAGCGTGAAGCCGCCGCGACCTTGGTGGATTCTCATGCTGTTTTCCCCCTGTCGCGCGCGGGAGGCGCACGACCTGTCCGTTCCTCTTGCCCGGAACGGTGCCAGCCTGCCGACGCGTCGGGCCCTGCGCCCGGCATCGCCGTGTAGCCACTATCGACGCTTCGCTCGGCAGTTCTTGGATGAACCTGAGCGAATCCGCGGTGCGACGAGACCTCGAGGAATGCAGCAAGGCGCCGCTTGCGCGACGCCTCGCTCGAATCGCAACTCGGCGCGGAGCCGAGTCACGCTGGAATCACTGGACCGCGGTCCAGATCTGGCCCGACACCGGCGACGCCTGACCCGTGATCAGCGGCGCGGCCATGTCGGAGGTCTGGAAGCACTCGTCCCAGGTCGGCGGAGTCGTCGCACCGTCGAACGGAGCCGCGACGCGGTTCTGGGTCTGGAGCAGGTCGCCTTCCTGGTTGACGAAGAAGCAACGGTTGCCCGTGCCACCATGGTCCACCGGCCACGCGTAGCAGCACCAGAGGACTTCGCAGTTGTTCGGGTCAGGCAGCGAACCGGCCTGAGCACCACCCGTGAGCGGGTTCTCGGAGATCGCCGGAACCGGCGCACCACCGGCCGCGGGACCGGGCAGGTACATCTGGAAGAGGTAGCCCGAGCGCGTGACCGCGCCGTTGGCGTCGACGTTGCCGAACGCCGTCGAAAGCATCGACGGGTTCAGACGGTCGGTCGCCGCAGCACCGATCGACTGGCCGGCGCCAGCCGTGAAGATGCGGATGTTCGTGGTGCCCGCGAGCTCGGCGAAGTAGCCGTACTCGCCCGCGCCGTCACCGTCGCCGTCGATGGCGCCCGACGACTGCACTTGAGCCTGCGCCGACGTGATCGAGCGCAAGGTCGAAACCGCCGCGGCCTCGTTGGCCGAGAGGCGGGCGCTCAGGAGCTTCGGAATCGCGATCGACGCGATGATGGCGATGATCGCGACAACGATCATGAGCTCGATGAGCGTGAATCCTGACTTGGTGTTCCTGCGAATCATTGGTTTGTTTTCCCTCCAAGCCGGCGTGTCCTGTGCGGCAGCTTGACGCCGGTCGTGTCTTGGGCCGGTAGGCCCCTGGTTGTCCTTGTCGAATGCGCGCCTCTGCGCACTCGACGTCCGTGTTGCGGACGGACATGCCGCCCGGCCCTGTTTGTGGTGACGACTTGGAGTCGCCCGCCACGCCTTGGACGCGCCTCCTATCGGCGGCGCCTCGCGCGCCACTTGAGGATTCCCCGCGCGCTTCGCGAGCGCTCTCGCGCACGTGAGCTCGAGCCGGAGCGCGGCGGGAAAAAAAGCGCTCCCGCCCGGTTCGACCGGACGGGAGCCTGTTTCGCGCGGCGCGGGTGGCTGGCTCAGCCGCCCTGCGAGCCGAGCTTGCCGACCACGTCGAGGATCGGGAGGAAGACCGACATCACGACGCCGCCGACGATGACACCCATGACGGTGATCAGGATCGGCTCGATCATGCTGGTGAGCGACTTCACCGCCGCCTTCACCTGCGCGTCGTAGAACTCGGCGATCTTCTCGAGCAGCGTTTCGAGCGAGCCCGTGCGCTCGCCGATCGAGATCATGCGCACGACCATCGGCGGGAAGACCGGCGCCTGCGCGAGCGGCTCGCTGAGCAGGTTGCCGGCGCGCACGCTCTCGCGCGAGTTGAGCACGGCCTGCGCGACGACGCGGTTGCCCGCGGTGTCGGCGACGATGTCGAGCGTGCCCATGATCGGAACGCCCGAGCGGATCAGCGTGGCGAACGTGCGCGAGAAGCGCGCGAGCGCGACCTTGCGCGCGAGCGGCCCGAAGACGGGCGCCTTGAGCGACCAGCGATCCCAGAACCAGCCGCCGGTCTCGGTCTTCAAGAACATGAAGCCGCCGACGATCAGGCCCACCATGCCGCCGAAGCAGATCAAGTAGTGCGCCTTCATGAACTCGGCGGTCTCGAGCGTGAACGAGGTGATCCAGGGCAGCTCGGTGTCGAGCGAATCGAACACGGCGCGGAAGCCGGGCACGACGCCGAGCATCAGGAAGGCCGTGATCGCGGTGACGAGCACCATCGAGATCACTGGATACGTCATCGCGGCGCGGATCTCGCGGCGCAGGCTCTCGGCGGACTCCTGGTAGTCGGCGAGACGCGCGAGGATGATGTCCATCTGACCGGAGACCTCACCGGCGCGCACCATGCTCACGTACAGCTGGTCGAAGATCTTCGGGCAGCGCTCCATGGCGACGGAGAGGTCGGTTCCGCCGCGCACGTCGGCGACGAGCGAGTTGATCGCGGCGCGCAAGCCGGGCGATTCGGCCTGATCGGCGAGCACCTCGAGCGATTCGAGCAGCGCGAGACCGGCGCCGACCATCGTCGAGAGCTGGCGCGTGAAGATCACGAGCTCGGAACGCTTGCAGCGCGCCTTCGAGCCCTTGCCGCCGACGCCGCCGGTCGCCTGCTTGGGCGCCTTGGCCGAGGTCTCCTCGACCTTCATGACGACCAGGTTCTGCTTCTTCAGCTCGGCGACCGCCTCGTTCTTGTCGTTGGCGTTGATCGTGCCTTCGACGGTCTTGCCGCCCGGGCCCTTGGCTGCGTACTTGAAGGTCGTCACGTGGTTCTTCCAGCTGCTTGGGGGTTCTGCCCTAATCCTCGAGCGTCACGCGCAGGACCTCTTCGAGCGAAGTCCTCCCGCGCATGGCGTTGAGAAGCCCGACGCGACGCAGGGTGATCATCCCCTGCTTCGAGGCGTGCTCCTTCATGTCTTGTACGGATCGACGCTCGACGATCATTCGCTTGAGACCGTCGTCGATGGGCAGCGTCTCGAGGATCGCGAAACGGCCCTTGTAGCCGCCGTTGCAACGGCCGCAGCCCTGCGCGTTGGGCTGGTAGAGCTTCAGCTCCGGGATCTCCTCGGGCTTGAAGCCGACGGAAAGCAGTTCCACCTCGGGCAGCGGCTCGAGCGGCTGCCGGCAACCTTCGCAGAGCTTGCGCGCGAGACGTTGCGCTCCGATGCACAGGAGCGAGCTCGACACGAGGAACGGGTCGATGCCCATGTCGCACAAGCGCGTGATCGTCGACGCCGCATCGTTCGTGTGCAGCGTCGAGAGCACGAGGTGGCCCGTGAGCGCGGCCTTGACCGCGATCTCGGCCGTCTCCGTGTCGCGGATCTCGCCCACGAGGACGATGTCGGGGTCCTGGCGCAGGATGGAGCGCAGCGCGCCGGCGAAGGTCAGTCCGCGCTTGGGATTCACCGGCACCTGGTTGATGCCGTCCATGCGGTACTCGACCGGGTCCTCGACCGTGACGACGTTGACGTCGGGCTGCGCCACCTCGTGCACGCACGAGTAGAGCGTCGTCGACTTGCCCGAGCCGGTCGGGCCGGTGACGAGCATCATCCCGTAGGCCGAGTTGATCGCCTTGCGGATGTCGGTGAGCGACTTGGGCTCGTAGCCCATCGTCTCGAGCTTCAACGCGAGGTTGCCGCCGTCGAGGATGCGCATCACGGCCTTCTCGCCGCCGACGACGGGCAGGATCGAGAGTCGGAAGTCGATCGTGCGGCCCTCGTACTTGACCTGGAACTTGCCGTCCTGCGGCACGAAGCGCTCGGCGATGTCGAGCTGCGCCATGATCTTCGTGCGCGAGATGAGCGCCGAGAGGATCGACTTGTGCGGCGTCATCACCTGCTTCATGTTCCCGTCGATGCGGTAGCGCACGCGGATGAACTTGTCGCCGGGCTCGACGTGGATGTCGCTGGCCTTCTCCTTGAGCGCGCCGAGGATGATCAGGTTGAGCAGCTTGACCGCGGGCGCGTCGTCGCCTTGCGCGCCGCCGGCGAGCGCGGTCAGGTCCTCGACCTTGTTGTCCTCGACCTTGACCTCGACCTCGCCGTCGGCATTCACCTCGCCGAGCAGCGACTCGACCTGTTTGTCGCTGAACCTGGAAGGTATCGACGTGGATGGCCGAGCAACGGCGAGCTGATCGAGCTGGCGGATCTGGCACCTGCGCGGCGCTTCCAGGTCGAGCAGCAGCACGTCGAAGGGATCGCTGACCGCGATCGTGAGCACGTCCTTGTTGCGCGTCAGCGGCAGGATGCCGAACTGGCGCAGGTCGCGGTCCTGGGCACGAGCTTCCAGCGCCTCGAATGGGCGCGGGTGGATGGAGGAAACGTCGATCGGCGCGATGCTCGCGGCGCGGCCGAGAGTCTCGAGCAGCGCAGGCTCGTCGAGCGCGCCACTGCCGAGCAGCGACTCGACCACGTTGCCGCCGCGCTCGCGCGCGTTGTTCCAGGCCTCGTCGAGGACAGCCCGCATCGACAGCAGGCGCTTGATTTGGCCTGAGACTCCGCACGACCAGGCCCGCGCATCGAGGAGCAGCGGGGGATCGGTTGCAGCGCTCGGCGGTCGACATCGCGACCTTGCTGCTCTTCACAAGCTCGGCGAGCGACGCGACATCGTGCGCATGCCTATCTTCACGCCGGTCTGGATCTGCGTGAGGATCCGGTGGCCTTGCCGTCGCGGATCAGTTGAGCGGATCGCGGGCGGGCTGCTGCTGATCTGCTCGACATCACGCGGTCTCAGCCGCTGGCGTGGGGCAGGAGTTGGCAGAAGACGGCTCTGAGCGTGAACGAGAAGCTGCGTGCGCACCTGTGCCCGCTGGAAATTCTGGGAACACGTCGATGATGTGCCGACCGTCTGCGCCGTCGGAGGTGCTGCGCCGGTGTCCTGTCTCGGCTGGCGTCAGGCGCGGCTCTGATCGTCTCGTGGTCGCGCAACTCGCCGACGTGACGTAGGTCGGGGTCCTGAGCAGCACGGAACGCAGCGCCTTCTGGAAGTTCTGCGTGTCGTTGGCGCCGACTCTGCGCTGGGTGACGAGGCAGCGCTGGTGACGGTGCGTGAACTGGATCAACTCGATCAGACGATGTGGTCTCGCCGGGTCTTGTTGATGCAGTCGATCATCGCCGCGAGCGACGTCGACTTGCCTGATCGGCGAGGCCCGTCACGAGTATCGAGGCCCGCGCCTGCTGGATACCACGTCGCCTTGGCATGCTCAGGTCGAGCCGGTCGGCTGATGGAGCGCATCACCGTTGCCATCGCGCCCTGCTGGTAGAAGACGCTGGCGTGGAAACGCCCCGCCTCTCCAGCCCGAACGAGCAGTCGAGCTCGAGCTCGCGATCGACTCCGCGATTCGATCCGGACGGGCGGGCCGCCGTCGCCGTGCCAGCGCGCGTCTCGTCCGCAGTCAGCTGATGCCGGACGGGCAAATACCGTCCACGCGGATGCTGGAGGCGCCAATCGTGATGCAAGTCCGACCCACCCTGACGCACCATCAGCGTCAGCAGCTCTTCCATCGTGATCGCGAATCCGTCCTCTGATCGACATCCGGCGCCGGTGGATCGGCCCATCGAGAGCCTGTACCAAGTCACACGAACGATCTCACCAACCAGCCTATCCTTCTCCACGCCACGCCAAACCCGTCTCTGAACTCGAACCCAAGCCCAGCTTCCGCCCAGCTCCGAGCGAAGCACAGCATAAGTACGCTTACAAGCACAGGCAAGCGTATTAGACAGCTGCCGCCCCTTCCGCCCTCAGCAGTCCCGGCGCGGAGGGGTGGGGTTGTCCCCGAATCCGCCTCCGTGCGGGGTCCGCGGATGCCGACGCGTTGCCCTCACTCCGCCTCTTGCCACTTGGCAGAACCGCCCCACTGTCACCGTCACCTGTCACGCGTCACCATCCCTGGCTCCACGAACCACCTTCCCTCACGCAACTCTCCCCGCCGTCACCGCGCCCACGATCCCCAAACGCAAGCGGCGACGGTCACCCGTCGCCGCCGTGCCTTCACCCCGTCACGAGGAGCTCACTCCTCCTCGGGCTTCTTCCCGTACACCGACAGCACCTTCTGCTGCTCCTGTCCCGGCACCTGCGCGAAGTGCGCCAGCGTCATCGAGAAACTCCCCTCGCCCGCCGTCTGCGACTTCAGGTCCCTGAAGTACGTCAGCATCGTCGAGAGCGGCACCTGCGCCTTGATCACCGTCACGCTGCCGTCCGACTCCGTCTGCTGATCGTGCACGTGCCCGCGTCGGTGACTCGTGATGTCCGAGAAAATGGCTCCCGCCGCGCTCGTCGGCACCTGGATCTCCGCGTTCATCACCGGCTCGAGCAACACCGGGTTCGCCTTGGTGAATCCGTCGCGGAACGCGCGCGCCCCCGCGATCTTGAAGCTCGCTTCGTCCGAGTCGACATCGTGGAACTTTCCGTCGTAGAGCTCGACCTCGACGTCGACGACCTCGCCGTTGGTCAACACGCCCTGCACGATGAGCTCGCGCACGCCCTTCTCGACGGCCGGGATCAGGTTGCGCGGGATCGAGCCGCCGACCACGGCGTCGGTGAACACGAAGCCCGTGCCCTGCGGCATCGGCCGCACGCGCAGGAAGCACTCTCCGAACTGGCCGCGTCCGCCCGACTGTTTCTTGTGGCGGTGGTGGCCTTCGGCGGCCTTCGTCACCGTCTCCTTGTAGGCGATGCGCGGCAGACGAGTGTTGATCTCGACGCCGAAGCGGCGCTTCAAGCGCTGCTCCATCACCTGCAGGTGCAGATCGCTCATGCCGTGCACCACCATCTCGTGCGTGGCCTTGACGTGCTCGACGCGCAGCGTGGGGTCCTCGGCTTCGAGCTTGTGCAGCGCCTCGCCGATCTTCTGCTCGTCGGCGCGGCTCTTGGGCTCGATGGCGAGAGTCACCATCGGGCGCGGCATCTCGGGCAGCTCGACCGCGTGCACCTTCTTGCCCGGCGTCGTGAACCCCTGGCCGAGCGCGATCAGCTCGACCTTGGAGATCGCGACGATCTCGCCCGGGCCCGCTGCGTCGACGGGCTCGCGCTTCTTGCCGATGAGTCGGAACAGCCCGCCGATCTTCTCGCCCTTGTCCGGTGACTTCGGCCCGATCACCGACGACGTCGAGGTCAGAGTTCCACGATACATGCGCACGAGGCACACCTTGCCGACGTGCGGGTCGGTCTTGACGTTGAAAACCGTGCCGACGACGTCGCCGTTCGGATCGGGCGGGACCTCGCTGCCGTCCTCCATCTTGAAGTGGATCTGCGCCGCGCCCGGAGCGTAGTGCTCGAAGAACTCGGCCACTTCCTTCATGCCGACGTCGTTGATCGGATTGCAGACGAGGATCGGGATGAACTTGCCTTCGACCAGAGCCTTGGGGATGAGCTTGTGGAGGTCGTCGTCGCTGACGTCCTGCGTCTCGAGGTAGCGCAGCATGAGCTGCTCGTCCTCGCAGGCGTCCATGACCTCGTCCATCAGCGCCTGGCGCCACTCGCTCTCGGGATCCTGCAGCGCGCGGCGCACGCGCGAGAAACCGGGCCCCGACGTGTCGGGCAGCAGGTACGGCACGCACTTCTCGCCGATGCCGTGGCGCAGCTTCTCGACGAGGTCGTCGAAGTCGGAGTTGGAATCGTCGAGGTGCGTGATGATGATCGCTCGGCCGCGGCCGAGCTTTGCGGCCGCCTCCATCTTCTTGCGCAGGTTGTAGGTCACACCGCTTGCGCAGCTCACCACTCCGCAGACCGTGTCCGCGGCGAAGAGCGCTCCGTTGGCCTCCGCCTGGAAGTCGGGGTAGCCGGGCGAATCGAAGAACGTCCACTCCTCGCCATGCCAGTTGGCAGAGACGACCTTGAGCTGCAGCGTGTGCCCCTTCTCCTGTTCCTCGGGCTCCGTGTCGCAGATCGAGCTCTTGTCGGCGACCGACCCCTTGCGCGGCGTGACGCCCATCATGAACGCCAGCGAGTCGACGATCGCGGTCTTGCCGGAGGTGGGATGGCCGACGAAGGCGATGTTGCGGATCTTGGCGACGGCGGTGGTCATCTCGCTTGCTCTCCCGCGTTGAAGGGGGGCCTCTGGGGGGCGGAACTGCGCCTTCATCGCGGCGCGGCGACGAAGGCGCGGCATCCTATCCCGGTCCGCGCGAAGATGACAAACGCGCGGCGAGTGACCGCGGAAACGACTCGACCCGGCGCACGGCCGGGACGAGAGTTCGTGGCCCCGGCGCGGGTCGCGACGCGTTCCGCTGCGCCGAATTCAGCTGCGCCGGTGCACGACGATCACGACGCGGCGGTTCTTGGCCTTGTTCTTGTCGCTGTCGTTGGCCGCGACCGGGTCGTACTGGCCGTGCCCGGCGACCACGCAATCGTCGTCCTTGATGCCGCACTCCTCTACCAGGAACTTCTCGACGGCCAGTGCGCGCTCGACCGAGAGCTCCCGGTTCGATTCGAACTTCGACTTCTTGATCGGATCGCTGTCGGTGTGTCCTTCGACCCAGTAGCGCGAGTCGGGGTACTGCTTCTTGAGCAGGCCCGCGACCTCGTTGAGCGCCTTCTTGCCTTCGCCCGACAACGTCGCCTGCCCCGCGGCGAAGGTGATCGAGTTCGGGATCGAGATGGTCATGTGACCGTCCTTCACGCCGTAGTCGATGCCCATCTTGTCGAGCTCGGGGAACTTCTTCTCCTCGCGCGCGGGCGCGGCCGGTTCGTCGACGATGCGCGCGCTCGCGTTGGCGAGCTCCCCGCGCGTGTTGTCGAGATTGCTGCGCAGGTCCTGGATCTGGCTCTTGAGCGCCGCGCGCTCCTCCTGCAGCCGCCGGATGACGGAATCCTTCTCGTCGATGGCCTGCGAGTGCGCCCGGTTGGAGACGCAGCTCGTGAGTGCCGGTGAGAACAAGAGCAGGCCGGCGGCGATCGTCAGCGCTCGCCCGTGAATCGCGTTCATCGCTAGTCGTTTCCCCTCGAAGTTTGGCGCGTCGTTGCGTGGAACGCGCGCGTCGCGCGGCGTCGTCCGTCCTCTCGCCGAGAGCGCGCCGCTCAGGGGAGGAACTGGGTCACATCATTCCAGGCGAGCAGCGCGATTCCAACCCCGAGAGCGAGGTACGGACCGAACGGCAGGTAGCGTCCGGCGATGCGCGCCACGCGCAGGCTCGCGCCGAAGGAGCGAGAACTGCCGCGCGAGCGGGCGCGCGAGCGCACGAGGCACAGGAAACGGCTCATGTTCGCCAGACCGGCGACGGACGCGCTCAACGCGGCGACCATCAGCGCGAGAACGACTCCTCCCGGACCGATGAATCCGCCGCCCGCGGCGAGCAGCTTCACGTCGCCGAACCCCATCGCGTCGCGGCCGTAGAGACGGCTGCCCAGCCAGCCGATGCCCCAGAGAACCCCGCCGCCGAGCGCCATGCCGGCGAGGCACGCCGCGAGCGCCGCGGGCCGCGAGACGTGCTCCGCCCCCGGCGCGCTCATCAGTTGCGCCAGCCGCGTGTCGTCGTGGATGCGCGGCAGGACGAAGGAGCAGAGCGGCGCGAGCACCATCCCGCCGATCGAGACCTCGTCGGGGATCTCGAAGCACGCGAAGTCGACGAACGTCGCCACGATCAACCCCGAGAGGATCACGCTGTGGAGGACGCACAGCGCCCAGTCGCCGGGCAGCTGCCGCCACGCGACATACAGCCAGAGCGCAGCGTTGAGCGCTTCCACGAGCGGATAGCGCCACGGGATGCGCCAGCCGCACGTGCGGCACTTGCCGAGCAGCACGAGCCACGAGACGAGCGGGATGTTCTCTTTCCAGGTGAGCGTCGTCTTGCAGCTCGGGCAGCGGGAACGCCGCGGCTTCGACACCGTCTCGCCCTCGAGCGGCAAGCGATGGATGCAGACGTTCAGGAACGAGCCCACGAACAGACCGACGAGCCCCCACCAGGCGACGAGCAACTCGCGCGGGAGCTCTGTGAACATCAGCGCACTCCCCCCGCCGGGAGGCGCTCGTCCCAGCCCAGGCGCAGCGAATCGACGAAGGGCGGATCCCAGCGGCCGTCGACGGGCACGCGCAGCTCGATGAGGAAGACCAGCGACTCCGCGCTGCCGTTCGCGCCGAGCGGGAGCGAGTTGGCATCGTCGTACCAGCGCTCTGGCGTGCTCAGAGCGTTCGCGACGGCGCTCGCCGGCAGATAGCGCACGCGCCAGCTGCCGTTGCGCCCGATTTCGGATCCTCGGGACTCCACGGAGCCGCGCGCTTCCGAGAACAGCCAGCGCGCGACGTTGCCGCGTTGAGGCAGCGCCTGGGACATGACACACAGCTCCAACGGTCGGCGCAACGGGTTCCTGCCTTGCGGCGTGTCGATGACGAGCGCGTCGCGCAAGAGGTTGGGCCGCGGGAACACCTTGAGCCCGCCGCCCTCGCCGAGGATCCAGATCTGGCCGGACGTCTCGGTGCCCATGCCGTGCACCTCTCCCGGTATTCGGATCATTCCGCCGGCGCACAGGAGCAGCGGTGTTTCGACGCGCAAGCTGCCTTCGATGGTGAGATCGCCGCCGGCGATGAGCACGGTCCACGCCTGGGCGCCCGACTGCACGCGCTCGAGCCAGTTCGAGAGCGTCACGTTGCTGCCTTGCATGAGATCCGGGTCCGGCTCCGGAGGCGGCGCGTGATCGGAGCGCGACGCGCGCGAAAGGGTCCCCGCGATCGACAGCGCCCCCTGCGAACGCAGGACGCAGACGGCGGAGCTGCTCGTGAGCCGGCACTCGGTCCCGACACGCGCGTCGAGACGCATGGCGCGGATTTCAGCGCGCGGTTCGTGCGCCATCGCCGGCGGCGGCGGGGAATCGGACCTCGACGCGCCCTGAATCGGTCCACAAGGCGGTGCCGTCGAAACCCGGTACGGCCGACTGCGAGCGCATCGAGCCCGAAGGCGTGCGCAGGAAGTCCTCGACGTAGGCTCCGGGCGAAGATTCGAAGCCGGCGTCGCTGAACTGCACCGTGATCGGATCCATCGGCCAGATCACCGGCTGGCCACCGAGATCGAGAAGCTTGCAGCGTTTGCTCGCATCTATCTTGATCGAGAACACCAACGCTTCGCGCGACGTGGCCGCGCGCGGCACGACCTCGATCAGCGACGCACGCGTGAGCCCCTCCCACGCGCCCGGGGGCAGCCCGCGCGAGCGCGAGTTCGCGGGACGAGGGCGGACGCCTTTGCGCGCCTCGTTCTCGATCAGGCGCACCGAGACGTCGAGCGGCGGACCACCGTGCAGTCGCTGCAGCACGAAATCGTGCTCGTCGAGCGACGTCGGATCGATCGGCTTGTCGCAAGACAGCACGATCGCCCCGCGGTTGGCGACGGCGTACGCGCCGCCGGAGGGGCCGCGCGCCGGCGGAAAGAGCTTCAAGACCGCGCGGTTGGCGGGGAATTCGTCGTCGAACAGGAGCCAGCTCTTGGGCTCGCCGTTGGGCAGGGTCGTCGGGACCGTCGTGAACGACGTCAGCAGCGTCGCCGCCAGCGGATGTCCGTGGATCGATTTCAGCCCGTCGGGGCGCGGGAACCCGGCCAATCCGAGCGTGTAGCGCCGTCCGGGCCGCAGCCCCGCGTCGGAGAGATCCGGCGACGTCGGAAGCAGCGGTACGAAGCGCAGCGAGCTGCCGTGCACTTCGAGCCGCCCGCGCGCTTCGACGCCCTCATCGTCGACGATCCGCACACTGTCGGCGGTCACCGAAGCGCGATCGAGTACTTCGGAGAACGAGAACGTGAGCGCCTCGTTGAGGTACACGCGCTCGTCGTAGAGCGCGTCTCCCGAGGGGAAGCGCGGCTTGATCAGCGCGAGCGTCTGCGGATCCCCGGCCACCGACCGCGTGCACGCGGCAAGCGCCAGCGAAAGAGCGATCCAGGAATGCGGCCTCCAGCGAACTTCGAGCGGCGCGACGCGCACCCGCGCATTCAAGCACGCGCCTCCGGCGACTTGAAGAGCGCGCCCGCGGCGCGACTCGACCCTGAAGGACTCCAAACACACGCGGGCGACCGATCCGAGGACCGGCCGCCCGCGTCGATGCAACTCGCTCCGGATCAGAATCGGAACGGGATGCGCAGGAATTCGATCGACGGGATGGGCGTGTCGCTCGACACGGCGCCGCCCGTCGCGTCCGTCGCGAGATTGAACTCGACCTGGAATCGGACGAACTGGTAGACCACGCCCACGGGTGGCGCGTTCAGCGCCGCGATGTCCGTCACGAACGCCGAGGCCAAGGCCTCGTTCGGCTGACCGATCGAGTTCGCCGGAGCCGCTTGGAACTTGATGCGGATCTCCGCCGTAGCCGGGTACGCATCGTTCGTTCCCTCCGTGACCACGCGGAAGAACCGCGGGATGAGCTCGACGGTGAATCCGTTCGAGATTCCAGCCAGCGGGGTGCCGCTGGAGGCGACCGACACGCGCAGTTGATCGAGCGCCGGATCGTAGGTCGCGGCCGAGACCTCGAAGGTCGGCGAGAACCCGCTTCCCGACGGCGTGAACTTCAGCTGGAAGCGCTTCAAGAGCGAGGCGTTGCGCTTGTAGATGTCGTCGGCCAGCGCACCGGCGTCGAACACGACCGTGCGCCGGTCCGTGGTGATGAACGGTTCCGTCGGCGAATCGGAGACGACACCGCTCAGGATCGCAGGCAGACTCAAGACTGTCGCCGAGGTACCGGACCCCGTGCGGTCGATCAGCCCCGTCAACGGATCGGTTCCGCCGAAGAGAAAGCTGACCGTATCGGTCGTCGTCGACGCGTCGACGGACGCGGCTCCGAGCGGGATCCACTTCGAGCGCGCCGCCGAGTAGCGGCCGAAGATCGGCAAGAGCTGATTCCAGGCCGCAGGAGTGCTCGCGTTCTGTGGAGTAGCGCCCACGGGCAGCGGGAAGCACACGTTGCGCATCACGACACCGACCGAGGTCGGCGTCCTGATGTCCGAGAGCGCCGGCGTGTGGAATTGGATGATCCCGGGGCCGCCGTCGCCCCCTGCACCGATCTTCAGCCCCGTGTTGTTCGTGATCTGGAACTGCACGGGATTGGCTGCGCCGCCGACGGTCCCCGTGGTGTAGTCGTTCGGCGGCGACTGGATGGGTGCGACCGCGCAGGCCGAACCAGCGGGATAAGAGTTGGGCCAGCCCAGCGAGTCCTGCCCCGACAGCGTTTCAGCGCCGTTCTGCATCGCTCCGCCGGTGTTGTTCTCTCCAGCCCCCCCCTGGCCACCCTTGGCGAACAATCCGCCCCAGTTGATCGGCGGCAGGCCGGCCGCCTGCGTCGTCGACGTCGAAGTGACGGTCGTCATGTCGATTTGGGACGCGCTCTGAAGGATGAGGTGCCCGCCCGATCCGCCACCTGATCCCCCGCCGATGCGATTCAAGTTGTTCGTGTTCTCTCCACCGCCACCGGTTCCGCCGTCGACTTCGATGCGACCGCGGAAGCCGCCGACGCCCGCGCCGATGCGAATGTCGCCCAAGGCGAGGATGGTGAGCGAGCCCGCGCCGCCTCCTCCGCCGGCGCCCTTCTGGTCGGTGAGGTTGGTGAACGGGTTGGACGGGAACGTCGCCGTACGCGTGCAGCTGCCGCCGCCACCGCCGCCGGCTCCCGCCCTGGGAGCCGTCAGCTCACCCTGGATGATCTGGCCGCCGCTGGTGATCATCGTGCCCCAGAAGTCGTTGTTCGCACTCGTGTCGACGAACGGGGACGTCCCCTTCAGCGCCGCCGAGCGGCGGCGTGAAGCCGACACCACGGAGGGCTCCATTCGCCGTCGGCGCGCCGTTGAAGCCGTTCTCGGCGTCCATGCCCACGATGCGCTGGTCGGCGCAGGTGGGGCGGGTGAGCTCGAACTGCGTCGGACCGAACACGCCGCCGCCGCCACCGCCCGGGCGTCGAGCCTCGTCGTTGCTGAGCGAGGTGAAGCCCGACTCTCCGCCCTGGCCCCCGAGTCCGGCGACGTCGAACGCGCCAAAGCCAGCCTGACCCTGGGGCGTCGACTGGGTCGTCAAGAAGTTGCCGGTTCCACCGTCGCCGCCGCTTCGCACTGTCCCGCGGCTCCCTGCTCGGGGATCGTCGCTGTATTGAACGAGACGACGCCGCGGTTGTTCGAGCCGTTGCACTTGACCGTGCCCTGAATGAGAACGCTCGAGAGCGCAGTTCCCACGGGGTATCCGGGGGCCGACGTCGGCACGGACCCCGAGCACAAGATGCGGCAAGGGTTCGTGCCTTGGATGATCAGCGTGGCGCCACGGCGCACCCACAAGCTGCGCACGTCGACGCGGCCGTTGACCACGGTCTGGGTCGCGGTCTGTGCGAGGTTCGTGATCGTGCTGAAGCTCGTGTCGAGGATGAAGGTGTCCGGGCTCCCGTCGGCATTGCCGACGACCCAGTCGAAGTTGCCGCCGATGCCACCCGTTCCGTCGAACGCGAAGCCGGCGGTCAATCGGCCGTCGGACGACCAGATGGCGCGCGGAACGGCCGCGGGGCCACCCGTCACGCTGAGCTGGCTCGAAGTATCTTCGCGCGATCCGGGTTGCGAGCCGGAGCTGGTGAACTCTTCGAGCACTTCGTCGCCTGCGTCACCCGGAGTCGACGTGCCAGGATCGGTCGCGACGGACACGGGGAAGCTGCCGATGATCGTCGGCACGACGTTGAAGTCGCCCACGAGGTCGCGGAAGTTCGACCCGAGGACGACGCGAACCGTACGTCCCTGCGGCATGATGCCCGTCGGCGTGACGCGCACCTGCGCTCCCGACTCAGAACAGTTTCCGTCGAGTTCGACGGTGTGGGCGATGCTCACCCAGTTGTCGATGCCGCCGCTCGAACCCGCGAGGTACTGGAGGTCGATGTTGGTCGGCGAGATATTGCTGGCCGACGGGTCGACGGGCTGATTGAGCGCCACCACGATGGCGATCTGAGTTTCCGACGCGCTGTACAGATTCAGCGGGGCGTCGAACCCGGCGGGGGTGGTCGCGCCGAGGTCAGGATCGGGGATCGCACGCGGTTCGAAGTAGCGCCGCGCGGCGACGCTCGAGTCGCCGCCGACTTCGACGTACGTCGCGGCGAGCGTCGTGCTGTCGCTGCGCACGATGGCGTTCGGCGGACCCAGCTGCGGGTCGAGGAACAGGATCGTCGGATCGAGCAGCACGCTCGCCGGCGTCGTGAACGTCACGCTTTGGCTCGAGGTCAACGGACGCCCATCGATCGAACGCACCGTGGACCCGCCCTGGTTCGAGCCCAGAACCGTGACGAGGTACGTGACGCCGTCGGCATCCGCGAGCAGACCGGCGTCGGAGAAGTCGGGCAGCGTCGGGCACGCCGGCTGGAACACGACCGTCTTCGAGTTCTTCAGACGGAACTCGCCACGCGCGGGAGCTCCGTTGGGTTGCGCGATCGAGATCGTGTTCAAGCTGACCGAGCTGAAGTCGATGTCGCGGTCGAACACGAACTCGATCGGCCGATTGATCTGCCACGTGCCGTTGTTCGGCACCGAGATCGAGAGCACACGGAACGAACTCGCCGCACCTTGCGTCGATCCGCTCCGGCCACCGCAGCCCGCCGTTGCGATGAACGCCAAGCACAGGGCGGAGGGGATCAGGAGCGCGCGTAGATTGACCGTCAGCATGGAGTGAGACCCTCAGGGGGAGCGAGGGAAAAGTCGGGCGGGGATCAGAAGCGCCAGGCGAAACCGAGCGCCGAAAGTTGGGCGGTCTGGCTGGTCTCGACGTTGGCGATGAACGACAGGCGGACTTGGAACCACTTCGCGCCGTTGATCGCCGCGATGGAGTTGAGCCAGCGGGAGTTGCTGTTGAAGAAGGACACGCTGCCGGCGTTCGCGTTGATCGGCTCGCCATAGGCGTCGAGCGCGGTCGAGTCGTTGCCGATGTAGGCGCCGGACTCGGTGCCCGTGACGTTGGCTCCGCCACGGTACGCGAGCAGGATCTGCGTCCCCGTCGGCAGGTTCTCCGTGCGGGGTTCGATCACCGGAGCGTTGAACTGCGTCGTGGTCGAGTTGAAGGTATCGAACCAGATGGAGTGCGCGCGGCTGACGCGCGTGACGAGGTTCATCTGTCCGATGTAGAACGTGTTGTCGACTCCGGCAGTGGGCGAGCCGTTGTTGGCCGGATTGAAGCCACCCAGCGCCGTCGACTGCTGGTCGGGGTCGCGGATCACTTGGTTGCCGCCGGAGATTCCGCCGGAGGAGAACGCGCGGAAGTTGGGCTGCGGCGAACTCGCCGTGGCGAACGAGACGTCGAGGGCGTTCGTGCCGAAGGCCGCCGTGTCGGGATAGCAGCGGAACTCCATCAGGAGCGGCAACCCGATCGTCGGAACCTGGTTCGCGGGGAAAGGCGAGCCAACGGTGCCGGAGCCCAGGATGCTGACCACGATCTGCAACTCGGCACCCGGTCCCTGGGGTGCGCCCTTCGCCTGCAGGGTCGTGTCGCGCCAAGTGTAGTAGCGCTTGTCTGCCGGGCTCGCGATGCCCTGGCGATTCCACGGCCACGGAACCATGCGAGTTCCCGTCGTGGCCTGGAACACGTCGGACGTCGAGATCGTGTAGCCGCGCTGCTTGGGGTGGACGATCGAGAGGGGGTCGTTGGTCGTGTCGATCAGGTTCCCGATGAACGTCGCGATCAAACCGGAGTTCGGGAACGACGGAAGCAGCGCCGTGTTCAGCGACTCGTCGGGCAAGAACTTCGAGTGCGCCATCGACATCTGGAACTGCTCGAACGTGTCGGCCTGCGGCGTGCCATTCTTCGGCGCCCAGGCGAGCCCCTCCAGGTCGACGTTCGTGTTCGTCTCGTCGAGCAGCGCGAATCCGACGTCACAATAGCGCCAGAGAGCCTGCAGCTTGCTGCCGAAGCCCGTGAGCGGAGTCTGAATGCCAGAGGCCGCGATGGGCATGATGCTCGGGATCGACTGGCTGCGGTCGGCGACGGCCGGGAAGTGCACGACGGAGCGCGGCTTGATCACGCCGTGCGCGACGTCGTACAGGAACTGCCCACGCCACTCGGGGCGCGACACTCCGGGGCTGTGGTCCGCCACTTCGTCGGTGGCGCTGAAGCGCAGCACGAGGCTCGCATTCTGCTGCGCCGGCTGGATCAGACCGAGTTTGAAGTCGACGGTCGGGAACGCAGCGCCCAGCGGATTGCCCGCCAGGTCGATGGGACCATTGGGCCCGCTCGCGAGGTTCACGAAGTAGTGCTCGATCGTGCTGTCGGTGTTGTTGGTCGCCGAGTGCCTGAACGGCAGCGTCGGCGAGAAGCGGAACTCCTTCAGATCGCCCGTGTTCGTCACCGAGCCGACGATGAAGTCCTTGCCGGTGGGCGTCACGATCGAGGGATTCGTGCGCGTGATCGTGAAGTTGTCGAATGCCGTGATGCGCGACGGATCCATCGGCTCGCTGAAGCGCAGGATGACCGGCGAGTCCGTCGCTACGCCACCGCCCGACGGAATTGGGAAGCGCACGAAGCAGATCGCCTGGGTCCCGTTCGCGCTCGGATCGAACAGCGTCGTCAGCTGTCCCAGCCCTGCGCTCAATGCGCCGTCGAGCGGGAACACGATTCTGAAGTGCACTTCGAACAGGTTGTTGTTCAGTCCGTCGCCATCGGAGTCTGCGGCCGCCTGCGTCACCTCGGCGAAGACGCCGGGCTGCTGGATCACGTCGCCGGCCTTCAACGGAAGCACGCAGTTCGGCGTGCCGTTGGTGCCGTCGTTCTGGAACGTCAATGTCGCCATGTACCCGCCGAGGCCGTCGACCTGCGGCGTGCTCAAGCCGATCGGCTGAGTTCCGACGAGACGCGGCGGGATGTCGTCGACGATGAAGCCATTGTTCACGTCGCCGGTGATATCGGTCGCGCCACCGGAGCGAACCGCGCGCACGACGTCGTGAGTCGGCGAGGTCGGATCGACGCTTCCATTCGCGTTCGTCGACAGATGCCCTCCGCCGAGATTCGAAAGCACGAGCGTCTGGCCCGCGTCCAACGAAGTCCGAGTCGGGATGAGGATGCCGACGTTCGCCTGGTTCGAGTTCGTGCTGGCCGGGAAACCCAGCGCGTTCACCGCCAGCGGCGGATCCGCGAGCGCGGATTCGATCGGCGACACGGTGGTGTCGACGATGATGCGCGTGGGATAGAACTCGGGATGACCGTCCGGCTGTCCGAGCGGGCCGGTCAGATCGGCGACGCCGCCGTGATTGATGTCACGGATGATCCGAGCCTCGAAGGGCACTGTCGTCGTGTCGCTGTTCAGCGGGGAACCGCTCACGAGCTTGATCGTCTGCGGCCCGATCGTGCTCGTGTCGAGCAGGTCGTTGAACCGCAGGATCAGCGCGGCGTTGCGCGGCACCATCGTGAACGGCGGAAGCTCCGCGGGATCGATGTCCTTGTCGGCGATGGGAGTCAGGTTCAGATCGAGCCGCGAGAACGCCCGCTGGTACGGCGACGTTTCGACGCCATTGACGATCGCCGACGGGGTGTACGGATGGAGGATCGTTACGGACGTCTCCTCCGTGATCGGGTTGATCTCGAGTTCGAAGTCCACACCGTCAGTGCGGACGTCCTCGCCGATCGGCATGTCGGTCTGCTGCACCGAGCCCGAAGAATCGCGCACGGTCGCCAGTCGCCCCCAGAACAACCCGGTGATGCGTAGCGAAGTCGCTTGTCCCGACTGGTTCGGGTCGACCACCAGAGTGCGCGAACCCAGACCCGGTTCGGGGTGGTTGATCACCGCCCCAGCCGAACCACTCGACACCGCCGTGCCAGCGTCGCCGCCACCACAGCCGGCGAGCAGAGCCGTAACTCCCAGGAACGCAAGTGCAGCGCGGTTGGAGCGTCCGGCAAGGTGAACAATCGAGGCGTTGGCGTGCTTCATGGTTGGGATCGGGGAGCGGCGCTCGTCCTTGGCGCGGCACCTCGGCC
>JBGATX010000117.1:0-17829 GCA_044228975.1 Planctomycetota bacterium | reverse complement strand
AGCGCGGGTTCTGCACGAGCCACGCGCCCGCGCGGTCCACGGCGAGCACCTGCTCGCGGTCGAGGTGCACGCCGTGCGCGAGGATCGAGCCGGGGAGCACGGCACGCAGGTGCATCAGGCGCTCGAGCGGGCCCGCATGCTGGCGCCGACGGGCGTGCACGACGTCGGCGCGGTCCTCGGCGACGTGGACGTGCAGCGGCACGCCGAGCTTGCGGCACAGATCTCCCGCGGCGGAAATCGTCTGGTCCGAAACGGTGAAGCTCGCGTGCAGGCCGACGAGCGCGCGCACGAGCTCGCGACGGTTCTGGCTCGCGAAGCGCTCGCATTCGCCGAGTCCCGCGCGCGCTTCCTCGAATCGGCGGTTGCGTTCCGTGGCGCCGAAACACGTCACCAGGCGCGCGCCGAGCTCCTGCGCCGCGTCCGCGAGCACGTCGAGCGAGCCTTCGATGAAGTTCGGCGACTCGTGGTGATCGATCAGCGTCGTCGTACCCGCGAGCAGAGCTTCCGCGATCCCCAGGCGCGCCGACGCGCGCAACGCGGCCTCGTCGAGCGCGCGATCGAGCCGCCACCACACGCGCTCGAGGATCTGCACGAAGTTCTCCGGCGTCGGCTGCGGCGCCGGCATCCCGAGCGGTGCCAGCGCGCTGTAGAGGTGCGTGTGCGCATTGACCGCACCGACGTCCGTCGTCGTGCCGGGCTCGTCGCGGCCGACGCGCACGATGCACCCTTCGGCGAACTCGCACGAGCCCAGGCGCGCGACGTTCAATGCCATTCACCCCGCTGGCGCTTGATACGTCCGACGGTGAGAGCGCGCGCGGCCGGCGAGTCCTTCATCGGCAGCGTGGTGCGCCGCACGCCGTCGAAGGCCTCCAGCGCGCCGGCGACGGCGCCCGCGGTCGGCACGAGACCGATCTCGCCCACGCCCTTGGCTCCGAACGGGCCCTCGGGCTCGGGCTCCTCGATCAGGATCACCTCGCAGGCCGGCATGTCACGCGCGCGCAGCACGCCGAGCTCTCGCAACGACGAGGTCACCGGCATTCCGTCCTCGCAGGGCAGCTCTTCGCTGAGCGCGTAACCCAGGCCCATGTGGATCGAGCCCTCGACCTGTCCCGCGCACAGATCGGGATTGACCACGCGACCGACGTCGTGCGCGGCGACGAAGCTCTCGACGCGCCCCTTCTCGTCGAGGATGCACAGCTGCGTCGCGTAGGCGAAGGTCGTGTGCGTCTTGATCCGTGACACGTTCGCTCCCAGCGCCGTCGTGTCGTCGATCACTTCGTCGGCGGCATAGACGCGTCCGGCGAGCGCGGCGAGCGAATGACCCGCGTCGAGATCCGCGCGCAGCCTCGTCGCCGCGCTTTTCACCGCCAGGCCGCCGAACAGGGTCGCGCGCGAGCCCGTGGTCTGCCCGCAACCCAGGGCGTAGGTCGTGTCGACCTTGGGCCGGAAGAGCCGCGCCGGAAGCCCGGTCACCTCGACCGCGAACTGCACGAGCACGGTCAGCAGCCCCTGGCCCATCTCGGTGTAGCCGTTGTAGAGCGAGAGCGTGCCGTCGCGCTCGACCACGATTCGACAGCGCCCCCACTCCTGCACGCCATTGCCGATGCCGGAGTTCTTGATGCCGCAGCCGATCCCGACCGCGCGGCCCGCGGCGCGCGCGGCGTAGTAGCGCTCCTTGACCGCGAGCAGCGTGCGCTCCGCGCCGACCGACTTCTCCAGCACCTGGCCCGTGCAGAACACGTCCCCCACGCGCACGACGTTGCGCCAGCGCATCTCCCAGCCGTCGATCCCGACCTTCGCGGCGAGCATGTCGACGCAACCCTCGATGGCGAAGGCCGCCTGATTCGCGCCGAAACCGCGCATCGCGCCGCAAGGCGGATTGTTCGTGTACGCGGCGATCGAGATCACGTCGACGGCCGGCACGCGGTACGGACCGCAAGCGTGTCCCGCCGCGCGCTCGAGCACTTTGCCGCCGACGGACGCATACGCACCCGAGTCGCCGAGCATGCGCGCGCGCAAGGCGGTCAGCCGACCTTGCGCGTCGCAGCCGAGCGTGTACTCCATGCGGATCGGATGACGCTTGGGGTGCAGTCGGATCGACTCCTCGCGCGTCAGCGCGACCTTCACTGGACGAGCTGTCATCACGGAGAGCAGCGCCGTCTGCGCTTGCACCGACATGTCTTCCTTGCCGCCGAACGCGCCACCGTTCGGAACCAACTCCGCGTGCACGCGCTCCTCGGGCCAGCCTAGGAAGCGCGCCACCTGGCGGCGATCGTCGAAGATGCCCTGGCCCTGCGTGTAGAGCGCGAGCTTGCCGTCCGGCAGAGGTTCGGCGAGCGCGCACTCGGGCTCGAGGAAGAGGTGCTCGATGCGCTGCGTCTGCCACGTGCCCGACACGACGTGCGCGCTGTTCTTCAAACCCGCATCGACGTCGCCGCGCTGGATGACCGAGCGCGCGAGCACGTTGTCGTGCTTCGGGTTCACGCGCACCGCGCCGGGCGCGATCGATTGAGCGGGATCGAGCACGGGCGGGAGCGGCTCGATGTCGAGCTCGATCAGCGAGAGCGCCGCGCGCGCCGTGCGTTCGTCGTCGGCGGCCACGGCCGCGAGCACGTCGCCGACGCAGCGCACCTCTTCGCCGACGGCGACGAAGCCGGGCCAGTCGGCGTACAAGAGCCCGTACCAGCGCTCTCCCGGAACGTCCGCGGCGGTCACGACGGCGCGCACACCCGCCAAGGCCTTGGCGCGCGCGACATCGATGCGCTTGACGAGGCCGCGCGCGAGCGGAGAGAAAAGGAGAGCGCCGTGCAGCAAGCCCGCGCGCCGCATGTCGGCCACGTACGGTCGCGCACCGAGCGCGAGTTCGCGCGCGCCCACGCGTTCGAGCGAGTGACCCAGGTGTCCGTCCGTGCCGGGCAGCGGGACCGGCTCGCCGCGCCGCGCGCGCGCGAGGAGCTCGATGGCGTCGACGATCTTGACGTACCCGGTGCAGCGGCACAGATGTCCGTCGATGGCGCGCGCGATCTCGTCGCGCGAAGGCGCGGGGTTCTTGTCGAGCAGGTGCTTGGCGCGCACGACGATGCCCGGGATGCAGAAGCCGCACTGCAGACCCGCTGCCGCGGCGAAAGCCAGGGCCGCCTGCTCGCGCTCGCGTTCGGGCAGGCCCTCGAGCGTCGTGATCTCCTTGCCCGCGCAACGCTCGAGCGCCACGGCGCAGCTGGTCTTGGGCTGGCCGTCGACGAGCACGAGACAGCAGCCGCACTGGCCCTGCGGCTGGCAGCCGTCCTTGGGCGACGTGAGGCCGAGACGCTCGCGCAGCGCGTCGAGCAGCGACTCACCGGATGCGGGCTCGATCCTCCGCGCGACGCCGTTCACCGAGAGTTCGACGGTCATTCACGGATGGTAGCAGGCGCGCGACGCGCGGGAGATGCTCGCTCGAACGCGCACTTTCCGCGGCGGACCGCGGGGCGGGTCCGCGCAAGGACGGGTGCGCGCGAGGTCCGGGGATCCAGGTGCGGATCCGGCGGCTCCCCGCACTACTTGCCGCCCAGGATTCGATCGAGCAGCCAGCGCGGGAGCGCGAGCTCGGCGCGCGCCACGCGTCCGTCGCCGTCGACGTCCCAGCGCTCGCGGAAACCTGCCGGGCAAGCACTCGATCCAGCCTGCGCGATCCAGTTCAGCCGCTCCTGCACTTCGCCCTTGCGCACGCGGCCGTCGCCGTCGTCGTCGAGATCGAGCAGCAGATCCGGACGGTTCTTGAGCTCGCGCTTCGAGAGAGCACCGTCCTTGTCCTCGTCGAACGTCGCGAGCAGGCGCTCGAACGTGATGTCGGGCGGGAGCAGCGTCGCGTAGGGCAAACGCTCGGGCCACTCGACGTCGGCGGCCTCGAGACCGCGGCGCGACGCGCGCGTTTCGCGGCGCTGCGCGAGCTGCACGGCGCCGTTCCTGTTCGCGTCGAGCGCGCGCCAGTCCTCGTCGCGCAGGTGCAGCTCGCGCGGCTCCAGCGTGCCATTCGCGTCGGCGTCGTGCTCCTTGAAGAGCTGCCCGGCGCGTTTGCCGCCGAAGCGCAGCTGGCGCAGCTCGCCGGGCGCGCGCGAGGCCTCGGCGCGAGAGAGATGACCGTCGCGATCGAGATCGAGAGCGACGAAGAGCGCTCGCTCGACGTCCGCGCGCTGCAGGCGCGCGTCCTTGTCCGTGTCGAACGCGAACGGATCGACGCCGTCGAAGAGGCGCGCGAGGTCGCCGTCGAGATCGACGCGCGACTGCGATTCGCCGACGAAGGTCGGCGTCGCCCAGCCTTCCGGAATCACGCCGGCGCGCACGGCGAACTCGGCGAGGCTGACACGCATGTCGCCGTCGCGGTCGGCGTGCACGGCGTCGATGCCAGCAAGCTCCTCGCCCTCGAGGAATCCGTTGCCGTCGGCGTCGCGGCGCGGGAAGTCCATGCGCGCGGTCCAGGTGGCCGGCGCATGCGACGCGGTCGGCGCGGCGAGCGCGCCGAGCTTCTCGCCGCTCACGCGCAGGATGCGCGCGATCTCCGGGAGCTCGAGCCAGCGCGACGGCGCGTGGCTGACGTCCTTGAGCGGCCGGTTGGCTTCGTCGAGCGCGCGATCGAACGCGAACGACTCGACCGCGACCGCATAGCACGCGCGCAGGCCCTCGACCGCGCTGACCCTGCTGGGCTGCGAAGAGACGTTCACGTCGAGCAGCTCGAGGCCTTCGTAGCCGGCGGCGAGCATGAAGTTCTGCAGGAACGGTGCGTTGTACACCGCGATCGGCGTCAAGCTCTCCGTCGAGCCCGTGACGCGCGTCACGCCGGCGCGGCGCGGCTGCACGGGATCGCTGACGTCGATCGTCGCGAGGTACGAGACCTGGAGTCCGTTCTCGGGCGTCTCGGAGAGCACGTAGGCGTAGTCGCGCTCGCTCGTGCGCGGTCCGCCGCCGGGCTGCGCGAGATCGACGTGCGATTGCAGGACGATCGAGCGGTACTCGACTCCCGTGGCGACCTCCGTCGCCGGCCCGAGGCGCGGATTGCGTTTGGGATCCGGCCACAATTGCACGGGCGCGCGCGGTTCCGTGACGTCGACCAGGATCGGTCCGCGCGCAGCGTCGAGCAGCGCGCAGAGATTGCGTGCGCTCGTGCGCTCGTCGGTCGGCTGAGCCGGATCGTCGCGCACGTCCTCGCGCGGCGCGCGCCGGTTGCCGCGCGGCCGCTGCGCGATCGCGTCGGCGCCTCCGCTGGCGTTCTTGTCGATCGCGCCCGGCAGGCGCGCGGCCAACGGACGGCTGTACTGGAAGAGCACGGCGACGTCGACGAGATCGCGCGTCTCGCCGCGATCGGTGAGCGGAACGAGCCCGCCGACGAGCTCGGGCTTGCGCGGATCCTGCACGTCGACGATCACCAGGCCCGCCGGTCCGTCGGCCACGTAAGCCCACGGCCACTGCACGGCGACCGCGCGCGCGTTGCACATCGGCACGCGCGCGAGGAGCTTGGGAGCGCTCGGGCTGCTCACGTCGAAGAGCGCCAGTCCGCCCGCTCCATCGGCGACGTAGAGCGTGTTCGCGCGCACGACGAGCTGCTGAGGATCGACGCTCTCGACCAGCCCGACGCGCTTCATCGACGTCGGATCGCGCACGTCGAGGACGTGGATCGCGCGGCAGCCCTCGCCCGCGAAGAGGTACTGCGCGCGGCCTTGCAGCGGCTCGTCCTGGATCGCGAGCGACGTGATGTCGGGCTGCAGGAGCTTGGCAAGCGGCAGCGATGCGGCGAGCTTTGCACGATCGAGCGCGAGCGCCTCGATTCCGCGCCGATCGGCGACGAACGCGAGCTGGCGCGCGAGGCGGAAATTCGGCGTGCCCAGGCCCCACGCGCCGCTCGAACGGTGGCATTCGACGCACGAGCGCGCGCTGCGTCTCACCGAGTGCATCTGGTGGTGCACCATCGTGACCCCCGAGAGCCCCGCGGCCGTCACGGGCATCACCTGATCGAGAATGCGCTCCCCGTTCGCGTCGGTGACGCTGCCCATGGTCGAGAAGCCGGTCAGGTACGGAGCGACGGCACCGCGCTCGTTGAATCCGGCATAGAAGCTCTTCCACGTGGCGAAGACCTTCTCCTGCGTCGTCACGCGCCCGGGCGTGCGCTTGCCCGAGAGCAGGTCGAGCTGAGTCAGCGACTCGTTGCGATCGAAGTGGAAGCCGAGGAAGTTCGCGTTCCAGCTCGAGTGGCAGGTGTAGCACTCGACGTGCGCGTGCTCGCCGGTCATCGCCTTCGCCGCGCGCGCATTGAACTCCGGACGCGCGGGATCGAGCACGTGCTTCACCTGCTTCACGGGGTGATCGCGGCCGTCGACCTTGCTCTTCAAGATCACCACGTCGCCCTCGCGTCGCAGGTGCTTCAAGGGCGTGCCGCGCTGCGTGCGCAACGTGGCGAGCTCCGTGAACGTGCCGTGGCAGTCGCTGCACGAGATCTCGACCGCCTGCTCCATCGCACCGACGAGCCGTCCGTCGCCCATCAGGTCGTCGGCCGTGTGGCAGTCGATGCAGTGCATGCCGCGCTCGTGATGCACGTCCGGCGGATCGACCGCCGCATCCTGCAAGTAGAACTGGCGATTCTGGAGGAGCTTCGTCGTGCCCGGGATCTCGGGACCGCCCGGAGCGCCCGGGGGAAGCTGGGCAAGTCCGCGGAAATTGAGTCCGATCGTCGCGTCGCCGTAGTGACAGCTGACGCAGGTGTCCGTCGCCGGCGCGCGCGTCAGCTGGTGCCGGCGCGGATGCCCGGGCTCCTGGCGCGGCGCGGCCGCATCCGCGCTGTCGCTCAAGCCGTCGGAGGCGTACGCGACGTGGCACGCCGCGCAGCCTTCGCCGCGGTGATCGCCGTCGAAGCCCACGCGCCCCGCGGTCGCGCGACCTGACGACCACAGATGGCATTGCATGCACTCCTTGCGCGGCAAGTCGGAGTAGTGCGTGGCGAGCTCCCCGCGCGGAGCGTCGGCGTCGAACGCGGGCACCTGCAACAGCGCCGAGATCGGACTCGCGGAGTCCTTGGACGCTTCGGTCGCGAAGACCGACCAGCTCGACTCCTTGCGCGAGTGCAGACCGACCTCGTAGAAGCCGTCGGAGAGATGACCGGCCGTCGTGCCGTGCAGCGAGAGCAGCACGTGCTCGACGGTGTCCTTGTGGCAGCGCCCGCACGCCGCGCGCGCCACGCGCAGGTCCATCGGGTTGGCGAAGCGGCGCCACACGAGGTCTTCGTCGCGCGGCGCGACGCGCTCGTCGTCGGCGTCGGAGCGCGTGCGCGAGACGTGCGCTTCTTCCTTCGTGCGCGCGCGCGCGTTGCCGCCGTGGCAACCGACGCAGGAGAGCTCGGCTTGCGGGTGCATCGGCTCGATGCCCGCGTGGCACACGAGACAGCCGCTGGAGCCGTCGTCGGGCAGCACGAGCTCGCTTTTCGAAGTTGCGGTGCCCTGCGCGACGGCTGGCCGATCGTCGAACGCGAGTCCGATCAGCGCCAGCACCGCGAAGAGCGCGAGCACGCCGCGCGAGCCGCGTGGAGTCCGCATCGCAGGAGCGCTCGTGCTCGGCATCGCGGGCTCGTCGGTCAGGCGAAGAGTCCGGTCAGACGCTGGCCGCGCGCGAAACGCGCCTTGGCTCCCATCAGCTCGCACACCGTCGGCGCGACGTCGATCACACGCACCTCTTCCTTCACCACCTGCCCGCGCTTGAAGTCCGGGCCCCAGCACAGGCACGTGACGCAGGACAGGTCCTCGCTGCCGTCGCCGTGATCGAGCCCGCGGCGCGAATTGAGGTCGCGATCGCGCCCGAACTCGGGCACGACGAAGATCGCCGTCGAATTCGCCAGCTCGGGATCGTCGCGCACCGCCTTGACGACCTCGCTCAGCGCGGCGTCGTTGCGCCTCACGACCTCCACGTAGCCGTTGTAGGAGCCGTGCGCGATGTCCGCATCCTGCAGCACGATCGCGAGCAGCCTCGGACGGAAGAGCGAGAGCAGGTTGCGTGCGACGCGCAGCGCCTTCGCATCGCCGGCGTTGGCTCCCGTGAGATCGGTCGTGCCGCGCGTGAGCTCCTGGAGGATGTAGCGCTCGACCTTGGCTGAGCTCTGCGCGTCGTTGAGTACCGCCGAGTCGTCGCGCGCCAGGCTCGCGCGCAGTCTCTCGAGCAGCTGCGCTTCCTTCTCCGGCATCTCGCGCGGACGTCCGAGAGCCTCGAGCACGCGCCGGAACTGCTTGTTGAAGACACCCTCGCCGTCGAGTGTGTTCGCGCCGTAGCGCTCGCCGTACTCGGCGTGCAGGCCGTAGGCGTAGTTGACTTGCTGCGCGCCGCCGGACGTCGCGATCCAGACGTCGTCGGCCCTCAGTCCGAGGTCCTTGCGAGCGTACTCGAAGATCGTCGGCTCCGGTCCGCGACCGTTCTCTCGGATGCCGCGCTGCTCGGCGACGCCGGTGAAGATCGAGAGCGCGGCGCCATAGTGCCCGAGGTTCGACGTGCGCGCGCGCGTGTAGAGCACGCCTTCGTTCGCGAGCTGCACGAGCGTTGGCACGTTCTGCGGCGTGCCGAGGTCTCGCGCGTGCGCACGCCGCCGGCGAAGGCGACGACGATGACGTGGCGCGTCTTGCGCTCCGGCGCGGTCGCCGCCTGCGCGCCGCCGGCCGCCGCGCAGGCGACGCCGGCGCTCGCGGCGAGCTTGAGGAAGTCACGGCGATCGAAGGGACTCATGGCGGCCTTGCTTCAGTACCGAGCGTACTCGGCGCTCGAGACGAGCGCCTGCACCACGGTTCGCGGCAGGCACGCGGGGTCGGCGAACACCGCGCCGAAGCTCGCGCGCTCGGCCGAGCTGGGCTCGCGGGCGAGCCAGCGTTGGAACAGACTCTCGATCCAGCGCTCCCCATCGGCGATGTCCTTGCGCTCGGGCAAGCTGCACTTGCCCGAATCGAGCAAGAGCCGAACGACCACCGAGCGCAAGGGCGTCGGATCGGCGAGCCCGTCGAGAGCTTCGCGCAGAGGCTCGGCCTCCTCCTGCGTCGGCAAGCGGTCGAGCAGGTCGACGTACAGCGTGCGCACGAACAAACGGTTCTGCTGCACGGCGCCTAGCCGCAAGCGCTGCGTGTAGGCGTCGCTCGCGAACCACTCGCGGGCGATATCGAGGTAGACGCGCGGATCCTGACTCCACCGCGCCACCCACGCAGCGAGTTCGCGCGGACTCGGATCGGCGTGCACGAGACGTCGGTAGTCGCGCGCGAGGAAATGCCGCGCGGCCTGAGGACTGTCGATCGCGATGCGAACGAGGTCGGCTTGCGTCTTGCCCCGCTGGCCGAGGAACGTGCCGTCGGCTCCGTCGTAGACTCTCTTGCCGATCTCGAGCTCGCGCGGCGAGCGCGTGACATCGAGCCCGGCGAGCTGCTCGAGCACGACGGTGACGAACGTGTCCGCGCCGGGGTTGCGCTGCTCGAAGCTCGACGAGAGGCCGATGCGGTGCAACGCGGAGCGTACGTCGAGCCGCGCTTCGCGCAGCTCGTCGGGCATGCTCGTGAAGCGTTCGCCCTGCGGCCGGAAATTGTTGATCAGCAGGAAGTAGTAGAGCTGCTCGTCGAGCCAGTGCTCCCAGAACTCGCGCGACGAGCTCAGCGTGCGCACGTACTCGGCGCGAGAGAGCTTCGCCGCACTGTCGCGCTCGCTCGCGAGCGGCGGGCGTCCGAGCAGGTCCATAGAGATCGTGCGCAGCTCGCGCACCGAGACGAGCTCCGCGGCGGGCTCCCGTGTCGCTCGGTCCGTCGCGTGGGCCGGCGGTGGGCACGAGCGTCGGGTGAACTCCGCGGCCTCGCGCGCGATCGGCGTCGGCGTCGCGCCCAACGTCGTGCACGGCAGAGCGCCGACGGCCGCCGGATTCGCCAGCGACAACGATAGCGCGATGTCGAGTGCGGTTCGCACGGCTCGGAGACTCCATCCCGACATGTCGGAATACCCTACCTGTTCGTCCTGCGCGGGCGACCGTGGCCCAAGCGATGCCCGTGAAACGCTAGCGAATTGTCGCCAATGGCGCGCGACGCTGTAGGGTCCGGCATCCGTCGACTCCCAGTGGACTGAGACGGAGGTTCGCCGACACGCTCGGGCATCCTGCACGTCCCTGGCGGCGTTGTCCCTCCGCCGAGTCTTCCAGCGAATACGCGTAGTCGGATCCGCTTCGCCCGGTCGCTGCGCGGACCGCGGGTTACCCGTCTTGCCAGGAACGCGCAGGACGCTCGCACCTGCCGCCGAACTTCTGCCTCAGGACACCAGCGCGATCGCCGCACGTTCTCGCGTGCTCGTCCACCCATCGCTCCCGCTGCCAGAGCTCCTCCCGTGGCGCGGGATCGGTCGCACAGGGTTCGTCGTGCGAAATACGCGTCCGCACCGACCGCGAACTCGTCGGCGGGACTCTCGCGAGGCGACCGAAGGCGATTGAACCGCTTTTCGCACGCTTGTCTTGCGCGCCCGCGTTGGCGCACGCGCGGGGACAGCAGGCACGGTAGCCGCTGCTCACGGATCCCGCGCCCAACGTGCCTTGGAATCCCTGGGAAGCACCGGGCGCCGAGTGTCCGCCGTGCTGGGTCCCGCCAGCGCTCCCCGGATCACGGAAGATCGAGCCGAGAGAGAGCCAACGCAGGCGGCGCGGTCCAGACTGAGGTCGAGACCGCGCCGCGAGAACGATCGTTGGCGTCAATTGAGAAACGGATCCGCTTCGCGACGCAGTTTCGGAGTGCGGAGCTTGCCGAGGGCTCGCACCTGGATCTGGCGTACGCGCTCGAGGCTCACACCCAACTTGTCGGCGACCTGGGCTAGCGTACGCTCGCCGCCGCCGTCGATGCCGAAGCGAAGGTTGAGGATCAAGCGCTCCCGGTCGCTGAGACGTTGCATCGCATCGCCCAAGCTCTCCTGGAGTGTGTGATCCTCGAGGTCCGTCGAGTAGGGATCCTCTTCTCCGCCAGGAACCCGCACGAGATCGCGCAGGCTCGCGCCCTCGTCGTCGTGCGCGATGGGCATGTCGAGCGAACGTGACGAACGCACGGAAGCCAGCGCCATCGAAACCAGGTTTTCGCCGAGCTGCGACTCGCGCGCGATCTCTTCGACGGACGCGTCGGGATCGCCTAGCCGTTCGATCGCTTGCTGTACGTGCCTCATCGCCTTCTGGAGGTAGACGGGGACGCGCACGGTGTTGCTGAAGTTGTAGAGATAGGCACGAAATGCCTGATTCAGCCAGTGCACGGCGTACGTGCGGAAGAGCAGCCCCCGCCGCCAGTCGAAACCGTCCACGGCGCGGTACAAGGCGGCAGCACCTTCCTGGATCAGGTCCGGGCGCCCCGCAGTCGTGTGGGCGTACCGCTCGACGTTGATCAACACGAGATAGAGGTTCCGCTCGACGAGCTCCGTTCGGAGCGCGTGCCACTCAGCCCAGCGTCTGCACACTCGGGGCGGGAGTTCGCAGCGAATTTCGCCACCCTTGACGTAGGCCTGGGGCGGGCCGCTCACGTTGTGTTCGAGGTCGGCAAAGGTCAGGCCGGCGTGAGAAAGCGCCTTCTCGAGTCGCAGGCGGGCGAACTCGATGCGCCGCGCCAGCCGAGCTTCGTCCTCGCGGTCGAGTTGGAGAACCGTGTCGATGTCCGCGCGAAGCTGGTTTTCCACCGTGACGGTGTGCATCGGTGCGACGCCCCGATGCCACAACGTCGGGTCCGAGATCTCGAGATCGATGCCCTTGCGATCGAACTCGTCGACGAGATCCAAAGCGGACTTGTGAAACGCGTCAGCCTGACGTGCGAGGACGTCCAAGCGTGCGTCGAGGTCGGTGTGAGCTAGCACTTTTCTGGACATGGCGCCCCTTTCGGGACCGGATCGCCCGGCCCAAGCGAGGTGTACGGAAACTTCGAAGAACCGGTGGCAAGACTCGGTCCGCTGGTGTGGCGCACCAGTAAGAACGGCGTCCCGGCGTCGCCGTCGACCTATCCGGAACGCGCCCTCCCTTCGACGCGCGGGACGACGTTCGATTTCAGTGCACGGACAGTTTTCTTCCGCACACGTCAGGTCGCCACTGCTCTACGCGCAGATCTTGGGGTTGGATCGTGATAACACCGCAAGACTCCGTCGGTCCACTGCGATTGGCTCGGCCGGCGCTTGCGCCGCCGTTCCCAAACGTAGTGTCAGCGCTCGAGAACTAGCTCGATCCAGCTGCCGCCGCGGCGGCCTGCGTGATGGGAGCGCGGGTCGAATAGGTCTGCTGAACCTCGTTCGGGATGTACTCCGCCAGGTGTTCCAGTTCCAGCGCCTCCTTGATCATGTGCCGGGCGATCACGATGCGCTGGATCTGGTTGGTGCCTTCGTAGATCTGGAGGATCTTGGCGTCCCGGAAGTACTTCGCGATGGGGTAGTCCTCCATGAACCCATACCCGCCGAATACCTGCACGGCATCGGTAGCCACCTCCATCGCGGCGTCAGTTGCGAAGCACTTGGCCATGGCTGCCATCTTGCCAGTCGAAGGACTGCCACTTTCAACCGCGGCGGCGGCGGCGTATACCAGCCAACGCGCAGCCTCGGTCTTCATCGCCATGTCGGCCAGGAGCTTTTGAACCATCTGATGGTTGCTGATCGGCACCCCGAACTGTTGGCGCCGGTTCGCATAGAGGTTCGCGAGATCAAGAGCGCCCTGCGCAGCACCCACGGCCTGCGCGGCGACGCCGGGGCGCGCCAAGTCCAGTGTCTGCATCGCGTGGCGGAAGCCCATCCCGGGACGCTCGCCGATGAGGTTCGTCTTGGGAACGCGCACGCGGTCGAAGTGCGTTTCGACTACCGGCACGCAGCGGATGCCCATCTTGTTCTCAACCTTGCGCACGCTGAAACCAGGCGTGCCCTTCTCGACGACGATCGCGCTGATTCGTCGCGACTTCGAGTTCGGATCCGTCACGCAGAAGACGGAGTAGATGTCGGCGACTCCGCCGTTGGTGGTCCACTTCTTCTCCCCGGAGATGACCCAGTGGTCTCCGTCCTCTTCGGCGCGCACCGCGAGACCGCCGGCGTCGGAGCCGGCGAACTTCTCGGACAGGCAGAACGCCACGAGCTTCTCGCCGCGAGCAACGGACGGAAGCCAGCGCTTCTTCTGCTCTTCAGTTCCGCCGACGAGGATCGGGAACGAGCCGAGCGCGTTCACCGCGAACGCAACTCCGAAGCCTGAGTCGGCTTTGGCCAGCTCCTCCGTGACACGAGCCAGCGCCAGCAGGCCGGCGCCGTGGCCACCGTACTCCTTCGGCACGAACGTCTTGAACAACCCCGCCGCGGCGACGGCGCGCGCCGCATCCCAATTGTACTCCTGCAACTTGTCGTACTTCGCCGCGGCAGGCCGGACGTGGCTGTCGGCGATCTCACGGGCCTTGGCGGCGAGTTCGTTGCAGAGGGGGCTGAACTGGATGTCGCAGGGCATGGCGATTCCTCCACGGAAGGAGCAGGGTTTCGATCCGCGCAGTATAGCGGCGGTCGACGTGCGCGGCCCGCGTCGACCGGGGCCCGGCTCTCAGGCTCGCGCGCGCCGCACCACGACCAGTTGGCGGGGCGACGACGACGAATGCGCGGACCCGTCGTAGTCGCCATACACCGCTGAAGTGCGCAGCGCGTGGTCGCGCAGCACGACATCGAGCTCGGCGGCTTCGTAGAGGCGCACGCGCTCCGTCCAGCTCCGCCGTTCGCCGCTCGCATAGGAAAGGTCGACGTGCTTCGTCACCACGCGGCCGGATTCGTCGAGACTGCGGCGCTCCTCCACGACGCGGCCGGGATCTTCGCGGCGGCTGGAGGGGACGAGCCGTGCGCGGACGTAGCTGGGGTTCATGAGGTCGAGAACCAACAAGCCGTCTTCGTCCAGGACGCGCGAGATCTCTGCCACGACCTGTGAATCCCCGAGCAGGTCGAAATAGCCGAACGACGAGAAGAGCATGACGACGGAGCCGAAGCTCGCGCGCTCGAAGGGCAGCACGCGCGCGTCACCTCGCACCAATCGACCGCGGATGCGTTCGGCGGACGGCAACTCCCGGGAGCGCGCGAGCAGCTCGGCCGACAGGTCGAGCCCGAACGCATCGCAGCCCAGCTCGCGCAGGGCAAGCGTGTGGCGCGCGAACCCGCAGCACAGGTCGAGAGTCCGTCCGTGAACGCCGCGTTCGAGGAGCCAACGCGCTTCGCTGCGCGCTGCGTCGAGGTCGCGATGTGCGTAGACATCGCGATAGGCCGAACCGAAGGCCGCGACGTACCAGGGAGGATCGACCGCAGCGCCGGGCGCGAACTTCTCGCTCATCGCTGCAGGTGCGATGGCGCGTGTGACTGTTCGCTGGCGGCGACGGCCCCGTCGACGCGCAGCGAGAGCTCGCGCTCGCTCGAGCGCGCCTCGACGGCGATGCTCACGCGCGGATCATTCGCCTGCGGCTCGCCACTCCCGGTTGCCGGCAAGTGGATCGCTTCGAGCACCAACGGCGCGTGAGCCGGAGCGTGCGAGTCGAATTCGTGCTCCGGTCCGAGCGCGAAGTAGAGGGACTGCCCGTCATCACGCCGCGTCCACAGGGGATCGCCGAGGTCGTAGATGCGCTGGAGCAGAACGCGCCCGCTGTCCTGCTCGACGAGGCGCAAGGCCACGCCGCCGTCGCGGGTACGAGCGAGGGCGCCGCTGAGTTCGATGCGCCCAGTGGCGGACAGCGGCCCGGTGATCAGCAGCCCACGGGCCGCCGTCGCCGTCGCGGATTCGCCGGTCGTGCGCGAACAACCGCCCGCGCCCCAGACGCCGAGCAGCGCAGCGCCGCACAGCGCTGCGGTTCCGAAGGCCGTGGGGACACACCGTCCCCATCCTGATGTTCGCGAGTTCGACAGCATGCTCCTCGACCACCGATCCTAGCCTCCCATCGGCTGACACCCCTCTCGGACTGGCGTTCGAGTTGAGCTAGCCTTC
Source organism: Planctomycetota bacterium (assembly GCA_044228975.1). Classification (GTDB taxonomy): domain Bacteria; phylum Planctomycetota; class UBA1135; order UBA1135; genus JADJNY01. Next base: position 2,861 of record JBGATX010000117.1, on the reverse strand, counting down.
CCGGCGCGAGTCCGTCCCGCCCCGTTCGACAGCTCTCCCGTTGGCCGACCGGCGCGCGATCGCCCCTTCCATGCCCGAACGACCGGCGCGAATCGTGATCCTCGATCGAGCGAGCAAGGAACTCCGCGAAGAGCGCGACCTCGCCCCCTGGGCATCGCTGAGCGCTCGTTCGCGTGGACGCCGCCATCCGGAGCGCGAAGACGAGCTGCGCACCTGCTTCGAACGCGACCGCGACCGCGTCGTGCATTGCACCGCGTTTCGCCGGCTGATGTACAAGACGCAGGTGTTCGTCAACCGCGAGGGAGACCAGTACCGCACGCGGCTCTCCCACAGCCTGGAGGTCGCGCAAGTCGCCCGCAGCGTCGGAAGCGCGCTGGCCCTGAACGAGACGCTGTGCGAGGCGCTTGCACTGGCGCACGACATCGGGCATCCGCCGTTCGGACATCGAGGCGAGGTGGCGCTCGACGAGCTGATGGCCGCGCACGGAGGCTTCCGGCACAACGCTCAAGTGCTGCGCGTCGTCGACGTGCTCGAACGGCGCAGTCCGGAGTATCCGGGGCTCAATCTGACGCGCGAACTGCGCGAGTCCCTGCTCAAGCACGAGGCCAAGGAGGACTGGCCCGAGGAATTCGCTCCCCGCCCGAGGCATCCGTGCCTCGAGGCCCAGGTGGTCGACCTCGCCGACTCGACCGCGTACGACGTGCACGACATCGAGGACGGTCTGCTCGCGGGGATGTTCTCCGAAGACGATCTCCAGGCGGGCAGCGAACTCTGGCGTCGCTCGTGCGCGAGCGTCGCCGAGCGTCACCCAGGGTTCCTCACCACGACCTACGACCGCAAGTTGCGCATCAAGCGCATCGCCACCGAACTCATCGGCGTCTGCATCAACGATCTGATCGGATCGTCGGCCCGGCGCATCGCCGATTCGGGAGTCGGGTTGGTCGACGACGTGCGCTCACACGTGCGCATGCTCATCGGACACGGCGCGGAACTGCATCCGCAGGTGCAGGAGCTGCAGTCCTTCCTGCATCAACGCTTCTACCGCCACCCGCACCTCATGGAACTCTCGGAGCACGCGCGCAACGTGCTGCAGGCGCTGTTTCGCGCCTACACCGGGCGCCCGGCGGAAATGTCGGCCTGGTATCGCGGTTGGGCGGACGAGGTCGGATTGGAGCGCTCGGTCTGCGACTACCTCGCCGGGATGACCGATCGCTTCGCGGAGCAGGAATTCGCGCGCCTGTTCGCGAGCTGAGCACGCCCGAAAGCGAGCCCCGCTCGCGTCGGTCGCGGCGCGCTCGCGCTCAGAATGCCTGCTTCAGCACGAGCGCCAGGAGCGCCAACGCCACGATCAATGCGATCACGAGGCGCGTCCCCATGCCCGGTGAGAGCTCCGATGCCATGCGTGGAGTGCCTTTCAGAGCGCCGAACAAGGGCTCGACGTGCGAATCGTTCGATCGGTTCGGTTCCATGCGGCTGGCGCGCGCTTCATCCGCGGACGACGAAACGGCGCTTCCATTGCCGGGCGGCCAGCGCCCCCATCGTAACGGCGATCGCCAGCAGTACGAGCACCTCGACCCAGATGCCCGACAGACCCTTCGCATACCAGAAGATCCCCTGGTAGGCGTCCATCGCCCAGGCGTTGAGCGTGAAGTGACCGAGCTTGCGGTACCACTCGGGCGTGACTGCGAGCGGGAACCAGCTCCCGCCGAGCGCGCTCATCACGAGGATGATCAACGTCGAGAGCCCTTCGAGCTGCTTGCGCGTGCCGCAGGTGACCGCGAGGAACAGCCCCAAGCTCGTCGCCGCCGCGCACACGCCGACGGATACCACGACCACCGCCAGCGGATCGCGCCACACGGGGACGTCGAAGACGAGACTCCCGAACGCGAACAGGATCACGAGCTGGATCAAACCGCTGATGAAGGTGAACAGGAACTTGCCGAACAGGATCGCCGCGCCCGACGCCGGTGTCAGCAGGAGCCGCGTCAGTGTGCCCTGCGTCTGTTCCTCGAGGATCGTCCCGCCGGCGGCGACCAGGCCGAAGAGCAGCATCATCACGCCGATGCCCGAGACCGCGTGCGCCTGCCCTGCGCTGCGATTCTCCTGATTCTCTCCGCCAGCGACGTCCTCGACTTCGACGCCGAGGAGCTTCGGGACGGATTTCATGAAATCGGCGCTCTCCCCGGTGCTCGATGGCGACGCCGAGGAGCCTGCATCGGACTGCTTCGAGATGGTCGATTGCCGCTGCGCTTCCTGCGCGAGCGACTCCATTGCCGTCCACGTCTCGTCGAAGGTCGTGTCCCAGCCGGGGATCGCGTCGAGGGCCAGCCCGAGCTCGCTCATGCCGCGCTTCACGACCTCGCGCGAGAGCTTCGAGCCGCCCGCGCGGAACAACGCGGGCAGCAGGTTGCCCGCGATGATCTGCTGCTCGATCTCCTGGCTCGGATCACGATAGAGCTTGAGCCGAGGAGCGCGCCCTGCGTCGATGTCCGCGCCATAGCCGCTGGGAATCACGAGCGCCGCGGGCGACTTGCCTTCGGAGACGCGTTTGCGCACGTCGCTCTTCTGCTCGATGCGCAAGCCGTCGGCCTGTTGCAGTTTCTCGACGAGCTCGGCGGAGCGCGCGCTGTGGTCGAGGTCCTCGACCGAGAGGCGCACCTTCCCGATCGTGTCCTTGCCGCCCATGGCGCCCATCGCCGCGCCGAAGATCGACGCCAGCACGATCGGCAGCGCGATCGACATCGCCAGCGCGGTGCGGTCGCGGAAGTACAGCCGCAGATCCTTGAGCGCGAAGACCCAGGCGAGCTTGATCACGATTCGTCGTCCCTCAATGCGCGCCCGGTGAGCCCGAGGAAGATCTC
>JBGATX010000116.1:0-18543 GCA_044228975.1 Planctomycetota bacterium | reverse complement strand
CGCGTGGCTCGTGCGCAGTGCCGGCGTCGATGCCGCGCGCGCCTACATCGAGCGCGAGACCTCGGGAGCTGTCCGTCTGCGCGCGAACGGCGAGCGTTTCGAGCTCTCGTGCGATGTGCAGCCTGACGTCTCGAACGCTGCGGCGGCGAAAATCGAGATCGTCTGGTCGGTGCCGAAGTGACGCGCGCGCGGCGCTCGCGCTGCCGCGGACGATCGCGCGCGCGAAGCACGTTGCGGCGGGAGCGCGCGTGGCCGCGCTCGGCCCGACGAATTCGCGCGCGACCGCGTTCAGGCGCCGGGCGGCAGCTCGTACACGTTGTGACGGCCGCCGCGCAGCTCGCCGGCGCGCACGAGCTCGTCCCACACTTCGCGCGGGAAGCGCGTCGGCGGGCTCATGCCGACGATCCCGGATGAGCGGCCGGTGCTCAAGCCGCGACCTCCGATCGAGGACTCGGCGTCGAGCTGCGTGATCTTCAAGCTCTTGCGGAACGCCTTCATCGCGCGGCGCATGACCTCGAGGTCGTGCTCGGGCAATCGGCGCGTGCGCGCGGCCCAGGCCTCGGCGATCGCGCGCAGCTTCACCGCGTCCTTCGCGTCGACGATCGCCGCGAGATCCGGCTCCTTCTCGCGCGTGCCACCGAGCGCGTCCGATGCGCGCGCCCAGACCTCCGCGTTCGCGGGATCCGCGGCGAGGTCGAGCGCGCACTGCGTGAGGAAACGGCTGAGGAGCTGGACCTGGCTGTCGAACATGGCGCGCACTCTATCCTGCGCGCGCCCGATCGGCTCAGCGATAGCTCTCGATGTCCGGGCAGGCGCACACGAGGTTGCGGTCGCCGTAGGCGTTGTCGATGCGCGCGACGTACGGCCAGAACTTGTGCTCCTTGACCCACGCGGCCGGGAAGGCCGCCTGCTCGCGCGTGTAGGGATGCGACCACGCGTCGGCCGTCACCATATCCAGCGTGTGCGGCGCGTTCTTGAGGGGGTTGTCCTTCTTGTCGGCGGCACCGCTCGCGATCGCATCGGCTTCGCGCTTGATCGTGATCAGCGCTTCGATGAAGCGATCGAGCTCGCCCAGCGCTTCGCTCTCCGTCGGCTCGATCATCAGCGTGCCCGAGACGGGGAAGCTCATCGTCGGCGCGTGGAAGCCGAAATCCATGAGGCGCTTGGCGATGTCCTCGACCTCGACGCCCGCGCTCTTCAGCACGCGCGTGTCGAGGATGCACTCGTGCGCGACGAGCCCGTTCGTGCCGGTGTAGAGCACCGGGTAGTGCGCCGAGAGACGCTTGGCGACGTAGTTCGCGTTGAGGATCGCGACCTCGGTCGCGTGCTTCAGCCCGTCGTCGCCCATCATGCGGATGTACATCCACGAGATGGGCAGGATGCTCGCGCTGCCCCACGGCGCCGCCGAGATCGGGCCGATGGACTGCGCTCCGCCCGTCTGGATCACCGGATGTCCCGGCAGGTACGGCGCGAGGTGTTTCGCGACGCAGATCGGACCCATGCCCGGTCCGCCGCCGCCGTGCGGGATGCAGAAGGTCTTGTGCAGGTTGATATGGCAGACATCCGCGCCGATCTCGCCCGGTCGCGTCAGGCCGACCTGTGCGTTCAGGTTCGCGCCGTCCATGTAGACCTGGCCGCCGTGGTCGTGCACGACCTTGCAGATCTCCTTGACGGGCGCTTCGAACACGCCGTGCGTCGAGGGATAGGTGAGCATCAGGCACGCGAGCGCGTTCGAATGCTCGGCGGCCTTCTTCTTCAGGTCGGCGACGTCGACGTTGCCCTGCTCGTCGCACTCGACGACGACGACGCGGTAGCCGGCCATCACGGCGCTCGCCGGATTCGTGCCGTGCGCGGAGTGCGGAATGAGGCACACGTCGCGCGAGCCCGCGCCGCGCTCCTCGTGATAGGTGCGAATGACTTGCAGGCCGGCGTACTCGCCTTGCGAGCCCGCGTTGGGTTGCAGCGAGCACGCGGCGAAGCCCGTGATGTCGCACAACCAGCGCTCGAGGTCGCGGAAGAGCCGCTGGTAGCCCTGCGCCTGCGTCGGCGGCGCGAAGGGATGCAGGCGGCCGAAGCCGGGCCACGTGATCGGCAGCATCTCCGCCGCCGCGTTGAGCTTCATCGTGCACGAGCCGAGCGGGATCATCGACGTCGTGAGCGACAGATCGCGCGACTGCAGGCGCGCGAGGTAGCGCATCATCTCCGACTCGGAGCGGTGCGAGTGGAAGACGGGGTGCTCGAGGAACGCTCCCTGGCGTTTCAGCGCGCCGAACTCGGCCGCCTGCGCCGCGCGCGCGAGCTTCTCGACCGCCGCGGCGTCGAGCTTCTCGTCGCCGAAGCACGCGAGCAGGTCGGCGACCTCGGCGAGGCTCGTCGTCTCGTCGAGCGCGATGCCGACGCCGTCGTCGAAGCGCCGCAGGTTGATGCGGCGGTTCTCGGCGCGCTCGAGCACCTTGCGCGTCTCGACACCGGGCAGATCGACGCGCAGCGTGTCGAAGAAGAGCCCCGCGCGCGGCTTGCGGCCCGCGCGACGGAGACCTTCGGCGAGCGCGGCGGTGAGCTGGTGCACGCGCGTCGCGATGCGCGTGAGACCTTCGGGCCCGTGATAGACCGCGTAGGAGCCCGCGATCACCGCGAGCAGCACCTGCGCCGTGCAGATGTTGCTCGTGGCCTTCTCGCGGCGAATGTGCTGCTCGCGCGTCTGCAGCGCGAGACGCAACGCCGGACGTCCGCGCTTGTCGATCGAGACGCCGACGAGACGTCCGGGCATCGAGCGCTTGAACGCTTCCTTCGTCGCGAAGAACGCCGCGTGCGGCCCGCCGTAGCCCAACGGCACGCCGAAACGCTGCGTGTTGCCGATCGCGACGTCGGCGCCCCACGAGCCCGGAGGCGCGAGCAGCGTCAGCGCGAGGAGATCCGTGGCGACGACGACGAGCGCTCCCGCGGCGTGCGCGCGCTCGGTCGTCGCGCGCAGGTCGCGCACGAGACCGTCGGTGTTCGGATAGGAGAGCAGCACGCCGAAGGGCTTCTGCGCGAAGTCGAAACGCTCGGGATCGCCGACGACGACCTCGAGACCGAGCGGCAGCGCGCGCGTGCGCACGACCTCGATCGTCTGCGCGTGGCAGCGCTCGTCGACGAAGAACGACTTCGCGTGCTTGTCCTTGGCGACGTCGTAGCACAGGGCCATCGCCTCGGCGGCCGCCGTGCCCTCGTCGAGCATCGACGCGTTCGCGATCTCCATGCCCGTCAGGTCGCGCACCATCGTCTGGAAGTTGAGCAGCGCTTCGAGACGTCCCTGGCTGATCTCCGGTTGATACGGCGTGTACTGCGTGTACCAGCCCGGGTTCTCGAGGATGTTGCGCAGGAGCACCGGCGGCGTGACGCAGTCGTGGTAGCCCTGCCCGAGGAACGAGCGCCAGACCTGGTTCTGCGCCGCGATCTCGGCGATCTCGCGCAGCGCGCCGCGCTCGGAGGCCGCGGTGCCGATCGACAACGGACGCGCCGAGCGGATCGCGGCCGGCACGGCCGCGGCGATCAGCGCGTCGAGGCTGGCGAAGCCGAGCACGCGCAGCATCGCTTCGATCTCGTGCGCGTCCGGTCCGATGTGGCGGTCGGCGAAACGGTCTTCGCGCAAGGGATCGTGGGTCGTCATCGCGGCGGTGGGAGCGGGGTTCTTCCCCGGCAAGGTCGTGGACTGCATGGCTGGATCTTTGGCGGCGCGGCGCGCGTCGATCGGCGCGCGTTTCGAATACGGACGAACGAGCTGGGCGCGCGCCGCGACTCGCAAGCCGCGGAGCGCTGCGTGGGATCGATGCTGTGCGCCGCGAGGAACTTCTCGTAGCTCGCCGCGTCCATGAGCTTGTCGAGGTTCAGCGTCGGCCGGATGCGGATCAGCCAGCCTTCCTTCCACGGATCCTTCGAGAGGATCTCGAGGTGGTCCTCGCAGGCGCTGTTCACCTCGACGACCTCGCCCGCGACGGGCGCGTTCAGATCGGCGACGGCCTTGACCGACTCGATCTCGCCGAAGGTCTCGCCCGCTTCGAGCGTGCGGCCTTCCTCGGGCAGATCGCAGTAGACGAGATCCCCTTCGTTGCCATTGGAGAGCTCGGCCACGGCGAAGTCGGTGATGCCGATGAGCATCGTCTCGCCGTCGGGCTTGATCCACTCGTGCGTTTCGGTGTAGCGGCGGTCGTTGGGGCGCATGTTTCGTTGGGGGAGGAGCTTGGGGGTTGGAATTCGAAGGTCATCCGGCGCGGCGCGCGCACCGGCGAGGATCACGGGTAGGTGCGAGGGAAGCCGCACGGCTTCACTTGCGCGTGCGAGAGAAGAACGGCAGCGTGCAGAAGGTCGCGCTCTGGCGCTTGCCCTTGATGTCGAGCTCGCACGTGCTGCCCGGCGCGCCGCGCGCGACCGGCACGTGCCGACCGCGTTCACGGTCGCCGAGCCCGAGACGACGTAGCCGAGCTCCTGCCCCGCGTCGAGCTTGTAACCCTGGCGCGGCACGCGCGGTCCGTCGGTCTTGAGCCCGACGAGCTTGCGCTGAGGAGCTTTCGCGACGCGCTCGAGTGCCGCGCGTCCGATCCACTCGCCCTTCTCGGGCGCGAAGGAGACGCCGAAGGAGAGTCCCGCTTCGATCGGGTTGTGCGTCGCGTCGATCTCGTGGCCGTAGAGCGGCATGCCGGCCTCGAGGCGCAGCGTGTCGCGCGCGCCCAGCCCGATCGGCTTCACACCGCGCGGCGCGCCGATCTTCGCGATCTCGTTCCACAGGCGCTCGCCCTCGCGCGCCGGCACGTAGATCTCGAAGCCGTCCTCGCCGGTGTAGCCCGTGCGGCTCACGCGCGTGCGCGCGAGACCGCCGATCGTGCCGAAGCCGAACTTGTAGTAGCCGATCGAAGCGAGATCGAGATCGCGCGTGAGCTCCTGCAGCACGCTCTGCGACTCCGCGCCCTGCAGCGCGATCATCGCCGTCGCATCGGTCTGATCGTCGATCGTGACCGTGAAGCCGCGCGTGTGCTCGCGCATCCAGGCGAGATCGACGGCGGTGTTCGAGGCGTTGACGACGAGGTAGATCTCGTCCTCGCCGCGGTAGACGAGCAGGTCGTCGATCGGGTTGCCGTCCTCGCGGCAGAAGAGGCCGTAGCGGATCGCGCTCTTCGGGATCTTGCCGACGAAGCACGTCACGATGCGCTCCAGGTAGCGTTCGCGGTCGGGACCCGTGATGCGCACGCGGCCCATGTGGGAGAGATCGAAGAGCCCGGCCTTCGTGCGCACGGTCGCGACCTCCTCGAGGATCGGTCCGTACTGCACCGGCATGTTCCAGCCGCCGAACTCGACCATCTTGGCGCCGAGGCGGACGTGCAGAGCGTGGAGGGGCGTGTTCTTCATGCGGGGCGGGTGCGAGCGAGGCCGATGCGGAGCGGGAGCGGGGCAGCGTGAAAACGAAACAGGGGCGCAAGGCCTCCGGGCTCGTTGCGCCCCTGTTCGAACCCGGACCGTGCAGCCCATGCAGTCCATGGAGACGGTCCGAAGCGTTCAGGGATTGCCCCCGCGCTCGAGTCCTGGTGCCTGAGAGTTTCGCGCGCGGCGCGCTTGCCCCTTCGGCGTCCGGCGTCGCGCGATGGCGCGCGAGCGGCGGAGCTCTCCCCGAGCCGGGGTGGTTTCCGTTGGAATCGCGAACACTCTAATAAGAGGAGCAGGGCGCGCCAAGCGCGTCGCCCGAGGTGGCGCCGCGGCGCGCGAAGTTCGCGGCGGACTTCGAAAGCCTTTCCGGCCCGCGCGCGACGTGCGGGGTACAGTTCGACGTGCCCCCTCGTCCCCACGAGCCCCGAGGGAGCCGCGCCCGGGCGTTCGCGCGCCTGGCCGTCGCGGCCGTCGCCGTCGTCGGCGCGCGTCTTCCGGCCTTCGCGCAGGATCCCTTCGCGCCCGGATTGCGCTGGACGCGCGCCGCGAGCGCGAGCGACGCCTGGTTGCCGCGCTCGGTGGCGTTCGCCGCCGACGACAACTTCGTGTGGGCCTCGGCTCTCGGAGCCGCGTCGCACCTCGAGCTCGACTCCGGCGCGGGACCGGCCCCGCTGCTCGGACGCGACGACCAGCTCAACGGAGCGCTCTCCGTGCTCTCCGTCGCCGCGGGCAAGAACCGCGACGCGTTGTTCTCGATCGCGCAGCTCCCGCAGCCCGACGCCTTGCACCGGCGCACGCGCGTCGCGCGCTACAGCCCGCTCGCGGCGAGCGGCGGCGCCTCGTTCGCGCCGTCGTGGACCTACGACCCCGGTCCGATCGTGAACGGACCGGCGCGCGTGGCGTGCGACGAGCGCGGTGCGCGGCTCTTCGTCGCGCTGTGGAACGACACGCTGGGCGCCGTGCAGCTCGACGTGCTCGACGGCGCGAGCGGCGCGTTGACGGCGCAGGCGCTGCTCCCCGGAGCGAACCTCGCGGAGCTCGCCGTCGCGGCCGATGGATCGCGCGTCGCGATCGGCGCGGGACTCGACGTCTACGTGTGCGACGAAGCCGCGCACGTGCTGCACCACGCGCTGCGCGCGAGCTCCGTGCGCGGTCTCTCGCTCTCGGGCGACGGGCAGCGCGTCAGCGTGGGCGGCATCGCGTCGCTCGACGTGTTGCAAGCGACGCAGGGCGGCTACGCGAGCGCGTTCACGGTCGTGGGCGCGGGCAGCGAGCTCGTCTCGCGCGCCGCGCTCGCGCGCGACGGTCAGACGCTCGCCATCGGCTGGTGGACGTACACGAGCGGCGTCGACGTGCGCCTGGAGCTCGTCGACGTGCCCACGCGCGCGCGCCTCTGGGATTGGTCGCAGCACGGCACGCCCGGCGGTCCGCAGAACCTGCCCGAGGCGGTGCAGATCACCGCCGATGGCGCGCGGATCGCGCTGGGCACGTGGGGAGACGGCTCGAGCGCGCCGGAGCTCCTGCTCTTCGATCGCGCGAGCTCGACGCCGCGTTTCAGCTTCGATCTCCCGGGCAGCGTGCTCGCGCTGGCGCTCGACGCGACCGGCGCGCGCGTCGCCGTCGGTGCCAAGGACACGCACGCCAACCAGTTCGCGAGCACGGGCACGATCCGGCTCTACGACACCGGCGAACGCGAGCTGTGCGCGACGAACCAGCCGCAACTCGGCGGCACGCTCGCGCTCTCGGCGCGCCGCGCGGGCGCGAGCGAAGTGCTCTTCCTGCTCGGGCGGCGCTCGAACGTGCCGATCCTGCTGCCGGGGACGCTGGGCGTGCTGTGGTTGCGCCGCGCGCCGCTCGCGGTGCTCGTCGCGCCGGCCGACGCGAGCGGCCGAGCCGATCTCGCGCAACCCTTGACGAGCGATCCGAGCGTGCGCGGCACGTCCTCGCACTGGCAAGCGGCCTTCCGCGTGAACGGCGTGCTCGTCTTCTCGAACGTGCGCCTCGATCCGATCGTGCTCTAGCGCGAGCACGGTCGCGCGCGGCGCCCGTACCCGTTCCGACAGGCCCGTTTCACACGACGGCGGTCGCCGTCGCCATCACCACGTGACGCGCCAGCCGTTCGTCACGTTGAACGTGTCGGGCGGGCAGAACGTGACGGCGGAGTTGCGGTAGTAGGTCTGGTAGAAGCGCACTGCGCCGCTGCCGGGCACGACGCCACCGCGCGTGGAGAGCTGGACCGTGTCCGACGTCGCGGGGAAGACGCTCGCACCGCTCGCGTTCTGCGCGATGCGCAGCCGGATCAGCGCTCCACCCGCGCAGCGCACGCCATCGCCGAAGGTCGCGTCGTCGGTCGCGTCGCCTTGGAGGAAGACGCTCAGCACGCTGGCGGGCATTCCGCTGGCGGCGAGCACCAGCGTGTCGGGGTTGGCCGTGCCGCTCGCGGAGAGCAACCCTCCGTTGGCGTCGATCGAGTTCGCGCAGCCGTGTCCGGACGCTCCGACGTTGCCGCACGGACAAGCCGTCGTCACTTGCGCATCCGCTCCGTCGCCGAAGCAGAACGCACTGCCGCCGTGACTCGTCGGCACGGCCTGACCGAACAGGACGGAGACGTGCTCGCTCGTCGTGAGCGGCGGCAAGCGCAGCGCGATGGCCGCGGCGTCGCGCAGGTTGTCGCCGTTGAAGTCGCCGGTCGCGACCCACAACGCCTGACCGCCGATGCCGTGGCGCAGACCGGGCAGCAGATGTCCGTTGCCGTCGTTCACGTAGAGCACGGCGTCCTCGCCTCCGCCGACGAGCACGTCCGGGCGCGCGTCGTTCGAGAAGTCCGCCACCGCGATGCCGTTCGTGCCCGTGAACGAGAGCGATTTCGGCGCGGGCTGCGCGCTGTGCGGCAGCAAACCTCCGGCGCCGTCGTTGAGCATGACGACGACTTGATCGACCGAGCCCCAGGTGCCCAGGCCCGCGCCGACGAAGTCGACGAAGCCGTCGCCGTTCATGTCCGCCGCGCGCACCGTCGAGGTGAGCGTGAACGGAGTCAGCGGATGCGCGACCGGCGTGTTGAACGTGCCGTCGCCGTTGCCGCGCAGCACGAGGTAGCCGTGCGTGGGCGCGGGAGCTCCGTTGAACTGCGTCAGGCCGACTCCGACGAGGTCGACGTTGCCGTCACCGTCGAAATCGGCGCTGTCGACGTCGCTCATGCCCCACTGGACCTTGTCCATCGTCGTCGCGGCGCCGAACGTGCCATTGCCCTGGTTGCGCAGCAGGTAGACCTGGTTGAAGGGTTTGCTCGGACAGCCGCCCGTCTCGTTGCACGCGACGTCGACGTCGCCGTCGTTGTCGAAGTCGAGCGCGGTGAAGTAGTAGACGCCGCACGAACCCGGCAGCGTCCATTGCTGGTTGGGTCCCCACGCTCCGCCGCCGAGGTTCGCGTTCGTGTAGAAGTGGTACGGCGCCGAGGAGGAGTCCTTGACCTTCAGGATCTCCGGCCGGCCGTCGCCGTCGAGGTCGACGAGGCGGAAGTTGCGATAGCGCCCCGAGCCCGCGAAGAACGATTGGCGCGTGAACACGCCGTGCCCATCGTTGAGGTAGGTGTAGATGCTGACCGCGAGCGCGACGATGTCGACGTCGCCGTCGAGATCGAGGTCCGCGGCTTCGCAGCGGTAGCTGTCGACCGCATCGAGGTGCAGGAAGGTCGGGAACGCGCCGCCGTCGTTGCGATGCACCTGCAGCGTCATGAGGCCGTGGTTCGTGATCAGGACGTCGCGATCCCCGTCGGCGTCGATGTCGGCGGCGCTGATCCAGCGCGAGTACTCGCCCGAGGCGAAGATCTCGGGCAGCGCGTAGGCGCCGTTGCCCAGGCCGCGCATCCAGCCCCAGCGCGAGAGCGCCTGTCCGCCGCAGCCGATGATGTCGGCGATGCCGTCGCCGCTGACGTCGACGAGTTCCATCGACATCGGCGCGCCGAAGCCCGTTCCCGTGTCGATCCCCGTAGCCGCGGCGAAGCTCCCGTTGCCCTGGTTCTTCCACAACGCCATCGCGCTCGAGCCCGGCACGCCGTTCAAGAGGCCGTTGCCGTAGAGCACGTCGAGGTCGCCGTCGTTGTCGGCGTCACCGAGCGCGAGCGCCGTGATCGGTCCTGGAAACGGCTGCGCGGGCGCGCCCGAGAAGAGACCGATCGGCGCGGCGAGTCCCGAGCCGGTGTTGAGCGAGACCGTCACCTCCGGCAGTGATTCCAAGTGCGTCGTCACGACATCGGGGAGGCCGTCGCCATTCACGTCGCCCACGAGCAGTCGATACGGCTCGGGGCCGACGGCGTGGTCCGTGCGCGTGAAGTGGCCGGTGCCGTCGTTCGTGAGCCGCGAGACGTCGCTCTCGCCGAGCTTGCGGTTCGCCGTGAGCAGGTCGAGGTCGCCGTCGCCGTCGAAGTCGACCGCGGCGATCGCCATAGGACCTCTCCCGCACGCGACGCTCTCCGCGGCGGCGAACGAGCCCGCGCCTTGATTGCGGTAGACGATCACGCTCTGTCCCGTGTCGCCGTTCTCGCTCGCCTGCGTGAACGCGAGATCGACGTCGCCGTCGCCGTCGAGATCGCCCGCGCACACGGCGGCCGTCTCGCCGGGCGCGGCGAGGAAGAGCGGAGCTCCCAACGTTCCGTCGCCGTTGTTGAACGCGACGGAGACCTGCGGCGTCAGGAAGTTGCCGATCTGCGAGAACGCGACGTCGAGCCGCCCGTCGCCGTCGAGATCGATCACGACGTGTTCGTTCGGCCGGTAGGGGGTGTTGGGCAGCATCGCCCCCGCGCCCGTCTCGAAAGCTCGCTGGGGCGACGAGAGCGGGGACTGCTGCGCGCGGGCGGACGCGCAGATCGAGAGCAGCGGCAACACATGGACGAGGAGGCGCGGGTGCATGGGGATTCCTGGGGTGCGAGAGCGCGACGATCGGGGTGATCTCGTCGCTCGTTGCGGCGCGAGTCGCGGATGGCCGTGGAGGGAGCGCGGGGCATGCGCGCCGAGGCGGGCACGCGGGTTCTGCCGTGTTCCGCCTGGGCGTCGCGAGGTCGAGGCCGGGACTCGCCCGCCTGCCGGCGGATGGGTCCTCGGCGCTCGAGCGCGGGTCGTCTCACCGGGTCATGCGCAGGCGCGCTTCGAACCCCTTCAAGAATCCCGTGCGCCAGCTCGCCGCGCGATCGGCGAACGGGCGCGCGAGAGCTGATCGGCGTCGCGCGGCGTCCGGAATTCCTTTCGCGTTCGCCGCCGGCGGCCGCGCGCGCCGCGCACCCGCCAGCTCACGCGCGCTCAAGAAGCCGCAACGGACCTCCGATAGCTGCAAGGCTTTCTAGCGTCCCCACGACGCGGAGGCTGACCCCGTTCCCGGCCTGCGCGGCCCAGCACCACTGATTTCCTTCGAGGAATTCCCCATGACATTCGGCAAGTCCACCGGCCTGGCGCTCGCCTTCGGCCTGATCCTCTTCGGCGTGAGCTGCTCCAGCGGCAGCAGCTCGTCAGGTCCGAACACGATCGCGGCCGTCGTGCAGGACCTGGGCCTCGACCCCGACGGCACGACGACGGTCGTGACCTTCGCGTCGACCAAGGGACTTTCCGCCGCGACGACGGCGAGCTTCGAGACGAACGGTCCGCAGCTGCCGACGTCGGTGACCGTCGTCGACGACGAGGTCACCATCGTGTGGGACGCGCGCGTCTCGCCGACGGATCAAGTGCGCGCGGTCGGGCTCACGGGCGTCGCGACGAGCTTCCACGGCGTCAGCACGAGCGACGCTTCGGCGCCGACCTTCACGATCACCAGCGCGACGCAGAACCCCGGCCTGGGCGGCGACACGCTCCAGGTTCAGTTCGCCGGCCCGCGCGTCGTCGAGAGCACGGTCGAGGACATCTCGAACTGGGTGCTGACCGAATCGAGCACGGCGCTCGACCTCAGCGGCTCGAGCTTCGTCTTCGACTCGAACACGCAGACGGTCGCGGTGACGCTGGGGACGAACGCCAACCTGCACGCGAGCTTCACGCTCACGGCGAGCGGCGTGCTCTCGGTGGCCGACGTCGCGACCGCGGGCGGAGCCGTCGTGGGCGCGGCGACCGGGGACTCGGCCGCGCCGACGCTGGTCTCGGCGGAACAGAACCTGACCGAGGACGAATTCGGGCGCGTGATCGACTTCACGTTCAGCGAAGCGATGAGCCCGGTGTTCTCGATCCAGTCCTCGCACTTCGGCGTGAACCTGCCCGACGTCGCCGTGTCGGTCGATCAGCCGTCCGAGGACGTGCTGCGCGTCACCTTCAACGGTCCGATCGTGCCGGGCGTCGAGAGCGTGAACCTCACCGGCCTGGTCGACCTGCACGGCAACGCCTTCCCGACGACGCTGCAGACGATCTCGCAGCCTTCGCCGGTGGCCAACGCCTTCGACGGGCTGCCCGCCGCGGTGTCGGTCGCGAACGCGAACAACGACCGCGTGGTGATCGTCACCACGCAGGCCTTCGACCCCGAATCGGCCGAGGATCCGACGCTCTGGACCATCGACGTCGGCGGCTCCGTCATCGACCTCTCGACGCAGACGCTGACCTACGACCTGACCTCGAAGACGCTCGTGGCGCAGTTCGACTTCGACATGCCCAACGGCACGGTCGTGATGGTGACGGGCAACGGCGTGCTCGAGGTCGACGGCCAGACCTTCAGCGACACGTCCACCGTCAACGTCGTCGGCGACAACGCCGGTCCGGCGGTGAGCGACGTGGTCCAGAACCGCAACCTCGACGATTCCGGCAAGACGCTCGACGTGCAGATGAACGAGGACGTCGACGAGACCACGGCGGAGACGCTGGTCAACTGGACCGTGTCGGGCGCGCAGAACCTGCTCAGCGCGACGCTGCTGTCGGGCCTCGACACCGTGCGCCTGGTGTTCGACGCGCCGGTCATCCCGGGCGACGACTCGCTCACGGTCTCGAACGTGCACGACCTCGCCGGCAACAACATGACGCCCTCGTTCCCGCTGGCGATCGACTCGACCGACGTCGCGCGTCCGAGCCCCTCGACGGCCGAGGCGAGCGCGCTCGAAGGCACGAACAACGACACGCTCGTGGTGGTCTTCAACGACGACATGATCGAGAGCGAGATCGAGGACGCTTCGAACTGGAGCGTCGAGTCGCCCATCGGCACGGGCGTCTCCACGAGCGGCACGACGATCGACTACGCTCCGTCGACGAGGACGGCCACGCTGACGTTCGACAACGGCACCAATCTCCAGAACGGCGACGACTTCAAGGTCAGCTTCTCCGGCGCGCGCGACCTGGGCGCGAACGTGGTCACGACGGCCTTCGTGAGCGGCGCGGTGCAGTCGGAGACGAACCTGCCGCGCGTCGACACGATCTACCGCTCGGCGAGCGCGCTCGACACGCTCGTGGTGCGCTTCAGCGAGCCGTGCGCCCAGCTCACCGATCTGTACTCGTCGGTCTCCAACGCCGACGGCACGCGCTACGTGCTGCGCACGTCGGGTGGGGCCTTCAAGGCCTACCCGAACGCGGCCACGACGCTCGACTCGGGCCTGGGCGTCTCGATCGCCTTCGGACAGACGGTCGACCCCAGCGACACGCTCGACGTGCTCGGCGTCGTCGATCTGGCCGGCAACCCGTGCTTCCCGGCGCTCGCCGTGACGACGCAGGCGCAGGACCTGACGCAGCCTTCGCTGGCCGGCGGCGCGTCGGTCGTGACCTCGATCACCGGCGACGCCAACGACGTCGTGACGGTGACCTTCGACCGCCCGATGAGCCCGTGGAACCTGCTCGATGCGAGCCACTACACGCTGACGCAGGGACTGAACACCGTCGACCTCTCCAACGCGAGCTTCGCCTTCGACGGCACGGACACGGTGACGATCACGCTCACATCGGGCGCGGGCAACGACCTGCAGACCGGCGCGACCTACGACCTCTCGATCGACCACGTGCGCTCGGCGCAGGGCACGCTGCGCAGCGCGTCCGACACCGACGCGGGCATCGTCTGCACGGGCGACTCGACGGCTCCGAGCGTCTCGGTCGGGAACGTGCGCCTCGATCCGCAGACGAGCGGCGCGCTCCTGATCGACGTCAGCGAGGCGGTCGACGCGACGCAGGCCGAGACGCCCGCGAACTACGACTACAACGGCGGCAACGTCGCGACCGCCGCCACGCGCATCGGGCCGCGCACGATCCGCGCCACGTTCGCCGTCACCCCGACGGCCGGCAACTCGCTCGACCTCACGGTGTACGACCTCGCCGGCAATCCGGCCACGCTGACGCGCACGGTCACCGCCGCGGACTCGAGCGCTCCGCTCGTGTCCTCGGTCGCGGGAGTGATCCGACCGGGCTTCGGCGGCGACACGGTCGTCGTGACGTTCAACGAGCCGGTCGACGCGGCGAGCGCGCTCGATCCCGCGAGCTACGACGTGCTCTCCGGCGCGACCACGATCAGCCTCGTCGGAGCGCAGTTCGTCTACGACGGCAACGCCAACCGCGTCACGATCACGCTCCCGGCCGGGCAGGAGCTCGTCGCCGGCGGCGCGCTGACCGTCACGGTCGACAACGTCGCCGACCACAGCGGCAACGCGATCGCGACGCCCGTGCCGGTCGTCGGCACGACCAGCGGCGACTCGACGCCGGCCGCGTTCTCGTCGGCGTTCGTCAACCTGCGCCACGACCCGCTCGGGCTCTCCGTCGACGTGCTCTTCAGCGAGGACGTGCCGGCGGCCTTCGTCTCGAACGCCTCGAACTGGACCGCCAGCAACGGCAGCGTGCAGTCGGTCGAGGTGCTCGCGCGCGATCACTGCCGTTTCACGCTCAGCGCCGCGCTGACGACGAACGGCACGCTCTCGACCAACGCGCTGCCGGACTTCGCCGGCAACACCTCGGGATCGATCTCGGTCAACCCGCTGGAGTGACGGAGCGCATTCAGGCTCGAACCCGTCCTCGCCGGCCGCGCGAATCCCGCGCGGCCGGCGAATTCTTTTCCACAGCGGGCTCTCGCGCGGCTCCGCGGACGCGCAGGTCGCGCGACTTTCCGACCTCGGCCTACAGGCGGGTGCCCAGACCATTCGATCAGGAGTTCGCTACCACGGCAGCGTCGCTCCCGACGACGGCTCCCGGGAAGGAAGCAGCTTGACCCCCGCGACCACGCACACTCCGGTGATCGTCGAAGACGTCGTGACCTCGCTGACCGGCGAGGTCGCGCGCGGTCCCGGCGCGCGCACCGCGTTCAAGGAGCGCATGCAGCGCGCCATGGACGAGTTCGACGTGCGCACCGCCGAGGCCTTCGCGCGCGCGCTGATCGACAGCCTGACGCAGGCGCCCGACGACGTGCGCCAGCTCGAAGCGCTGGTGATCCTCGGTCTCTCGCACCCCGAGGTGCTCGAGAAGAACCGCATCTCGCTCGACAAGGAGGCCGAGCGCCTCGTGGTGCTCTTGCAGCGCAACGGCCAGGACGATCGCGCCGAGTCGTTGCAGGAGCTTCTCGACGAGCGCATGACGGTCGAGACGGTCGATCCCGGCGCCGTCGCCGATCGCGCCCGCGCGCACAACGACGAACACCGCCAGCTGGTCGAGCGCTACCTGCGCCGCGCCGACGAGGCCGTGCTCTCGGGCCATACGAAGGAAGCGATCGCCTGCCTGCAGGAGGTCATGGGCCTGGAACCGGGCCGGCGCGACGTCGCGCGCATGATCCGCGGGCTGCGCCAGCGCCAGCGCGAGACGCGCTCCAAGGCGCGGCGGCGAATCAAGTACTACGCGCTCGCGCTGGCGGTGCTCGGCATCGCCGGCTTCCTGTGGAGCCGCGAGGAGAGCCTGCGCTCGGAATTCTCCGCGCTCGCTCCCGCGCGCAGCAACGACACCGTCGCGCTGCGCACGCGCCTCGAGGAGATCGAATCGTTGATCTCTCGCGAGCACCTCTGGTTCGGCATGCGCGAGGTGCTCGACGAGCGCCAGCGCCTGCGCGACGAGCTGCAGCACATCGCCGACGACGCCGAACGCGCGCGCCACGAGCACGCCATGAACGCGCAGGAGCGCCTGCTCGAGGCCGATGCGGCCCGCGAGCGCGGCGTGCTGCTCGCGCAACGCGGCCAGTTCGCCGCGGCCGCGGCCGACTTGCGCCGCGCGCTGGAGCTCGCGCCCGCCGACTGGGAGTACAGGAAGCGCGTGCAGTCCGACCTGGCCGCGATCGAGAGCCTGCTCAAGCGCTCGGTCGAGCTCTCGAAGCCCGCCGGAGCCGGGCCCGCGAGCTCCGCCAGCGCCGACCCGTCCAAGGCAGGCCGCCCGTGAGCTTCCTCAAGCGTCTGTTCTCGCAGGGCCGCGTGCGTTCGGCTTCGCGCCGTCTCGTCGAGGATCCCTCGGCGCGCGGATACGCGGAGCTCGCCCACGAGCACGCCCTGCAAGGCGACCTCGACGAAGCGCTGCGCCTCGCGAACGAGGGTCTCTCGATCCACTCCGGCGACGCCGAGCTGCGCCGCGTGCACGAGCGCCTGCGCCAGCTCTCGCTCGAAGGCCGCATGCGCGAGCTGCAGCAGGAGCTCAAGACGTCGCCGCGACCCGCGGTGTGGTCGGAGCTGTGCCAGATCCTGATCGAAGCCGGCCGCGTCGCGCGCGCCGAGGACACCGCGGTCGAGTGGTACCAGGGCTCGAAGCATCCCGAGGCGCTGTACTGGCGCGCGCGCGCGCGCACGCAGCGCTTCTTCTCCGACAAGCGCCGCGACGACGGGCGTCTGGCCTTCGAGCTGATCGAATCGCTCGAAGGCGTCATGCCCACGGATCCGCGGCCGCAGCGCCTGCGTCTCGAGCTTGCGTCGCGTTGCGGCGCGTGGTCCGAGGCTCGTCGCGCGATCGCGCGCCTGCTCGAGCTGCACCCGGGCGATCCCGCGCTCGAGGCGCGCTTCCGCAGCGTCGTCTCGCTGGCCGATGCCGGCCGCACCATCGATCAAGCGCTGCGCGCGGTGGAGCGCACCGGGCGTCTCGTCGACGAAGAGCCCGCGACGCTGAAACCTTCGGCCTACGGCGACGTGCGCCCGCACCTGCAGGCGCTCGCGCGAGAGAACGGCGTGCGCGCCGTGTTCTACGTGCGCGGCGCTACTGCGCTCGTGCAAGGACCCAAGGGTCCGACCGCCGATCGCATGGCGCGCGGCGTGCGCGAAGTCGTGGCCAGCTGCCGCACCGCGGCGCGCCGCATGGGCCTGGGACAAGCGACCGAGATCGTGCTCGAGGGCACCTTCGGCACGCTCAGCGTGCGGCCCGACGAAATGGCCTCCGCGGCCGTGTGGTGCACCGGCGAAGTGACCACGCGGCACGAGGAAGCGCTCGACCAGTTGCTCGCCAGCGGCGGCAACGAGGCGGAGGAGAGCCAATGAGGAACATCCTGGATCCGCTGGCCCACATCCCGGGCGTGCGCGTCGCCGCGATCATCTCGCCCGACGGCGTGCCGATCGACGTGCGCGCCAACGAGCCGATGCGCGGCACCGATTCGGGCTCGAACGAGAGCGCCAAGAACGCCGCGCGGGCGCGCGAGAACGCGCGCCATGCCGCCCAGGACGACGGTGAGAGCGCGCAATCCAAGCTCGCGGCCGACGAGTCGCTGGCCGAGCACGCCGCGCTCGAGTTCGGCGCCGAGGACATCAACGCGCTCGCCGCGCTGACCTCCAGCTGGATCTCCGAGATCTCGCGCGCCGTCGCGCCGCTCTCGTGGGACGTGCCCAAGCGCCTGGTGCTCGGCGCCTCGCGCGGCACGCTGGTCGTCGTCCAGGTTCCGCGCGCGCTGCTCGTGGTCGTCATCGAAGCCGGCGTGCGACCCGAGGAACTGCGTCTGCCGATGGGCGTCGCGATCGCTCGCATGGAACGCCACCTGCGCGCCGTCGAGCTGCGCAGCGGCAACGGCAAGCTGCGCCCGAGCACCAGTGAACCCAACGGCATCTTTCCGTCGAATTCGACTCCGAAGAACAGCCCGACGACTCCGAAGAACAACGTCCGCAAGACCGGAAACGAGGTCCCCGACGCGTCCGGGGAGTGAAGCATGGTTCAGATCAACTTTGCCCAGAAGCAGGTCAACGCCAAGGTCGTCTACTACGGGCCGGGGATGTCCGGCAAGACGACCAACCTGGAGATCGTGCACCAGCGCGCTCCGTCCCCCAACCGCGGCGAGCTGACGAGCATCTCCACCGATGGAGATCGCACGCTCTTCTTCGACTTCATGCCGCTGGACCTGGGTACGGTCGCGGGCATGCGCACGTGCTTCCAGATCTACACGGTGCCCGGCCAGGTGTACTACAACTCGACGCGCAAGCTCGTGTTGCAGGGCGTCGACGGCGTCGTGTTCGTCGCGGACTCGTCCGCATCGATGATCGAGGAGAACCTCGAGTCGTTGCGCAACCTCGAGCAGAACCTGAACGAGTACGGCAAGAGCCTCGCGACGGTTCCGCACGTCATCCAGTTCAACAAGCGCGACCTGCCCGACGCGTTGCCGATCGAGGACCTGAACAAGCTCCTCAATCCGCACAACGCGCCCTTCTTCTTCGCGCCCGTGTTGTTGGCGACCGCATTCGCGGCGGGGTTGCCCGCCGGCACGCGCGTCGTGGTACCGGGCTTCGCGTCACCCTTGGACGGCGCACGCGCGGGCGCCGCGTTCGGCGCGCGGCGTGCCGCGTTCGCGGAGGCGCCGGGATGCGCGTGGCCGCCCAGACCGGGCGGCGATCCCGCGGGAGCCGATGGAGCCAGGCGCAGCCCCGCGGCGTTGCTCTGCTGCATCTGCGCCATCTGCGGCATCTGCTGCTGATGCATCGGCTGCATCGCGGGCATCTGCATGCCCGGTTGCGGCGTCATCATCGCCGGCATCCCGGCCTGGCCATGCGCCATGGGCTGCATCTGCGGCATCGCGTGCATGCCCGTGCGCGCGAGTTCGGGAGTCGCGCCGACCGGACGCGCCGGAGCCGCGAGCGGCGGCGGCATGCCGGGGTTGCCCATCGGGATCGACGCGCGACCGGGAGCCTGTCCGCCGTGGAACCCCGTCTGAGCCAGCGCACGTTGCGCGGCGGCGACGGTCGCCGGCGAGGTCGCCGACGGATTGTAGAAGCCCGTCTTGCCCGAGCTGACTGCCGGCTGCGCGTAGTTCGCGGCGGCCGCGACCGGC
>JBGATX010000115.1:0-18708 GCA_044228975.1 Planctomycetota bacterium | reverse complement strand
GCCGAACGTCCCGGCGCGCGCAGGTGCGGCCGAACCGCCGACGACGCTCGGGCCACCTGACGCGGAACTCGGTGCGGCGCGCGCGGCGGGCGGAACCGCGGAAGGTCGCGGAGCAGCGACGGCGGGTCTCTGCGGCGGTGCGCCCGATGCGGTTGGCGAACTCGGCGGAGCGCTCCAATCGCCCTCGAGCACGATTTCGTCGGGCTCCCCGAGTTCCCCACGTTCCCCGCGTTCATCGGCCGGCGCCGGCGCCTTCGGTGCGGCTGCGACCGCGCTCGCTTCCGTGCGGAAGCGCAACTCGACATCGCCGAGGCGGAACTCGGTCGAGTCGTCGAGCAGGAGCTCGCGCACGCGCTCGCCGCGCGCGTAGAGACCGTTGCGCGATTCCGTGTCGACCACGCGCCAGCGCCCGCCTTCGAGCTCCAGGCGCGCGTGCTTGCGGCTCACGGACGGATCGCGCAGCGGGATGTCGCAGCCCGCGTCCCGTCCGAGGATCGCACCCGCGGCGACGTCGAAGCTGCGGCCGACGTCGGCACCGTTCAGGACGTGGATCTTGGCCATGTCGTCGCCAGCTCGTGGTCGGCCGCCTCGGTTGCGCCGAACGCGCATCTTGCGCGAGTCGCGCGCGGCTGTCCACGTCGCTTGTCGCTGCCACGCGCGCGGCGGTAGCCTTGCGCGCCCGCGGATCGCAGCGGCGGGCGGATCCAGAGCATGAAACGCACGCGGCGCATGGTCGGCATCGTCCTCGCAACCCTCCTCGCGCTCTACGCGCTCGTCTGTCTCGCCGCCTGGATCGGCGCGAATCGATTGATCTATTTCCCCGGCCCCGCGCCGGCGACCGAGCCCAAGGACCACGGCATCGAGGGGCGCGCGGTGCTGCTCAAGAGCTCCGACGGCCTGCGACTGTGGTCGTGGTGGATCCCCGCCGAGCAGCCGCGCGGCGTCGTGATCGTGCTGCACGGCAACGCCGGCACGCGCGAGGAGCGCATCGACTACGCCCGCGCATTCCAGGCCATGGGGCTCTCGACGTTGCTGCTCGACTATCGCGGCTACGGCGGCTCCGACGGCAGCCCGAACGAGGAGGGCACGTACCTCGACGCGGAAGCGGCGTACGAGTACGTCACGCGCGCGGAGAACTTCCAGCCCGGACAGATCCTCGTCTTCGGCGAGTCGCTCGGCGGCGGCGTCGCGATCGAGCTCGCGCGGCGGCGCACCGTCGGGAGCGTCATCGTGCAGGACACCTTCACGTCGATCGCGGACATGGGAGCGAAGCTCTATCCGTGGCTGCCCGTGCGCTGGCTCGTCGGCCGACGCTACGACAACCTGGCGAAGATCCCTTCGGTGCCCGTGCCGGTGCTCGTGCTGCACAGCAGGAACGACGAGCTCATCCCCTACGAGCAGGGCGAGCGCCTGTTCGCCGCCGCGATGCAGCCCAAGCGTCTGATCACGACCGCCGGCGGACACAACTCGAGCGCGTTCTTCCTGCGCCCGGAGTGGACCGCGGGCGTGCGCGAGCACGTCGACGCCGTTCTTTCGCGCAAGGGCTCGCGATGAGCGCGCGCGCCGCGGCGGTGCGCATCGCCGGGCTGGCGCACGCGTATCCGGATTTCCTCGGACGGCGGCGCATCACGACGCTCTCCGGCGTCGACCTCGAGCTCGCGCGCGGCGCCGTGCTCGGTCTCGCGGGACCGAATGGATCGGGGAAGAGCACGCTCCTGCGCGTGCTCGCGGGTCTCGAGCCGCGCGCGAGCGGCGAGCTCGAGGTGCTCGGCGGCCATCCGCTCGATGCCGCGGTGCGCGCGCGTCGGATACCTGCCCGAGGACTCGCCCTTCCCGCCGGAGTTGCGCGCGCGGCGTTGGAGAGCTCCTCGCGGCCGCGCTGCAAGGCATGGCGCGCGCGGACCGTCGAGCGGAGAGCGAGCGCCACCGCGCTGGTCGGCCTCAGCGAGCGCGCGCGCGTGCCGCTCGCGCGTTTCTCGCGGGGAATGCTGCGCCGTTTCGGTCTCGCGTTCGGGTCTCGCAGCCGGAGCTCCTGCTGCTCGACGAACCGACGGCGGGTCTCGACGCGCAGGGTTTCGAGGTGCTCGAGACGATCCTCGCCGAGGCCTTCGAGGCGCGCACGACGGTCGTGCTCGCTTCGCACCTGCTCTCGGACCTGCTCGATTCGTGCGATCAGCTCGTCGTGCTGCTCTCCGGGCGCGTCGCGGCCGCGGGCCGGCCGCGACGTGCTCGGGGAAGGAACGATGCTCGAACTGTACCGGCGCCTCGCGCGCGAGCACGACCCACGCGACGTGAGCTCCGCCGCCGAAAGCGTGTCGCGCGGCCGCGAGGACGGCTCGCCCGCCGGTTGGATGCCGACCCTGGCGCGCCTCGCCTTCGTGCGCGCGCTCTCGCGGGTCGTGCTCGCGCTGATCGTCGCCGTGCTCGCGCTCGCGCGCTGGATCGAAGCGGGAAACGAGGTAGAGCTCGGCTCGTGGCTCGGCGAACGCGCGCCGGATGCGGGCGCCGGCGTGCGGCATGCGTTGTGGTCCGTCGCGGCCTTCGTCGTCGTGCCGCTCTTCGTGGCGCGCGCGACGATCTCGTTCCAGCGCTGGCGCGCGGGCGAGCTCGACTTCCTCGCGCCGCGCGCGGCCTCGCGCCTCTGGATCGTCGTCGCGACGTGGATCGGTCACGTCGTCGCGCTCGCCGCCGCGCTCGCGCTCGTCGCGCTCGCGGCGGAGCTCGGGACGGGCGAGCGCGAGACGTGGGCCGATCGCGGCGCGGTGCGGCTCGACGCGAGCGACCCGCGGTCGGGGAACGAGCACGGCGCCTGGATCCGCGGCAGCGAGCCGTGGAACGCGCAGCTCACGCTGCCCGTCGGCACGGACGTGCGCCGCGTCTCGGTCGAGTTCGCCCTCGCGGCCGGCGGCGGGCCCGCGGCGGAGATCGAGATGCGCGCCAGCCGGCTGCCGCCGGCGATTCCCGATGCGATCGCGCACCGACAACGTCTGGGCACGCGCGGCGTGCTCGAGTTCGAGGTGCCCGCGGGTGGCGGCCCCTTCGAGATCGAGTTGCGCCTCGCGGACCGCGAGACGCGCGTGTTCCTGATCTCGAGCAGCGCGCGCGCGTGGTCCCCGGACGCCGCGCAACGCCGCGCGAGCGTCGAGCTCTTCGCGCGCCTGTGGCTCGTCGGCGCGGCATTGAGCGCGTTCGCGCTCGCGGCCAGCGCCTTCGTCAGCGCGACGATCGCGACCTCTGGAGCGCTCGCCCTGTGGCTCGTGCCGAGCGTCGTCGACAGCGCACCCGTGTGGTGGCCGGGCAGCGATCTCGACCTCGCGCTCGACAGCTTGGCGCGCGGCCGCGTTCCGCTCCCGGCGCCGGCCGCGAGCGCGGTGGCGACCTTGCTCTTCGCCGGCGCGGTGCTCGCGTTCGCGGCGGCGATGGGCGGGCCGTGGAGGCGGAGCCGATGAAGTCCGAAGCGCAGTGGTCGAGGCTCTGGCGCAGGCTTCCGGGCTGGCTCGTCGCGTGTGTCGCGCTCGCGCTGACCGTCGCGCCGATCGCGCTCGATCGCCGGCCGCGCGAGCACCTGAGCTTCGCCGAACGCGCGCTCGGACCGATCACGGGGCTCGCGGCGAGCGTCGAATGGGTGCGCGCCGACAACGCGCTGCGCCACGAGCGTTTCGAGCTCGCCTACGCGCGCGCCGAGCACGCGCTCGCGCTCGCGCCACGCGCGCCGGAGGGCTGGAAGTTCCTGGCGCGGCATTTCGCCTTCCAACGCGCTTCGCCGCAGCGCGAGCCGGACCCGCGGTTGCGCCAGCAGTGGCTGCAGGCGGCGTTCGATGTGCTCGAGCGCGGGGAGAAGGTGGTGCGGCCGGGAGGAGAGCTCTCGTTCGAGCGTGGATTGATCCTGCTCGATTGCGCGGAGATCGCGACGTTGCCGACGGTGGCGCCGGAGGAGCGGCCTTGGCCGGGACGCGCGAGCGGGACGTATGAGCAAGCGGCGCGGGCGTTCGTGCGCGCGGCGGAACTCGGGCATCCGCGGGGGAGGGAGAATGCGGAGCTGGCGCATCAGCATGCTCTCGAACAGGCGGGGTTGGGGAGGTGAGGTGGTGTCGGTCGGGGCGCGGGAGGGAGATGGGGAGCAACGGAGGAAGAGCGGAGGCAACGCGCCACAACGCGTGCTTCGCATCGCGGGCCCCGCGTCGTCCGCACGCGCCGCGACGCGACGCGCGCGCGCGCGGCGCCGCTCAACCGGCGCGCGGACGACGCGGGGCTCGAGGTCGGATGGGTCATTGGGGTTGGAGGTCGCGTGGATAGGTGCGGGTCAAGGCCGGATGGGTGAGTGGCTTTCCGCTGGCTGGGGGGCGGGGGGTCGGTAGCATCTCGGCTGCGTGTACTTGGCGCTGGCAGACATCCTGGAGAAGGTCACCGAGAAGTTCGGGGATCATCACTATCTGGGGCCGTTCATCTTCCTCTTGCTGTGCGGGTTGGGGTTCCCGTCGCCGGAAGAGGTGGCGCTGCTGTATTCGGGCGTGCAGCTGTACCTGGGGAATGTCGACTTCCTCAAGATCACCCTGGTGTGCTCGGCGGCGATCCTGCTCGGGGATTCGCTCCCCTACTGGCTCGGGAGGCACTACGGCCTCGCGGCGCTGAAGCTGCGCTGGGTGGCGCGGCTGCTGCATCCCGAGCGGTTTGCCAAGCTCGAGCGGCGCTTCGCGTCGCACGGGAATTGGGCGATCTTCACGTGCCGTTTCCTGCCGGGGCTGCGCATCCCCGGGTACTTCGTCGCGGGCACCATGCGCATGAGCTTCTGGCGCTTCATCCTGCTCGACAGCCTCGGTGTCCTCCTCTCGGTGCCAGCCTCGATCTACCTGGGCAAGCTCTTCGGGAGCAAGCTCGACGAGTTGAAGGACAAGGTCCACGAGCTCCACATCTGGCTCCCGTTCGGCGCGCTGGCGATCGTCTTGATCGTCGTCGGCCGCGGGTGGCTCAAGCGCCGGGAGCGCGCGGCCCTCGACGAGACTCCGCCCACGCCGCCGCAGAGCTGAGCGCAGAGCGCCGTGCGCGTTTCCGTCGCGCCGCGCTAGAATCCGCGACCGCAACGCCGGACGAAGAGGAGCTCCACCATCACCCCGCTCGAGATCGCAGCCGCCGCAGCCGTCCTCGCCGACCGCAAGAAGGGCGCGGACATCAAGGTCTTCGACGTCAGCGAGCATCTCAAGGTCGCCGACTACTTCGTCCTGATCTCCGGGCTCTCGCGTCCGCACGTGAAGGCGCTCTACGACGAGATCCACGTGCGCTTGAAGGAGCAGGGCGAGAACCATTCGCGCGCCGAAGGCTCCGATCTCGGCTGGTGGGTGCTGATGGACTACGTCGACGTCGTCGTGCACATCCTCCAGCCCGAGGCGCGCGAGTACTACGAGCTCGACCAGCTCTACGCCCATTGCCCCTTGGTGGACGTCGCGCGCGTGCCGCTGCCGGAATTCCCCGACCCGCAGGCCACGCGCCTGGCGGAATGAGCGCGCGCCCGCTCGCCGTGCTCGACGGGGCCGCGAGGATTTTGCGTGCAGCGCTCGCGGCGAGCGGCGTAGCCTCTGAAGCCGATGGCGAGCGCCTTCCGCTGGTCCGAATGGAGCGACGAGGCCTTCACCGAAGCACGCGAGCGCAACGTGCCGGTGATGCTCTTCGTGCGCGCCTCGTGGTGCCGCTTCTCGAACGAGCTCGAGAAGCAGGTGCTCGTCGATCCGCGCGTCCAGAGGCTGCTCTCCGAGCGCTTCGTCGCCATTCGCGTCGACAAGGACCGGCGCCCCGACATCGACGCGCGCTACTCCAAGGGCGGCTGGCCGACGCTCGCCTGGCTCGAGGACGACGGTGAGCTGCTCGCCGCCGACAACTTCCTCGAGGCGGACGAGCTCGTCGCGCGTCTCGAGCTCGTCTCCGACTACTACGCGCGCAACCGCGAGCTGATCCGCGCGCGCATCAAGGAGGTCGAGGAGCTGCGCAAGGCCGAGGAATCGGCTCCACCGCCGAAGCGCGGCGTGAAGACGCCGGTGCTGTCGCTCGACATCGTCGAATCCGTGGCGCGCACGGTGCTCGAGAACGCCGATCCGGTGTACGGCGGCTGGGGACGCGAACACAAGTTCCCCAACGTCGAGGCGCTCGACTTCGCGCTCATCCGCTGGTCGCAGACCGGCGATCAATCGATGCTGCAGCTCGTGCGGCGCACGCTGCGCTGCATGCAGGAGGGCGAGATCCACGATCGCGTCGAGGGCGGCTTCTACCGCTACGCGACGCAGCCGGACTGGAGCGTGCCCAACCACGAGAAGATGCTCGACTCGAACGCGCAGCGCCTGCACGTCTACCTCGAGGCGTACCAGGCGCTCGGCGACGAGAGCTACCGCGCGACGGCCGAGGGCATCCTGCGCTGGATGCACGCGACGCTGCTCGACGAGAAGACGCACGCGTTCCAGGGCAGCCAGAGCGCGAACCCGGCGTACTCGCACCTGCCGACGATCGAGCAGCGCAAGAAGCTCGGCGCGCCGCGCGTCGATCCGACGATCTTCGCCAACTGGAACGCGCTCGCCGTGTCGTCCTTGCTCAAGGCGTCGATGGTGCTGCGCGACGAGAAGCTGCGCACGCAGGCACTCGCGACGCTCGACTTCGTCGTCGAGGAGCTCTTCGACCAGCGCCACGGCGTCTATCACTACTGGGACGGCACCTATCACCTGCCGGGACTGCTCGCCGACCAGGCGTACGTGCTGCGCGCGCTCGTCGACGCGGCGCAGTACGCGGGCGAGAGCCGCTACCTCGCGCCCGCGCAGCGCCTGGCCGACCTCTCGATCGAGAACCTGCAGAGTCCGAGCGGCGGCTTCTACGACACGCCGCACGATCCGACGGCGTTCGGCGGACTGCGGCGGCGCAATCGCTCGATCCTCGAGAACGCGATGATGGCCGAAGCGCTCCTGCGCCTCTCGCGTCTCGCGCGCGAGGACGACTACGCGGATTCGGCGCGCGCGACGCTCGAGAGCTTCGTCGGCGACTACAAGCGTTTCGGCCACTACGTCGCGGGCTATGCGCGCGCGATCGACCTCTTCTTCCACGAGCCCGTGCACGTGACGATCATCGGCCCGCGCAGTTCCGAGCTGTCACACGCGCTCGCCGAGGCGGCGCTGAGACCGTACGTCGCCAGCCGCATCGTGCAGATCCTCGATCCCGTGCAGGATCGCGAGCTCTTCGAGCGCTCGGGATTGCCCGGTCCGCGCAGCCTGTTCGAGCCCGCGCGCGCCTACGTGCAACGCGGCAAGGGCAGCTACGCCGAGACCGCCGACCCCGTGCGTCTGCCCGCATTGATGACGGGCATCGAGCGCGGGAGCTGAGCGCCGGAGCTCACGGGCTCCATGTGATCTCGAGCCCATTGCTCGTCCCCGTCGCCGCCGGCGTGCAGAAGCTCGCGGAGCTGCGGTGGAACGCCTGGTACGTGAACACGCCGGGCGAGGCGATGCCGCCCATGAAGTGGATGAGCGGCCCCAGATGCGCGACACCGCCGCTCGCCGGCACGGTGGGCAGCCTCACGACGTTGCCTCCGACGCACGCCAGGCCGTCGCCGTACACGAAGCCGGAGCCGCCGTTCGCGCGCTGATCGCCCTGCACGAAGAGCACCGGGCCGTTGAGCGGCGCTCCGCGCACCTCGATCACCAGGGAATCGGCGGAGATTCGCGCGACGCCCCGATCGACGAGCCTCGAGGCGGCGGTCAAGTTGTGGCGGCAGCCCGCCTGCTCGTAGGTCGCGCTCGAGTTGCCGCACGGGCACGGAGTCGCGCTCCCATCGCCGACGCAGAACGGGACTCCCTGCTCGTGGTGGAGCACGGTCAGCAGACCGTTCGTGATCCCGACCGCGTACGCATCTCCATTGCCGGCGCGCACGCACTGCAGGAAGCCAGTGCCCGCGCCGCTCGCCGAGTCGTGGCGCAGCACGGCGCGCACCGTGCCGTCGCGCTCGTAGCGTGCGACCACGCCGTGCAACCGATGCGCTGCATCCTGCACGTACCCGGCGGTGAACGCGACGCCGGACAAGTCGAGAGCGACGTCGGACCAGCCGTTCTCGCCGGCGCCGCCGAAGGGATTCGAGAGCCGCGACCAAGTCACGTTGCCCGCGGGATCGCAGCGCATCACGAACGTGAGCACGTCGTACGTGCCCGTGTCGACCGAGAGACCCACGCCGACCGACGCGCCCTGCGAATCGACGTCGAGCGACACGAGCACCTGCATGAAGCCCGTGCCGTCGTCGAACGCGCGTGCCCAGAGCAACGCGCCGCTCGCGTCGTACTTCACGATCAACGCGTCCTGGCCTGGAGCGGAGCCGCACACGTACACGTTTCCGGCGGCGTCGCACACGAGACGCCGCACCGAGACGAGGATGATGTCCGGACCCGAAGCCGGCAGGCTCTGCGTCCAGAGCACGTTGCCCGCGCTGTCGATGCGGCTCGTGCGCAGGAAGGTCCCGCCGCCCGGGTTCGGCACGAAGACGTCGTGCGTCAGCGCGATGCCGCCGAGTGGATGCGCGGCGAGCCCGAACTCGCCGTACGACGTCGGCATCGGGACGGACGCGAACTGCGCTCCGCCGGAAGTGAACCCGAGCAGGAACTGGATCGGGGTGAACGAAGGCGACGACGAGAGCGAGCGCCCGACGACCCAGATCGCTCCGCTCGCGTCGCCGCGCACGAAGCGCGGATCCTCGTCGAACGCGGTCGCCCACGTGGTCGTCCAGATCAGGTTGCCTTGTACGTCGAAGCGGCTGAGACGGAGGTCGTCGCTGGTCGCGCCCGCGGAGCGCGTCGCGCCGACGAGGAGCAGCTCCCCCGTCGTCGGATCGATCGAGAGATCCATCGCCGTGTCCGACGCGAGCGCCGGCCCGAACGCGTGCGACCAGAGCGTGTTCCCGTCGGGCAGGTAGCGAGTGAGCAGCACGTCCTTCGCGATGCCCGGTGCCGGCGCGACGCGCGTTCCCGCTCGCACGACCGAGCCGTCGGAGAGGGCCACGGCGCGCCCGGAGTGACCGAAGTTGACGTTGCCGGCGGGCTCCACGCGCTCCCAGCGCTGCGCGAGTTGCGCGAACACGGGAGCGGAGAGCGTGGAGACGACGAGCGCGCTCCACACGCTCACGAAACGCATGCGACGTCGATTCACGGAACCCATGTGATCTCCAATCCGTTGCTCGTGCCCATCGTCGCCGGCGTGCAGAAGCTCGCGAGGCTGCGGTGGAAGGCCTGGTACGTGCGCACGCCGGGTGCGATGACGTGTCCGAGCGCGCTGACGTGCGGCATGCCGCTCGCGCCGAGGCGCGCGACGCCGCCGCTCGCGTTCACGGTGCCCAAGCGCGTGAGGTTGCCGCCGAGGCACAAGAGTCCGTCGCCGTAGAGGACGCCGGCTCCGCTGTTCGCGCGCTGATCGCCCTGCACGAAGATCACGGGACCCGTGGACGGAGCTCCGCGCGCTTCGAGCACGAGCGAATCGGCACTGATGCGCGCGACGCCTTGATCGATGAGCCGCGACGCGCTGTTCGCGTTGTAACGACAGCCCGACTGGTCGTAGGTCGCGCTCGAATTGCCGCACGGACACGCGCTCGCGCTGCCGTCGCCGAGGCAGAACGGCACGCCCTGCTCGTGGAAGCGCACGAGCAACGCGTCGGGAAGGCTCACGCCTCCCACGATGAGGTCGCCGTTGCCCGCGGCGAGGCCCTGGCGGAACGAGGTGTACGTGCCGACCGGACCGAAGTACTGCGCGATGGCGTGCTCGGCCCCATCGCGGTCGTAGCGCACGAGCACCGACGCGGCCGGAAACGTGGGCCCGCTCGTCAGGCCGATCGCCGTCGGATTGCCGGCAGCGTCGAGCACCACATCGCTGAAGGAGTCCATGTCGCCGCCGACGGAGTTCGACGTGTGCGACCAGAGCAATGCGCCGCTCGCGCTGCAGCGCATGACGAACGTGCGCGCTTCGTAGTTGCCGGGGTCCATCCACTGCCCGACGCCGACCGCGTTCCCCTGCGCGTCGACCGCGAGCGCGCTGAGCTGCTCCTGGATGCCGGCCGGCGCCGGATGCGCGCAGGTCCAGAGCACGTTGCCCGCGACGTCGTACTTCGTGATCACGGCGTTGTTCTGGAGCAATCCGCACACGAGAACGTTCCCGGCCGCGTCGCACGCCAGGCGCCGCTCGGCGTACACGCCGCCGGAGCTCGTGAGCGGTGCGTTCCACAGCACGTTGCCCGCACCGTCGACGCGGTAGACCGTCTGCATCGAGGCCGAGTCGTACGCGAGCGCGACGCCACCCGATGGGTGCGCGCTCATGCCGTTCGTTCCGAATCCGCTGTCGAGCAAGGTGCGCGTGACGAACACGGCCCCGGCGGGCGTGAAGCCCGTGAGGAAGACGTGCGCGTGCTGCGGCGTCCCGGTCAGGCCCTCGCTCCAGAGCAGCCAGACGCTGCCCGCGGAGTCCACGCACACGCGATTGGCGACATCGAACGTGCCCGAGCTGAGGGTCGTCGTCCAAACGACCGCGCCCGACGCGTCGAAGCGCGTGAGCCGCACGTCGCTCTGCGTCGCCGCCACCGCGCGCGTGGTCCCGGCGACGAGCACGTCGCCGCTCTGCGGATCGAGCGCCAGATCGACCGAGTTGTCGTAGTTCGCGCTCGGAGCGAAGACCGTCGACCACAGCTGCGTTCCATCGGCTGCGAAGCGGGCCACGACGATCTCGCGCGTCGTGGACGTCGGCATCGTCGTGCCGGCCACGACCACGGAACGATCCGAGAGCAGCACGCTGTGCCCGTAGCCCATCCAATCGTTCGTGCCGAGCGGCAGACGGCGCTCCCAGACCTGCGTGAGCTGCGCGTGCACGGAGCGGGCGAGGAGCGCGATGAAGAGTGCGAGGCCCGGCCTCAAGTTTCGATGCCTTCCGTCACGCACGGAGCTCGAGCGGCGCTCTCGCGCACGCGAAATCGCGCGCCCTGCCTGCGGGGACGAGGCGAGTGTAGCGCCTCGGCTGCCCGACGAACGCACCACGCGCAGCGCGCGACGGAATCGTCGCGCGCTGCGCGCGAGTGCAGGCCTGCGGAGTGTCGTTCCCGTGCGTCCGATCGCCTTCCCCGCCCCGGCGAGCGCAATCGCTCGCGTGCCGGATCAGTTCACGATGACGTACGAATTGCGGTTCTTCTGATCGTCGTTGCCGTTGGAGTTCGTCACCTGCAACGAGACATCGTAGTCGCCCGGCGTCGTGTACACGTGCGTGGGGTTCTGGAGGTTCGACGTCGTGTTGTCGCCGAAGTCCCACTCCCACATCACGATGTTGCCCACGGACTGGTCGGTGAACTGCACCGTGAGCGGACCGTTCCCGGTCGTCGGCGAACCGACGAAGTTCGCCAGGATCTCCGGCCCCGGTCCGACTTGGATGTAGCCCGTGCGCCAGAGAGTGTTCGTGCCGTACGCATTGGTCGCGAACAACCCGACCGAGTACGTGCCGGGACTCGTGTACGTGTGCGACGGATGCTGCAGCGACGAGCCGCCGCCGTCGCCGAAGTTCCAGTACCAGGACGTCGTCACGCCCCCGGTCGATTCGTCGGTGAACTGCACGACGAAGGGCGAGTTGCCGCTCGTCGGCGTGCCGCTGAACCCGGCGACGGGCGGGATGTAGTCGACCGTGATCAGGTTGGACTGCGTCAGCGTGTCCGAGCCGTAGGCGTTCGAGACTTGCAGGCTGACCGTGTAGTAGCCCGAGGCCGTGTAGACGTGCGTCGGATTGCGCTGGGTCGAGGTCGCGCCGTCGCCGAAGCTCCACGCCCACGCCGTCGGAAGTCCGCCGCTCGATGCGTCGGTGAAGGTGACGGAGAGCGGCGAGACGCCGCCGCTCGTCGAGGCGCTGAACGCCGCGACCGGAGGGATGATGTCCACGAGGATGTACGCGGCGCGCGCGGTCGAGTCCGCGCCCAGCGCGTTCGTCGTGGTGAGCGTGACCGTGTAGCTGCCCGAGCTTGCGTACGCGTGCGACGGATTCTGCTGCGTCGAGGTCGTGCCGTCGCCGAAGTCCCACGACCAGCTCGTGGGCACGCCCGTCGAGAGATCGCGGAAGTTCACGGCGAGCGGAGAGATGCCCGAGGTGGGGTAGCCCGCGAGCATCGCGTCGGGAACCGCCGTGGCCTCGCGCGTGAGCGAGGCGTACAGGTCGGCGCGGCCGTAGCCGAACAGGTCGTCGATTCCCGGCGTGCCGACGTCGCGCGCTCCCAGCTTGAGCAGCCGCTCGACGTCGTTGGGCGAGAGCTGCGGCCGCGCGCTCCAGAGCATGGCGCACACGCCCGACACGAGCGGAGCGGCGAAGCTCGTGCCGCTGGCGCTCTGCGTGTAGCTGTTGTTCGCCGAGGAATCCGTCGTGGAGATGTTCACGCCCGGCGCGACGAGATCGACGTAGCTGCCGCGATTCGAGAACGACGCGAGCCCGTCGCCCGCGTCCGAGGCGCCGACGACGATCAGGTCGTCCGCGTCGCGATTCGAGAACGAGAGCGTCGCGCCCTCGTTGCCGGCCGCCCAGACGAGCAGGCCGCCGATCGACTTGATGTAGCTCGCCGTCGCGAGGTTCGAGACGAGATAGGCCCCGGCATAGCTCACGTTCGCGACCTTGTCGCCGCTCTCGATCGACGTGCGCGCGGCGTGCTGCAGATCGCTCAAGTACGCGCCGCCGTCGCTCAGGTTCGACACGCGCAGCATGCGATGGCTCAGGTTCCAGCCGACGCCCGAGACGGCGATGCCGTTGTTGCCGTTGGCCGCCACGCAGCCCGTCGTGCGCGTGCCGTGGTTGTAGGCCGGGCCGATCTGTCCGCCCTGGGATTCCCACTGTCGATCGACGGCGTTGTAGCCCTCGAGTCGATGCAGCAAGAGGTCCTCGTGCGTCGTGCGCACGCCCGTGTCGCACACGCCGACGCCGATCCCCGGATCGCCCGTGTGGTACTGCCAGGCGGCGCAAGCGTTCAGGATCGACGCCTGCAAGTGCCACTGTCCGGCGAACGCGGAGTCGTTCGGGCAGCGCGTCGGCAATTGCGGCGTGGCGGGCCGGTGCGCGCCCTGCTGCGTGTGGCTCTGCGGCGGCGGTGCGCAGACGCTGGGCGAGAGCAGCCAGTCGGGCTCGACGTACTCGAAATCACCGGTCGCCATCAACGCGCTCGCCTCGCGCTGCTCGCTGCCGGCTTCGCGCAGGCGCACGACGTACTCGTCGGTCTGCGGCACGTAGTGCACGAGCTCGAAGCGCTCGAGCGCGTGTCGCGCGGCCGCGCGCCGCGCCCAGATCTGCTCGAGCGTCAGGCCCGCGCGCGCGAATGCCTCGCGCTGCAGAGGCCGCACGATCAAGCGCGAGGTCAGCCCGCGCTCGCCGGGGATCGGAACGAACTCGAACCAGGAGGCGCGCGAGCTCGACGAGGTCGCCGCCTCGTTCCCCGCCGGGGGCGGGAGCGGGGCCGAGATCCAGGTCGCGGAGAGGAGCAGCGGGGTGAGCAGCATGGTTCGGTCCTTCGTGGTGCTCGCGGGGCGACGGCGCTCCGCGCGGATGAACGGTTCGCCGGAAACGATCGAGTCCGGCCCGCGGCGAGGCAGGCGACCGGACTCGACGTGAGCGCTCGAGGTCGATGCTAGGCACCGGCCCCGATCGCGAGGATAAACTGTCGTTCAGAATGCCAGCGCTGGCGGCGCCGGATGCGCCGCGCCAGGAACGAGCAGCACTCCGTCGCGCGCGAGCCGCACGGCGCCGCCCCGTCATCGCCCGAAGACGCGGAACTCCGATTCGGCGCTGATCCCGGTGGAGGGCCGCGTTCCCCTCGCGATCGGCGCACGGGTCGCGCCGGCCGCGGCGGACCGCGGAATTCGAGCGGTCCACTCGCTCGCGCGTGCCGACGCCTCGAAGCGTGACGGCGGAAAGCGTTTCGTGCGCGCTCGGCGCGCGCCGGGTCGTCGCGCGCGCCCGCGGCGACGTTCTCGCGCCGGACGTGAGCTGCCGCGCGCGCGAGTCCGTCGTGCGCGCCGACCGCCGAGCTCGTCCGTCCATCGACGGCGCGAGGAGGGCGGCGAGGTTGCCTCAAGCGCGCTTTCCGGCGATGTCGAAGGAGACCTGCCGGCTCCCCCACCGGCAGCCCCATGCCGATCGAGATCCTGACGCCATCCCCGCGCCGTGGTGGATCCCGATGGATCGCCGGGTCGAGCCTCTCGGAGCGCTGAACCCGTGTTGCATCGACTGCTCCAGCGTCAGCTCGCGCGCTGCAATTCGGGCACGGCGGACGTCCCGCCGACGGACCCTTCGGCCTGGCGCGCATTCCTCGAGCGCGTCAGCCGCAGCTACGAGCAGATCGACGAGGATCGCAAGCTCGAAGAGCATTCGCTCGCGACGCTCTCGGCCGAGATGACGCGGTTGAACGACTCGTTGCGCGCCTCCGAGGCCAGCCTGTCGGCCGAACGCGACAAGCTCCAGGCCGTGATCTCGTCGCTCGGCGAAGGCCTGTGCGTGGTCGACGAGCGCGGCAACTCGACCTTCCTCAACCCCGAGGGCTGCCGGCTGCTCGCGTGGGACGAATCCGAGGCCGCGGGCCGATCGATGGGCGACCTGTTCCCCGGACTCGATCTGCACGACGTGCTCGACGGCGCCGTCACGCGTGACGACGACGCGCGCTTCCGCCGCCGCGACGGGAAGCAGCTGCCGGTCGCGTACGTGCTCAACCCGATCTTCTGCGGAGGGACGGTGCAAGGCGCCGTGCTCGTGTTCCGCGACATCTCCGAACGCAAGCGGGCGCAGGAACTGCTCGAACTCGAGCACCGCAAGCTCCAGAGCATCATCCTCCACGCGCCGATCCCGATGGCCATGTTCGACAACGAGATGCGCTACCTGGCGTTCAGCGCGCGCTGGCTGCAGGACTACGGCCTGATCGGCCAGGAGATCCGCGGACGCAGCCACTACGACGTCTTCCCCGACATTCCGCAACGCTGGAAGGACGTGCACCTGCGCTGCCTGGCGGGAGAGATCCTCGAGAACCACGAAGACGTCTTCGAGCGCGCCGACGGATCGAAGTTGTACCTGCGCTGGGCCGTGCATCCCTGGTACACGGTCACCGGCGCCGTGGGCGGCATCGTCATGGTCACCGACCGCGTCGACGCGTTCGTGCTGGCGCGCGAAGCCGCCCTCGAAGCGGCGCGGCTGAAGAGCGAGTTCCTGGCCAACATGAGCCACGAGATCCGCACGCCGATGAACGGCATCATCGGCATGAGCGAGCTCCTGCTCGGCACCGAGCTCGACGAGGACCAGCGCGAGTTCGCCGCGACCATGCGCAGCTCGGCCGACACCCTGCTCCTGATCCTGAACGACATCCTCGACTTCTCGAAGATCGAGGCCGGGCGCCTGGACCTGGAGCGCGTGAGCTTCGATCCGCGCGGGCCGGCGCAGGAAGTGGTCGAGCTGCTCGCCGCCGGGGCGCAGGCCAAGGGCCTCGAGATCGCCTGCCTCGTGCACCACGACGTGCCGCGTTTCGTGCTCGGCGATCCGCTGCGACTGCGCCAGGTGTTGACCAACCTGATCGGCAACGCGATCAAGTTCACGCAGAGCGGCGAGGTGACGGTCAC
Organism: Planctomycetota bacterium; assembly: GCA_044228975.1. Taxonomy (GTDB): domain Bacteria; phylum Planctomycetota; class UBA1135; order UBA1135; genus JADJNY01. The sequence continues at coordinate 3,091 of JBGATX010000115.1, read as the reverse complement.
GTTGAGCCTTGTCGGCGCCACTGCGGGCAGCGCGCGCATCCTCTTCGCCGTGCAGGACTCCGGCATCGGCATCCCCGCGGAAGCGCAAGCTCGCCTCTTCCGTGCCTTCTCGCAGGCCGACGGCTCGACCACGCGCAGGTTCGGAGGCACCGGCCTGGGCCTCGTGATCTGCAAGCGCCTCGTCGAGTTGATGGACGGGCGGATCGGCGTCGAGAGCACGCCCGGCAACGGCAGCACGTTCTGGTTCGAGATCCCCTTCGACACGGCGGCGGTGCAGCCCGAGGTCGATGGAACTCCGGCGACGAAGCTCGACGGGGTGCGCGTGTTGATCGTGGACGACAATGCCACGAACCGCCGCATCCTCCAGCTCCAGACCGGCGGTTGGGGCATGGAGCCCGTGCTCGCGCACAGCGCCGCCGCCGGATTGGCCGCGCTGCGCTCCGCGGCCGACGACGGGCGTCCATTCGCGATCGCGCTGCTCGACCTGGCGATGCCCGACCTGGACGGCCTTGAGCTGGCGCTCAAGATCCAGGCCGAATCGAGCCTCAGGTCCACGGCGCTGGTGTTGCTCAGCTCGATCGTGCACCGCGGCACGCAGGCGGAGCTCACCCGCTACGGCTTCACCGCCTACCTGACCAAGCCGCTGCGCGAATCGAAGCTGCGCGAATGCCTGCAGACGATCGTCGAGCGCGCGCGCGGCGTGAACGCGCCGCGTGCGGCGTTGCCCGCGCCGCGCGAGCCGCTCCTGATCACGAGCGAGCGCCTGGCGGAGTCGCGCATCCGCGCGCGACCGCGCGTGCTGCTGGCCGAGGACAACCTGGTCAACTGCAAGGTCGCCGTGCGCATGCTCGAGAAGATGGGCTGCGTCGTCGATGTCGCGACCAACGGGTGCGAAGCGCTGGCCGCCATCGAGCGCCAGCCCTACGCACTCGTGCTCATGGATTGCCAGATGCCGGAGATGGACGGCCTCGAAGCGACGCGCCGCCTGCGCTCCGCAGAGGGGGCGAGCGGCCGTCACCTGCCCGTGGTCGCGCTGACGGCCAATGCGATGAGCGGAGATGCCGAGCGTTGCTACGCGGCGGGCATGGACGACTACCTGACGAAGCCCATCGGAATGGCCGGCTTGCAACGCGCGCTCTCGCGTTGGCTCGGGCAGACAGAACCGGTGTGAGCGGCTGAGAACGCGCCCGTGCTCGCCGCCACGGCGAGGGTCGCGAGCGGCGCGGGCGCGCTGCCGCTCGGCGCGAGAACCTTCGAGAGCGGCGTGCGATTCACGACTGGGCGGCTCGGTTCCGACGAGTCGCGAAGTTGCGCCAGCTGTCGTGAACCGCCCAGGCACCGCGGGCGTCGTGCGAGCGCGAGGGCGCGGGCCTCACGGGCGATTCCACGCGCTGCAACGAGCGCGAGCGCTCGGCGGACGCGCGGGGATCGGGTCGCGCTCGCTCTGCGTGCTCGCGCCGCCGTCCTCGAGAGGCACGCCGACCTCGACACGATGACCGAGCGCCTCGAGGACGATCCACAGCTCGTAGGTCTGCACGACCCAGCGCCCGTTCTCGCGCCGCGGATGTCCCGCGGCATCGAGCGCGAGCAGCGGCCGGCCGCAAGGATCGCGCGCGGGTCGCGCCGGACCGCGCTCCGTGCGCAGCTCGAGATCGACGTCGAACGGACCGACGCGGACCTCGAGATCGCCGTCGAACACGCCGCGGATGCGTCCGCCGTCGAGCTCCAGGCGCAACGTGTCGCCGAGGAAGAGCTGGCGCGCTTCGCTGCGCACGCGCACGGGCGTTCCCGCGCCGTCGTTGCCCTCCTCGTCGTCGCCGAGCGCGAGGAGCTCGCGCTCGGGCACGTCGATGTGCAGTCGCTCGCCGGCGCTGACGTCTAACTCGAGGCGCAGCTCGCGCGCGTCGATGCGCACGTCCTTCAAGCGCTGCAACGGCAGGCACTCGGGGAAGGGTGCGCAGTCGACGATCAGCGCCGTCACGCACGGATCGACCGAGCGCGAGCCGTGCTCGTCGTGCGCGAGCGCGAGGATGCGCGCCGCGGCGCAAGAGCGTGCGCTCGCGCGCTCGTCGAGAGTCGGGCGTGCCGAGGTCGGGCTCGAGCTCGCCGCGATCGCCGCGGAGAGCGCGGCCTCGATGGGCGAGGCGGCTCGAAATGTCGGGAGATCCACGCGGCCTGCGAAGGTCGGACGCGTGTCGCCGCCGGCCAGCGTGAGGCAGGCGAGGCAGCTCAGGGTCGTGCGAGTTGTCGGTCGGCGTGCGCTCATCGCGTTCCTCCGAGGAAGGAGTTGGGGGGGTCCTCGAAAGGCGCCGAGCGCGGCGGACGGTTCCGCCGTGCCCGGGTGGGAATTCGGACACGCACGGCGACTCCGCGACACAGAGCTCGCGGCGGTTGCGAAAACCCGGCCCGAACCGCGAACGAACCCGAATCGGCGTGCCGCCCTGGCCCGTGCGGCATCGAAGACCCATGCGGCGGCGCGTGCGGCAGGTCATGGAGGCCCGCGCGCGCGAAAGTTCGCGAAGTCCGGCCCGCTTCGTGGCGCGTATCTCGGATGCGTGCCGTCCGCGCACGACGCACCGGCTCCTGGCCAGGGTGCGGCGTTCGTTCCTGCACGAGACGTTTCGCGCCGCGGTCGTTCCTCCTCGCGCGTTGTCGCCCCTCCGCCGCGCCTCACGCATCTTCGACAGGTCTCCCATGCTTCAACGCACCGCCATCGCCTGCTCCCTCCTCGCTCTCGTCGCCTGCGAAGCGTCTCGGTCGCGCATCGAGTCGATTCCCGCGCGCGAACTGCCCGCGGAGGTGACGCGCGTGAACCTGGAGAAGCTCCCTCGAGCGAACGGCAGCGGTTACGAGGTCGCGCGCGCTCTCGTGCGCCGTGCGGGCGCGCGCGAGCCGTGGCGTCACGAGGAGCGGCTCACGCAGGCGATCGACGCGGGTCGCGAGCCGACGACGGAGGAGCTCACGGACTTCCTGCGCGCCAACGGCCTCGCGGTCGCGCGCGCCGACGGCGACCTCGACGATCTCGCGCGCGAGATGGAGCACGGCCGCTGGGTCGTCTTGCACGTGCCGCAAGGTCTCGGCGCGCGCTCGG
>JBGATX010000114.1:0-18303 GCA_044228975.1 Planctomycetota bacterium | reverse complement strand
CGTGGTGCGCGCAGGGTTCGAGCGTCACGTAAAGCGTCGCGCCGCGCGCCTTGCGCCCGGCGGCAGCCAGCGCCTCGATCTCGGCGTGCGGACCGCCGATCGCCCGGTGCCAGCCCTCGCCCACCACGCGACCGTCGCGCACGAGCACGGCGCCGACGATCGGGTTGGGAGCGGTGCGGCCACGGCCGCGCAGCGCCAGCTTCAGCGCGCGCCGCATGTGGTCGAGATCGGAGGCGGTCCGGCCCATGGAACTCCCGTACTGCGAACGAAAAGGCCCCGTGGCGTTCACCACGGGGCTCGAGCGATCGACGAGAAAGCGCGCCCGCCCCGGCGGCCGAAGAGCCCCCGCGGGTGGTCGACGCGTCCTCTCCTTCTCTCATCCCGACTGTGACGGTCGGCTCCGGATTTCCACCGGATCCACCCGTCTCGTGCCGACAACGGGTTCGCGGGCTTTACCGCCGGTGGGGACTTGCACCCCGCCCCGAAGGAGATAATGAGGGCCGCAGCATAGAAGGGTGCCCCAGCGAGGTCAAAGACTGGCGCCCGCTTGCGGCTACGGCTTAAGATCGACGAGATTGACCTCCGGTCCGGCGCCTTCCCCCGCGCGGGAAGGGCCGCCGCCGACACGGGATCCGAACGGCGAGGAGTTCATTGAGGCGCTCCGCTGACGAGTCCAAGGCCTTGCGTCCCAAGCCCTCCGGGGCGGGACCTGACACCGGGATGGAAGCCGTGAGCGCGTCCGGCCGTCCCGTTCCCCGCCGCAGCGCGAGGGCCCGCCCGTGAACACGCCTCCCGGCATCCATCGCCTGCCCGCACGCCCCGCGCCCGCCGAGTGGCTCGACGCCGCCGACGCACCGCCGGCCCCCGCGCGCGGCTCGCTCTGGCTGATGAAGGCGGTCGATCACTGGATCGGCCTGCCCATCTGCTTCTCGCTCGGCGTTCTGGTCAAGCTGCGCCACCGCTTCCTGCCGCGGAAGGCGCAGGCCGTGCGCGAGAACGGCACGCTGGTGGTGACCAAGTTCTTCGGCATCGGCAGCATCATCGAGGCGTCGACGCTGCTCGCCGAGATCCGCCGCCGCTACCCGAACGGCCGGCTCATCTTCCTCACGTTCCAGGGCAACGAGGCGCTCATGCGCCGCCTCGACCTGTGCACCGAGGTGCGGGTGATCCGCACCGGCTCGCCGCTCACGTTCGTCGGCGACACGCTCGGGCACATCCTGTGGATGCGCGCGCAGGACGTCGACGCGCTCATCGACCTCGAGCTCTTCAGCAAGTTCTCGACGCTGATCTCGGTCCTGGGCGGCGCGCGCATGCGGATCGGTTACCACCTGAACCACTTCTGGCGCTCGAGCCTGCTCACGCACCCGGTGTACTTCAACTACTACCGCCACATCACCGAGGTGTTCGCGCAGGCCGGACGCCGCATCGACGTCACCGTGCCCGACCGCCCGCTGAGCCCGCTGCCCGTGCTGCCGAAGGCGCTCGCGAAGGTCGAGACGACGCTGGAATACGGAGGCGGTGTGTCGCGCACGGCGCTCACAAGCGCACGAGACGCGCGCTCTTCACCTGCGGCAGCTTGCGCAGCTCCTCGAGCACCGCCGCGCCCGGTGCGTCGTAGAGCGCGAGCACGCCGGTCGCGAGTCCGCCGCTGCTCGGACCGAGCTCGATGCGCCGGATGTTCACCTTGTGGCGGCCGAGCAACGTGCCGAGCAGACCGACGACGCCGGGCTCGTCGGCGTGGCGCGTGATCAGCACGGGGCCCTTGGGCTCGAGGTCCAGCTCGAGCGAATCGAGCTCGACGATGCGCGGCGAGCGGCCGAAGACCGTGCCCGCGATCGAGCGCGCCGAGCCGTCGTCGAGCGTCGCGCGCACGCGCACGCACGAGTGATAGGTGTCGTCCTCGTCCTGCGCGCGCTGGAAGAGCTCGAGCCCGCGCTCCTTGGCGAGGATCGGCGCGTTGACGAAGTTGACGCCCGCGTCCATGCCCTGGCGCAGCACGCTCGCGAGCAGCGCGAGCGGCACGTGGCGATGGTCCTTGCCCGCGAGCTCGCCCGAGACCGTGAGCTCGAGCTTGCGGATCGGCCGCTCGCAGGTCTGCGCGAGGAACGAGCCGAGCTTCTCGGAGAGCAGCACGTACGGGCCGACCTCGCGCAGGTCCTGCGCTCCGACGGCGGGCGCGTTGACCGCGTTGTTCGCGACGCCCTCGAGCAGGAAGTCGGCGATCTGCGCCGCGATGTCGACCGCGACGGCGAGCTGCGCCTCGTTCGACGACGCACCGAGGTGCGGCGTGACGACGATGTTCTCCTTGCCGAGCAGCGGATGTTCCTTGGCCGGCGGCTCCTCGGCGAGCACGTCGAACGCCGCGCCCGCGAGCTTGCCCGCTTCGACCGCTTCCAGGGCCGCGGCCTCGTCGACGAGCCCGCCACGCGCGCAGTTGATCAAGCGCGCGCCCTTCTTCATGCGCGCGATGCGCTCCTTCGAGATCAAGTTCGCCGTCGCGTCGCTCATCGGAACGTGCAGCGTGACGAAGTCGCTCGCGGCGAGCAGCGCATCGAGCTCGACGAGCTCCACGCCCGCCGGCGCGCGCGTGCCCGCGGGCAAGTAGGGATCGAAGGCGAGCACCTTCATCTTCAAACCCAACGCCCGATCCGCGACGACCTTGCCGATGCGCCCTAGACCGACGACGCCGAGCGTCTTGCCCGTGATCTCGGTGCCCATCATGCCCTTCTTCGCCCACGAGCCCTTGCGCGTCTCGCGATCGCCCTTGGGCACGTGGCGCGCGAGCGAGAAGAGCAGCGCGAGCGCGAGCTCCGCCGTCGTGACCGTGTTGCCGGTCGGCGTGTTCATCACCACGACGCCGCGCTCGCTCGCCGCGTCGCAATCGACGTTGTCGACGCCGACGCCCGCGCGGCCGACGACGTGCAAGTTGGGCGCGGCCTCGATCACCTTGCGCGTGATCTTCGTCGCCGAGCGCACGACGAGCGCGTGCACGTCGCCGACCTTGGCGATCAGCTCGGGCTCCTTGAGTCCGAGCGCGACCTCGGGCTCGAAGCCGCGCGCGCGGAAGACCTCCAGCGCCTGCGGCGCGAGCTCGTCGCAGATGAGGATGCGGAAGGAAGCGGGGGAGGGGCGTTGGGTCTGGGACATGGCGGCTTGCGGAGGTCTCGGTGGCGACGCGGGGCCGCACCTTCTACCCGACGTCGCCGGCACGCGGAAGCCGCTGCGGACGCGCCGATGGCTGCGTGATGGTTTGGGGGGAATCATCGCGCTCGCGCGAGCCGGGCGGTCGGGCCCCGGTCGTGCGTGCTGCGCTCCGCGCGCGTCGAACCGCCACCGGGGTCCACGGCGATCCGCGGGCTCGAATCCGGCACGACGAGCTCGAGTCCTCGAGTTCCGACCTCTCGCGTGCAACGCCGACAGCCCGGGTCGCAAGGACGTGCGATCGATCACCCGCAGACGGAAGGATCCCCATGCTCGCTCGCCTTGCTCGCGCCGGCTGCATCGCGGCGCTCGTCGTCCCCAACGCGTCGGCCGCAAATGTCTTCATCGTCGGAACCGGCCCCGGCGCGACGCACGCCGACATCCAGTCGGCGGTGTACGCCGCGAGCGACGGCGACGTGATCCTCGTGCGGGCAGGGAACTACCCCACGTTCGAAGTGTTCGGCATCGATGTCTCGATCGTCGCCGACACGGCGGCGCTGGTGCACATCGACGGCGCGATTCGGATCGCCGGGACGAACGCATCCCAGACCGTGCTGATCGCCGGCTTGGTCGCGCAAGGAGTCTTCACGGCCGTGCCCGACACGATCGACGGACTGCACGTCTCGAGTTGCGCAGGCTCGATCCGACTTCAGGACTGCACGTTTGCCGCGGGCCTCGGCACCGGTCCGTGCGGTCCGCGCGCCGACGGCGCGTTGCTCGAGAACTGCAGCGACGTCTCGTTCACGCGCTGCGAGCTGCGCGGTGCGTCGGAGTACTTCGATTGGACGAGCAGCCCCTACGACGGCACCAGTGGGATGGGTCTGGTGGCGATGAGCGCCACCGTTTCGCTGTACGACTGCACCGTCATGGGTGGAACCGGAGAGTTCGGCGGCGTGCACGCGTGCGGAGCCCCGTACGGCGCGTACTACGGCGGCGACGGGGGCAACGGCGCGTCGCTCGAGACGTCGTTCGTGTTTGCGTCGGGGACGACATTCACGGGTGGCGACGGTGGTGACGGGGTCCCGGACATGGGCTTCTGCAACCGTGGCGGTAATGGTGGCGACGGACTGTTGGCGCGGAGCGGCCCGCCGTCGATGTTGGTCGGATGCACGGTGACCGGCGGTGCGCGCGGACTTCGGGGCGCCGGCGGGATTTCGACGTGCAGCACGTACGACGGCTTCCCAGGCCTCCCGATCCGGGCCTGGCCGGGATCGCAGCCCGCGATCGTTCCGGGGCCCGCGCGCCGCAGCACGGCTCCGCGCGTCTTGCGCGACGTCGTGCTCACGACGCTGTCCTTTCACGGCCTTCCAGGCGAGCACATCGAGCTTTGGGAGACGTCCGCGACGCGCTTCCGATTCCTGCCCGCGGCCTTCGGAGTACGACTGCCGTACGAGTATCCAGTCGCTCCACTCCTACCGTTCGGCACCGTCGGACCGTTCGGGATGCTGACTCGTACCTGGTTCGTTGGGGCGCTGGCTCCCGGCGAGTCGGCGCGGCGCATCTTCGTGCAACCGGTGTTCATCGATCCTTCCGGGACGAGTTCGCGCCTGGGGACGCCCAACGTAGTTGTGATCGTCGATCACACGCTCTGACCCGCGAGTGCATTCGTTGTCGACTCGACGGCGCCGCACGCGCGGGCGTCGCCAGGTCCTGCGTCGCGCCGAACGTCTCGAGCGCGTTTTCGGAGTCCTGGTCCGTTGCCTTCTCGCCGTGGCTGGACGAAAACTGCGCCGCCACCGCGTCGTCGGCGAGCGGTGCTCGCGTCGAAGGCGCGGCCGCTCTCGCGTTGGTAGCATCCTCTCGATGTCCGCCGAGCTCGGTCCCGACGACACCGACGCGACCGCGCGCGAGGACCGCCCCCAGATCGGAATCGAAGTGGCGCGTCGCGCGGAATCCCGCTCGACGCCGGAGCCGCGGGAGTCGTACGCGCGGACGCCGGGCTCTCCCGACCGCGCGTCTCGACGCGGGCGTTGGCTCGCGCTCGCGGTGCTGGTCGCGATCGGCACGTGGATCGCGGTCTTCGCCTACCGCTACGCGCCGCTCGTTCCGCTCGGGGACGGCTGGACGTGGATCGCGCACGCCAAGGCGTACTCGGAGCGCGGCCTCTCGGGCTTCTGGGAGGAGCAGCCGATGGTGCACGCGCAGCACCTGTACCTGCTGCCGTCGTCGATCGCGCTCGTCCTCGGCCCGCTCGTCGACTACTCGTTCCGGCCGTTCGCGTTCCTCTCCTCGGCGCTGGTGCTCGGCTGCGGCCTCGCGCTGTATCGGGTCGGGCGCGCAGCCGGGCTCGGGCGCTACGAGGCGCTGGCCGTGTTCGCCGCGGTGACGACGCTGCGCCACGTCGAGAACCTGCTCTTCGGATTCCAGATCGGTCTGCCGCTCAGCGTGCTCTTCGGCATCGGCGCGATCGTCTGCGCGGCGTCGAGCCGGGGTCGCGGCGCAACGTGGCTCGCGCTCGGGCTCGCGTCGGGCTCGCTCCTGTGCTCGTCGGCCGGAGTGCTCTCGTGCGCCGTCGTGATCGCCGTGCGCTGGCTCGATCTGCGTCGGCCGCGCACGTTGCTCGCGACCGCGCTCGCGATCCTCGCCCTGGTCTTGCTCGCGCACGTCGCGCTGACGCGCATGGTCGAGCGCAGCTTCTTCGCCGACGAGGTGGCGCTCGTCTCCTTCTCGAGCGCGCCGCGGATCGCGCGCGACTTCGTCAAGTTGCTCGGTGGCGGGCTGGTCGGCGGCGCGGCGGCGACCCCCTTCGGCCTGGTCGTGCTCGCGGCTGGCATCGCGCGAGTCGTCGTCAGCGTGCGCTCGAGCCGGCGCGTCGACGTGTTGAGCGGGCTTGCGCTCTTCGGTCTCGCCGCGACGCTCGCGATCGCGATCGCGCGCGCGCCGATCCAGACGCCCGACAGCCGGCATGCGATCTTCGCCGTTCCAGCGGTGGCCGTGTGCGTCCTCGATCTCGTGCGCTGGCTCTCCGCGCGCGCGCCGCAGCATTCATCCGCTCGCGTCGCGCTCGCGGCGAGCCTGGCGGTCGGCCTCGCCTGGCTGCACGCGGACGCGCACCTTGACGCGATGGCGCTCTACCGTCAGAGCGTGGCGTGGGATCTCGACACCCGCCTGTACCTGGGCGCGATCGCGGGCGATGGCAAGCTGAGCGCCGAGGAGATCCGCCAGGTGAATCCGGGCGAGACGGAGCGCATCCGGTCCTTGATGGAGTATGCGCGCGATCGGAAGCTCGCGATCTCGAGCCCGAGCTACCACGGGCTCGTGGTGCACGACGGATTGCCCACACGATTCGCGCAAGCCGCGCGCGGCGAGCTGCAGGCAGGCATCCTGCACTTGTCGGGCAGCGGCTACGTGTACGAGCGCTCGCGGTGCACGTTCCCGTCCGGCGGCGTCGCGCGTCTCTCGGTCGACGTCGCGGTGCAGGGCCAGGCAACGTTCGGGTTCATCGTGCGCGGCGCCGACGGCGTGGAGAAAGCCAACGTCGCCGCGACGCTCGAGCCGGGAGCCGACTTCGCCGTGCGCTCGATCCGCGCGCGCGCGGCGGAAGGAGACGAGCTCGACGCCTACGTCTTCAGCGCGTCGGAGGCCGACAGCGTGCGCCTGCGCTCCTTCTCGACGGTGCTCGTGCAGAGTTCGCCGATTCCGTGACGGTACGGTACACGGCATCTTTCTCACCGATTCGGGCGCAACCGCACACGCAACGTCGGCGTACGGTACACGGAATCTTTCCCACCGATTCGCGTGCGGGCACGGCGCGCGAGGCGGCGCGGGCGCATCGGTGAGAAAGATGCCGTGTACCGTACCGCGGGCGAATCGGTGAGAAAGATGCCGTGTACCGTATCGATCAGCTCGACAGCGCCGCGCGCAGGAGCGTCTCGAGGTCCTTCTTCGCGCCGACCTTCTCGAGCGCCTTGTCGATGCTCTTCTTGGCTTCCTTCTCGCTGTAGCCGATCGAGATCAGCGCCGCGACGGCGTCGTCGACCAGCGACTCGCGCGTCGACGGCACGATCACGCCGTCGTCGATCTGTCCGGCACGCGCTTGCGCGCGCAGCTTCTTCGCCTTGTCGGAGAGGTCGAGCAGGATCTGGCTGGCGGTCTTCTGCCCGACGCCCTTGATGCGCGTCAGCGCACCGACGTCGCCGTCGGCGATCGCGCCGAGCAGGAGGTCCTTCTCGATGCCCGAGAGGATCGCGAGCGCCATCACCGGCCCGACGCCGCGCACGGAGAGGAGGAGGCGGAACACCTCGCGCGTCGCGCGATCGGGGAAGCCGCAGAGGACGTGCGCGTCGTCGCGCACGACGAAGTGCGTCCACACGCGCGCCTTGCCGCTCGACGAAAAGAGCGCGCCGATGGGCACGCTCAGTTCGTATCCGACGCCGCCGACGTCGATCACCAGGCGTCCCGCGCCGCGCGAGACCAGCGTGCCGTCGAGGTACTCGTACACCGGAAACGGCTCGGCTGGTGACGCGCGGGACGCAGGCTACTCGCCCTTGGGACGCAGGCGCAGACCGAGCTCGGCGAGCTTCGCCTTGAGCTCCTGCAACGACGTCTGGCCGAAGTTCGGCATGCCCAGGAGCTCGTCCTCGCTGTGCTGCACGACGTCGCCGACCGTCAGGCAGCCCATCGCCTCGACCGTGCGGCGCGCGCGGATCGAGAGCTCGAGCTCGCTGATCGCCTTGTTCATCACCTCGGCGTTCTCGCCGCCGGTGTAGCGCCGGCGCGCGGCCTCGATCGAAGCCACGGCCTCGTCGCGCGCCATGCCCAGGCGCAGGCCCTTCGAGGAGAGGATCTCCTTGATCTCCGCCAGCGAGGTCTCGCCGAAGTTCTTGTAGGAGAGCAGCTCCTGCTCGGTCTGACGCACGAGGTCGCCCAGCGTCAGGATGTTCATCTTGTTGAGGCAGTTGCGCGCGCGCACCGACAGCTCGAAGTCGGTGATCGGGATGCGCAGGATCTGGTCGAGGCGGTCCTGCTTGCGCTCGAGATCCTCGTCGTAATACATGTTCATGCCCGCGCGGGCATCTTCGAGGTAGCGGCGCAGGCGCACGTCCATCGGGAACGCGCGCGCGACGGTGTCGAAGCACGTCGCGGCGTCGTCGTCGCGGCCGAAGTCCTCGAGCAGCATGCCGAGGTTCACCAGGACATTCCGATCGATCGGCAGCATCGTCGCGAGCGTCTGGTACGCGTCGAGAGCGAGCTCGTCGAGGCCGACGCGCTCGGCGAGGTACGCCAGACGCGCGAGGTTGCCGCGGTGCGAGGGATCGAGCTCGCGCGCTTCGTTGTAGTGGTCGAGCGCCTTCTCCCAGTCGCGGCGCAGCTCGGCGGCGCGGCCGTGGATGTAGTGACCTTCGGCGCTCGCGCCGAAGGAGGTCGGCGCGGCCTTGAGCGCGGGCTCGAGGTTCGCGAGCGCCTTGGCGTCGTCGCCCGTCATCAAGTCGGCTTCGATGCGCGCCTCGAGAGCGCCGGCGCGCGGCCGCGGCTCGTCGGGGTAGGCCTTCGAGAGCTTGTCGAAGATCGGATACGCGAGGTCCGGCTTGTCGATCGCGAGGAACGACTTGGCGCGCGTGAAGGATCCGACGTTGTCCTCGGGGTAGCGCGCGAGCAGCTCGGTCGCGCGCTCGTAGTCGCCCACGATCCAGGCGGCGAGTCCTTGCGGCGCCCCTCTTCGCCCGTGTCCGACATCGACTCCGCCTTGCGGCCACCAGCGCGTTGACGTCGTGCGAGCGCCGGAGGAAGACCTCCGCGCGCCGCCAGCAAGGCGGCGAAGTTCGGAATCGGGCTGGTCTGGATGTCGAAGCCGCTGGTCTCGGCGACGGGGCGACGCCAGTCATGGATACTCCTGGGGCAAACGTGGACGTGGGGCGGCTGCCGCGAGCCGAAGCTCCCACGGCGAAGCGCAGCAGGATAGGTGGGTGGCGCCGCGAGGGTAAACCGCGCGCGCCCGCTACTCGCGCGAGCCGGACGCGAGCGCGCGTGACCGCGCGCGCGAGCACGGTGCAAACCGTGCTCTTCATGGGGGTTGGGCCGCGTGAACCGATCGGTGCTTGGCTTGCCTGCGCGAGCTTGATACGCACGCGCGCACGCCGCTCTGGCGCACGCTCCCATGGACTGCATCTTCTGCAAGATCGCGACGGGCTCGATCCCGTCGCAGAAGCTCCACGAGGACGAGCTCGTGATCGCCTTCCGCGACATCCGGCCGCAGGCGCCGACTCACGTTCTGGTCTGTCCGAAGGTGCACGTCGCGTCGCTGTGGGAGCTCGAGGACGAGCGCCTCGCCGGCCGCCTGCTGATGGTCGCGGCGCGGATGGCGCGCGAGCAGAAGCTCGAACACGGCTGGCGCCTGATCGGCAACACGCGCGATCACGCCGGTCAGGAAGTCGGGCATCTGCACCTGCACGTGCTCGGCGGCCGCGCTCTGGGGCGCATGCTGCCGGGCTGAAGCTCTGCAACGCTCCGCGGCCCATCCTCCGGGAGGGGGCGGACACGGTCACACAACACGAGGGGATTCACGGTTGGACAAGCTGGTCATCGAGGGCGGGCATCCGCTCGAAGGTCTGGTCGAGGTTCGCGGCGCCAAGAACGCCGTGCTGCCCGCGCTCGCGGCGGGATTGCTGACGAACGGCAAGCTGCGCATCACGAACGCTCCGCGCCTCTCCGACGTCGAGACGATGATGCAGGTGCTGCGCGATCTGGAGTGCAGCGCCGAGCGCCACGCCGACGGATCGATCGAGCTTGAGCCGTCCGCCGCGCTCGGCAACCACGCGGGCTGGGAGAACGTGCGCAAGATGCGTGGCTCGGTCGCTGTCCTCGGGCCGCTGCTCGCGCGCACGGGCAAAGCCGAAGTGAGCTTGCCCGGCGGCTGCGTCTTCGGCGTGCGGCCGATCGACCTGCACTTGAAGGGCATGGAGGCGCTCGGCGCGCGCGTGAAGATCGAGCACGGCAACGTGATCGCCGAAGCGCCGCGTGGCGGCCTGCGCGGCGCGGAGATGTTCCTCGGCGGCGCGTTCGGCTCGTCCGTGCTCGGCACGGAGAACGTGATGATGGCCGCGACGCTCGCCAAGGGTCGCAGCGTGATCCACGGCGCCGCGTGCGAGCCCGAGGTCGAGGATCTCGGCGCGTGCCTGCTCGCGATGGGAGCGAAGATCAAGGGCCTCGGCTCGCCGCGCATCGAGATCGAAGGCGTGCCCTACCTCGAGAGCGCGGAGCACGCCGTGATCCCCGATCGCATCGAGGCCGGCACGTACGTGATCGCGGGAGCGATGGTCGGCGGCAAGGTGCGCGTCGATGGCTGCAGACCCGAGCACCTGCGCTGCCTGCTCGACAAGATGTGGGAAGCGCGCATCCCGTTCGACGCCGGCGAGACGTGGATCGAGACGCAGCCCTATCACCCGCGCGATCCCGCGCGACGACCGCGATCGACCGATGTCACGACGCTGCCGCACCCGGGCTTTCCGACGGATCTGCAGGCGCAGTGGATGGCGCTGATGACGCTCGCCGACGGCTTGAGCGTGATCACCGAAGGCATCTACCCCGACCGCTACATGCACATCGCCGAGCTCGCGCGTCTGGGCGCGCAAGTGCGCCGCCAGGGAGCGAGCGCCATCGTGCAAGGCACGCCGCGCTTGTCGGGAGCGCAAGTGATGGCGAGCGACCTGCGCGCGTCGGCCGCCTTGGTCCTCGCCGGCCTCGTCGCCGACGGCACGACCGAAGTCCACCGCGTCTACCACATCGACCGCGGCTACGAGCGCATCGAAGAGCGCCTGCAAGCCCTCGGCGCCAAGATCGAGCGCGTGCCCGACGACATGGGGCCGTGAGGCCGCGGGGGGCGCTCCACCCGGACCGCGCGGACGACCCGGCGAGCGTGCGCTCCGGCGCGCGCCGGGTTTTTTTGCGTCGATTCCTTTCCTCGCGCGGCGATGGAGAGCACTTGGGAATGTCGGCCCGTGTCCGGTCGTCGACCGGACGCCATCGCGATTCCCAGCCTCCACCGCCCCGCAAGCAGGAGCACGCCATGAACCGTTGCGCTCGCCTTCTCGTCTGTTCCGCCCTCGCGCTCGTTTCGTCGCTCGCGGTCCTTCCGACCGGACGCGCGGCCTCCGCTGTTCCCGCGTCGCCGGCGCGCGCTCTCGTCATTCACCAGTCCCACGGCAGCGCGACGCGGCCGGCGCGACCGACGGGCTACACGCTCACCGTGCGCGGCGTGCCCGGCGCGGAGTACGAGATCTGGATCACTCCGACCGGCGGAACGGCGGCGCTCTTCAGCTACGGAACGCTGCCGGCGGGCGGCGCGCTGACGACCGCGCTGCACGTCCCCGGCTCGACTCCGAACCCGCACACGGAATCGGTCGAGGTGACGTCGCGCTCGACCGCGCGCGTGGCCGCGCTGCTCCAGTACGACTGAACCTCCACGCGCCGCGGCTGCGGAACGAGTGTCCAGCGCGCGCCGAGCGGTGCGTGCGAGCGGCGCGGGCGCGCAGCGAGTACGCTCGTTGCGTTCGTCCCCGGAGGAACGATGTCGCGTCGATCGATCGTGCTCGTGCTTGCGGCGCTGGGCGTTCTTGCGCTCGGGCTGGTCGTGATGTTGAACTCGCTCTCGCCGAACGAGGCGGCGAGCTCGTCATCCGATGCGTCGTCGGGCGCGGCGACGGGATCGACGAGTGCGACGACACGTTCGACGAGCGAGCTCGCGGCGCCGGAAGCCAACTCGAGCGCCGCTTCGACCGACGCGCGCGCGGCGATCGAGAGCACGGACGCGACTTCCTCGATCACCGCCGCCGACGATCCCGCGTTCGCGAACGCGAGGTGGGTCGAAGGTCGCGTCGTGTTCCCCGCCGGCACGCCGGGCGACGAGGAGCTCTGGGTCGTCGCCGACGGCCGCCGTTTCGCCAACAAGAAGCTCCACCGCGCCAAGGTCGATGAGCAAGGCCGTTTCCGCATCGCCTTCCATCCCAAGGCGACGTACGGGCGCGTCACGCTCGACGCGCGCTACCTCTACTTGCCGCGCGGCGTGAAGCTCGACTTCGACGAGGCGCTCCCCGAACTCGTGCTCGAGCCCAAGCTCGGCGGACGCATCGTCGGACGGCTGCGCTTGCCCGCCGGCGCCGAGGATCGTCGCGCGAGCGCGATCGGCAACACCGCGACCTGGTCCGATGGTTCGTATGGCGACGGCCAGCGCACGGTGAGCGCCAAGGTCGACGCCGAGCTGCGCTTCGCGCTCGGCGGCATCTCGCCCAACGTCGGCGGAGAACTGCACGTCCAACTCGAGCGCTGCGTGCCGATCGAGCGCAAGAACGTGCGCGTCGAGGCGGGCGGCACGCAAACGCTCGAGCTCGACGTGCATCTCGGCGTGATGCTCTCCGGCCGCGTCCTCGACGAGGAGCACAAGCCGGTGCGCGGCGTGATGGTCATGGCGCAGAACGAAGGCGGCCCGTTCTCGTTCCGGCAGAAGACGAGCGCCGACGACGGCAGCGTGATCCTCGCGGGGCTCGAGCCCGGCCGCGTCGTCGCGACCGCGTTCCGCCAGGGTTTCGTCGCGGCGAAGCTCGAGCTCGACGATCTGCGCGAGGGCGACGTGCGCAAGGACCTCGAGTGGGTGCTGCGCCGCGGAACGACGCTTTCCGGCCGCGTGACCTGGCCCGACGGCACGCCCGCGGCTGGCGCGGATGTCGTCGCGCGCCTGACGGAGGCGACCGATCCCGGCGATTGGATGCAGCTCGCGTGGGGCTCGCACGCGAAAGCCGACGCGCAGGGCGCGTTCTCGATCAGCGGACTGCAAGGGCCCGCGTACGACGTGCGCGCCAGCGCGCAACGCGACCCGCCGCGCGATCCGGTGGCGGATGGCACGAGCGCCGAGGCCGCGGGCAAGCCGGCGAAGCGCGCGCGCAACGTGAACAAGCAGCGCGGCGTGATCGCGCTCCAGAACGTTCGCGCCGACGCGGGCGAGCTGGCGCTCGTGCTCGGCTCGGGACTGATCGTGCGCGGACAGGTTGTCGACGATGCCGGCGCGCCGCACACGCGCTTTCGCGTCAGCGCCGTGCCGCAGGGCGAGAGCGACGGCGAGATCGAGCGCGAGTCGGTGACGAAGCGTTTCGAGTCCGCGAGCGGCGCGTTCGAGCTCGAGGGTCTCGACGAGGGCGAATGGCGCATCCAAGCCTCGGTCGAGCGCTCGCAATCGCAGCCGGTGACGCTCACGCCGCCCGCTGGCGCGCTGCAGCTCGTCGTCGCGCGCGCGGGCAGCGTGGAGGGCGAGGTGCGCGACCCCGCGGGCAAGCCCTTCGCGAACGCGCGCGTGAAGCTCTCGCGTGCGAGCGAGGAGAGCGAGGGGCCGTGGGATTTCGAGTCGTCCGCGGCCACGCGCTCGGCGACGAACGGCAGCTTCGCCTTTCGCAATGCACCGGCGGGGCAGCTCCGCGTGCGGGCGACCGCGCCCGGCTTCGCGGCGAGCAGCGACGAGCGCGTGACGCTCGCGCCCGGAGGCAGTGCGCGCGTCGTGGTGGTGTTGCGCGTCGGCGGAAGGATCGAAGGCACCGCGCTCACGCGCGACGGACTGCCCGAGTCCGGACGCGAGATCGCCGCGTCGCCGGAGTCCGCCGACGGCGGAGAGCACGCCAACGTCCTCGCCGACGACGCCGGACGCTTCGTGTTCGAGCATGTGGCTCCGGGCCGCTGGCGCGTCGAGACGCAGAGCGGCGGCTCGGACTTCACGACGGATGGGCAGGAGCGCGCTCCCCCGCGCCTCTTCCACGCGCTGGTCGACGTCGTCGACGGTCAGACGTCGAAGGTCTCGCTCGGGGGCGCGCTCGCGAGCGCGGTGCGCGTGCGCGGTCACGTGCGCGCGGGGACGAAGGCGGTTCCCGGTGCTGTCGTGTCGGCGAACCCGTCGGACGAGGACGAAGAGGACGAGCGTTCCGCGGCGTCGGCGAACACCGATGCGAGCGGTCGCTACGAGCTCGTGCTCGACCGGCCGGGCGCGTACCAGTTCCAGGTGAGCGCGCCGGAGTCGTCCAGTCTGCTGCGCCAGGTCGACGTGCCCGCGGGCCCGAGCGCGGAGATCGATTTCGACCTCGGCAGCGCGCGCATCAGCGGCCGCGTCATCGGCTCCGACGGCCAGCCGCTCGCGAATGCCTGGGTGATGCTCATGCCGGTGGATGAGCCCGACGCAGCGCAAGGGAGCTCGCACGGCAGCCGCCAGACCGACGCGCAGGGACGCTTCCGCTTCGAGTCGCTCGCCGCGGGCGAGTACTCGTTGCGCGCGTCGGTCATGAGCTTCTCGAAGTCGTCGCGCAACCTGTGCGCGGCGCAGCGCGAGCGTCTCGTGCTCGCCGCCGGCGCGGCGCTCGACGACATCGAGCTGCGCATCGAGCAGGGCGGAACGATCGTCGCGCGCGTCGCGGGTGCCGGCGCGGGCGACACCGAGGAGCCGGAGCTCCTGCTCTTCGACGCGAACGGTCGGCCGTGGAGCGAATGGTCGGGCTCGGAGCTCGTCGGGCTCGGCGGGGGAACCGTGGCGAGCTGGCGCGGGCGTCGACGCATCCAGGGCGTTCCTCCCGGCCGCATGCACGCGCTCGCGCGCACGGCGACCGGCGTCTCGCGCCTGGTCGCGTTCGAGGTGCGCGCGAACGAGACGACGGAGGTCGAGCTCGCGCTCGGCGCCGGCACCTTCCTCGACATCCATGCCGAGGACGCGCAGGGCAAGCCGGTGGAGGCGAAGTGCGAGCTGCGCAGCGAGAGCGGGGTCGATCTCTCGACGCTCTTCGACGGAACGGAGTGGACTCCGCCGGCCCCGGACGCGCCGGTGCCGACGCGACTGGGCCCGCTGCCCGCCGGAACGTGCACCCTGACGGTGCGCGACGCCGCGGGTCACACGGCGAGCGCGGAAGTGCGCTGCGGAGCGAGCGAGCGGCGCGTCGTCCGGCTGCGGATCGCGGAGTAGGAGAGCTCACGCCGGCTTTTCACGTCCGACACACGCAAGGAGTTGTCCCGGACGTCCAGCGCTGCGCTAGAGTCACACGCGTCCTCGAACCGGACAGGCGGGGCCGGGGGGAACGGATCAAGCTCGCCCGCCGTGGTCTTTGCAGGAAGGCAGATCATGAATTCGAACTTCGATCTCTCCGCACGCGTGCAGCAGCTCGAGCGCTCGAACAAGCGCATGAAGATCTTCGGCGGCGCTGCGCTCGGCCTCGCGCTCGTGGGCTTCGCCGCGCCCAAGGTGTGTGACGTCGTCACGGGCGAGCGCCTCGTCCTGCGCGACGAGAACAACCGCACGCGCGTCACGATCGACGCGTATCACACCGACCAGCCGGCGATCAAGTTCCAGTCGACGAGCGGCCGCACCAGCGGAATGCTCACGGTGAGCAACGACGGCATCGCCTCGCTGACGACGTACGACGCGAGCGGCAAGGAGCGCGGCACGTGGCGCTGGGGCGAAGAGGTCAAGACGCAGTCGGCGCCGCAAGGCAAGACCGACACGGTTTCGATGGCGCGCTGAGCGCGACCTCCGAGCGAATGCAGCGCCCGCGCGATGCGATTCGCGCGGGCGCTGTCGTCGGCCGGGAGCGCGGCGCGCTCGTCGCGCGGGTTCTCTCACGGCGACGAGACCTGCTCCCGCGCGTGCGTTCCGCCGACCGACGAGCCGGCGAGCGACTTCGACGCGCTCCGCGTTCGGACGAGCGACGCGATGATCGAGCTGCCGAGGATCAGTCCGATCACGGCGAGCGAGATCCCGACCGGCACCTTGTAGAGCTCGACGAGCGACATCTTCAGACCGACGAACACGAGCACGAGCGCCAGCCCGGTTTTCAGGTAGCGGAAGCGATCCATGACGCCCGCCAGCAGGAAGTAGAGCGAGCGCAGACCGAGGATGGCGAAGATGTTCGACGTGAAGACGATGAACGGATCGCGCGTGATGGCGAAGATGGCCGGGATCGAGTCGATCGCGAACACGACGTCCGTGAACTCGATCGCGAGCAGGGCGAGGAAGAGCGGTGTGGCCATCCAGCGCCCGTTCTCGCGCACCCAGAAGCTCTCGCAGCTGGCGTCGTCCTTGATCGGCACGAAGCGCCGCACGAGCTTCACCAACGGATTGCCGGCCGGATCGAAGTCCCCGCCGCGCTGGAACAGGAGCTTGATGCCCGTGATCACGAGCAGCGCCCCGAAGACGTAGATCGCCCAGTGGAAGCGCTCCAGGAAGGCGCCGCCGAGCACGACGAAGAGCGCACGCAGCAGGAGCGCGCCGAGGATGCCCCAGAAGAGCACGCGATGCTGCAGGTGGCCGGGGATGCGGAAGTAGGCGAAGACGACGACGAACACGAAGATGTTGTCGACGGAGAGCGCCTTCTCGATCACGTAGCCCGTCAGGAACTCCAGGCCGCGCTGCCCGCCGTGCTGCCAAGTCACGGCGGCGTTGAAGCACAAGGCGAGCGCCACCCACACGACGCTCCAGATCGCGGCTTCCTTCAAGCTGACGCTGTGCGCCTTGCGGTGGAAGACGCCGAGGTCGAGCGCCAGCATCGCGAGCACGAAGACCAGGAAGCCGCCGACGAGCAGCGGGCTTCCGATGGAAGGGGCGGGAACTTCGAAGAGCGAGAGCATGGATCCGTCGTCTGGTGCGGGTGGGTGGGGAGCGCGCGGAGAACGTCAAGGCTGCGGCGACTCAGTCCGAAGCGCTGGGATCGAACTCGCGGCGTGATCGAAGTTCGCGCCGCGCGCGTCGGCGCGTGATCCTGCGGGCCAGCGTGCGCGAGACGGCGCGCGCGGCGCGCTCGCAGGCGCGATCGATCACGGAGCAGGCATCGCTGCCCAGGTCCTCGATGCGCAGCCGGCCCCGATGCGCCAGCGCGATCTCCAGGCGGCAGGCCTTGTCCAGGCCGCCGCGCGGCCCGTTCTCGTCGCTGAGCAGCACGCGCACGTGACGGATGCGCGCGCTGAACCGCGAGAGCGCGAAGAACAGCCGGCGTTGGGCGTGGGTCAGGAGCTCCTGGGTCGGACGCAGTCCTTTGGTTCGCAGCACGATGTGCATGGTCGTGGTTCCTCCGCGTCGCGCACCGCTCCGTGCCGCGACCGGGCAGGTCGTGGACGGCCGCGGAGTCCTTCGGGCGCGACGTCGGCCAACCTACGCCGGAGGGCCCGTCATTCCAGTCGAAAGATTGGAAGCTATCGTTCGGTCCTGTCGAACCATGGAAAGGACTGCCCAGGCATGCGCCCGCTCAACTACCAGCACCTCTTCTACTTCTGGACCGTGGCGCGCGAAGGCGGCGTGTTGCGCGCCTCCGAGCGCCTGCATCTCTCGGCTTCCGCGGTCAGCGGTCAGATCAAGGACCTGGAGCGCGCACTCGGCACGCCGCTCCTGCAGCGCAAGGGCCGCGGCGTCGAACCGACCGAGCGCGGGCGCGAAGTGCTCGTCTACGCCGACGAGATCTTCGGGCTGGGTCGCGAGCTGGTCGACGTCCTGCGCAGCCGGGCGAGCACGCGCGCGCCTCGCCTGCGCGTCGGCATCGCCGACGTCGTGCCGAAACTCGTGGCTCGCGCGCTGCTCGCGCCCGCGCTCGAGCTCGCCGACGAGATCGATCTCGCAGCCCGCGAGGACCAGCCCGAGCGCCTGTGCGCCGAGCTCGCGGCGCACGAGCTCGATGTCGTGCTCTCCGACGCCCCGATCCCCGCCGGCCTGCACGTGCGCGCCTTCAGCCACCTGCTCGGCGAGTGCGGCGTGTCCTGCCTCGCGGAGCGGCGCCTCGCCGAGCGGCTGCGCGGGCGCTTCCCGCGATCGCTGGACGGCGCGCCGGTCGTGCTCCCCGCGCGCCACACCGCGTCGCGCCGCGCTCTCGACGCGTGGCTGGAAGCGCTGGAGCTGCGGCCGCGGGTGCGCGGCGAGTTCGACGACAGCGCGCTGCTCAAGACCTTCGCGCAGGACGGACTCGGAGCGTGCTTCGTGCCCGACGTGATCGTCGCGCCCGTTCGCGAGCAGCACGGGCTGCACCTCGTCGGTCACGTCGACGGCGTGCGCGAGCGCTTCTACGCACTCTCCGCCGAGCGTCGCGTGCGCCATCCCGCCGTCGTCGCGATGACACGCGGCGCGCGCAACGAGCTCTTCCGCTGATCCGACGCGCGTCG
>JBGATX010000299.1:0-2055 GCA_044228975.1 Planctomycetota bacterium | reverse complement strand
GCGTCAGCGCCGCGGCCTTCTTGTCGCCGCGGTGGCGCGCGAGCGCGGCCACGACGGCCCGTTTCTCCAGCTCCTCGAGGTCCAGCGTCGGCAGCTCGCCGCTCGCGCCGTCCTTGCGCAGCACGTAGCGATCGACGAGGTCGGGCGTGATCCGGTCGCCATCCACCATCACGGACAGGCGTTCCGCGGCGTTCTCCAGCTCGCGCACGTTGCCCGGCCACTCGTGCTGCTCCAGCCGGCGCAGCGCGGCGTCCTGAAGCTCGAGCACGCGGCCGGTGCGCGCGGCGCAACGCGCCAGGAAGCTCGCGGCCAGCACACGCACGTCCTCCTTGCGATCGCGCAGCGGAGGCACGTCGATCACGAGCGTCGCGACGCGGTAGTAGAGGTCCTCGCGGAACTCGCCCTTCCCGACCATCTCCATGAGCTTCCGGTTCGTGGCCGCGACCACGCGCACGTCGACGCGGCGCGTGCGGTCGCTGCCGACCGGGCGGATCTCGCCGAACTGCAGCGCGCGCAGGAGCGTCGGCTGCACGCTCTTCGGCAGCTCGCCGATCTCGTCGAGAAACAGCGTGCCCTCGTGCGCCGCCTCGAACAGGCCGATGCGCCGCCGATCCGCGCCGGTGAACGCGCCCTTCTCGTGGCCGAACAGCTCGCTCTCGACGAGCGCATCCGGGACCGCGCCGCAGTTGACCACGACGAACGGCTGGCGCGCGCGCGGCGAGAGCGCGTGGATGCTGCGCGCGACGAGCTCCTTGCCCGTGCCGTTCTCGCCCTGGACCAGCACGGCGCTGCCGCTGGCCGCGATGCGCTCGATCTCGTGGCGCAGGCGCTTCATCGCCGCGCTGTCGCCCAACAGGCCGCTCGTCGCGGCGCTCGGCTCGAGAGCGCGGCGCAGGCGCGCATTGTCGTCGAGCAGGGCGCGCTTCTCGACCGCGCGACGCAGCGCCTGCTCCAGCACGTCGAGGCGGACCGGCTTGGTCAGGAAGTCGTGCGCGCCCTGCCGCATGGCCTCGACCGCCTCGGGGACCGCGCCGTGTCCGGTGAAGACCACGACCTGGCACGTCTCGTCGATCGCGCGGACGAGCTTGAGCAACTCGATCCCGTCGGTACCGGGAAGCCGCAAGTCGAGGAGCATCGCGTCGGGCGACTGGCGCCGCACCGCGTCCACGACACCCTCGGCCGAGGCGAACGCCTTCACGTCGAACCCGGAGTCCGTGAGCTCGCGCGTCAGCACCTTGCGCAGCGATTCGTCGTCCTCGACGAACAGGATCCGCGGAGACGTCATGCGGCCGTCGAAGCTAGCGGAACGCGGACGCGGAACAATGCTCCGTGTCCCGTGTTCGCGACCTCGATGCGCCCGCCGTGCGCCTCCACGATGCGGTGCACGATCGCCAGCCCGAGCCCCGTGCCTTTGCCGGGCGCCTTGGTCGTGAAGAACGGGTCGAAGATGCGCTCGAGGCTGTCGGCGGGGATTCCCGGGCCCTGGTCCTCGACCTCGAGCACCGCGTCGGCGCCGTCTCGCCGGCAGGACACGCGGATCGAGGCGCCGGACGGGCTGGCGTCGATCGCGTTGTGCAGCAGGTTGAGCAGCACCTGCTTGCACTCCGACGGATTGCCGCGCACCGGCGGCATGTCGGCTGCGCACGAAGCCTCGAGCCGCAGCCCGCGCGCGCGGAGCTGGTGCTCGAGGAGCACGTCGATCTCGCGCATGAGATCGCCGACGGCGAAGCTCACCGGCGCGCCGGGTTCGGACCGCGCGAACTCGAGCAGACGCGAGGTGATCTCGTGGGCCCGGTAGGCCTCCTTGGCGATGATCTGCAGGTACTCGCGCTGCTGCTCGGGCGTCGCGCTGCCGCTCTGCAGCTTGCGCTCCAGGCCCTCGGCACAGCTCGCGATCGAGGCCAGCGGGTTGTTGATCTCGTGCGCGATCCCGGCCGCCAGCGTGCCCAGGCCCGCGAGCCGCGCGGCGCGCACGAATTCGCGCGTGCGCTCCTCGACGCGCTGCTCGAGCTCGCCGCGCATCCCCTGCAGCTCGCTGGCCATCCGATTGAACTC
>JBGATX010000113.1:0-18129 GCA_044228975.1 Planctomycetota bacterium | reverse complement strand
GGGATCGAGCTCGGCATCCGGGGGCGTGTCGCCGAGCTTCAGGGACGCCCTTGCGTCGGTCGGGCGCGCGCGGAAATGAGCGAGCTCGCGTGCGTGCAGCGCGAGCAACACGTCGCGCTCGCGCGCATCGGGAGCGCGCGTGAGCACGAGTCGGAACGCGCGCTCGAGCGTGTGCGCGGCGTCCGTGCCCGCGATGCGCAATGCACGCGCGGCGAGCGAGCGCGCGGCCTCGCTCAACTGCTCGTCGTTGAGCAGCGCCAGCGCCTGCAGCGGCGTGTTCGTGCGCGCGCGCTTCACCGTGCACGCCTCGCGCGTCGGCGCGTCGAAGACCTGCATCGACGCGGGCGGTTGCGTGCGCTTCCAGAACGTGTACATGCTTCGGCGCCACAGCCCCGGCCCGCGATCGCGCTCGTACTTCGCCGTCGTGCTGATCGGGTACGCGACGGCCTCCCACAGACCGCTCGGTTGATACGGACGCACGCTCTTGCCGCCGAAGCTCTCGACGAGCAGGCCGCTGGCGAAGAGCGCCTGATCGCGGATCTCCTCGGCATCGAGGCGCAACCGCGGCCCGCGCGCGAGCAGTCGATTGCCCGGATCGCGCTGCCAGCTCTCGCCGCTCGCGCTCGCCGATTGGCGATACGTCGCTGAGGTCACGATCAGGCGCTGCAAACGCTTGACGTCCCAACCGCTCTCCATGAACTCCGCCGCGAGCCAGTCGAGCAGCTTGGGATGCGAAGGAGGCGTGCCCTGCGCGCCGAAATCCTCGGCCGTCTCGACGAGTCCCGTGCCGAAGTGCTGCTGCCAGAAGCGATTCACGGTCACGCGAGCCGTGAGCGGATGATCGCGCGACACGAGCCAGCGGGCGAGATCGAGACGCGTGGGCTCGCTCGCATTCGTCTGCGCGCTTGCCGTCGCGTCCGGCGCCGCGTTCGCGGGCGCGTTCACCGCCGCGGCCGCCGCGGCGTTCGCAGGCAACAGGAACTCGGGCCACCCGCGCGTCACGCTCTCGCCGGGCTTGTCGTATTGTCCGCGCTCGAGGACCTGGAGCGGCCGGCGCGCCGTTCGCTCGCGCAGCACCATGGAGCGCACGACTTCCTTGTCGAGCTTCGCTTCGGCCTCGCGCAGGTCGTTCACGGCCTTCGCGAGCTGCGCCCCGCGCTCGGAATGACGCGCGCGGAAGTGCTCGCGCACGAGCCGCGCGACGTTCGAGCCCCCGCTCGCAGCCTGGTCCGAGCGCTCGAGCGCGGCCGCGACGTCGAGCGGCAGCCCGCCGAGCTCTTCACCCGTCACGCGAAAACCGAAACCCGCTCCGCCGCGGTCGTTGACGACCTTGAGGAGGACGTCGTTCGCTCCGGCGCGCAAGCGCAAGCGCAGCCGATCCTGATCCGGCTCGAGGCCGCGGCGCGTGTCGTTCACGTGCACGCGCACGCCGTTCAGCCACAGCGCGACGGCGTCGTCGCTCGAGACGGCGACGTCGAGCACGCGCTCGCTCGGCGCCCAGATCGTGCGGCGGAAGTAGAAGGCGCTCACCTCGCCGTCGAGGGAATGGAGCTCGCCGTCGACGAGCTCGGGGCGCCGCTTCCACGCGACGCGCTCCGCTCCCGGCTGGCCTTCGAGCTCGGGCGCGAAGGCCTTGGTCAGTGCCTTCGACGCGCTCTCGTCCGTGTACGGCCCCGCGCTCTGCCAGCTCGAGAGCTCGCTCGGCGCGAGCAAGCGGTCGCTTCCGAGCGCGAGCCGCATGCGCCCGATGCCGTGCCCGGGGTACTTCGACTCGAAGCGCAGCCGAATGCGCAGCGTCGCGGGCTCGTCGACTTGCAGCGGCTGCGCAAACGCGAACACCGCGCGTCGATCGGCCTGGCCGCCGTCGATGGCCCAGCCGCTCGACGAATCGCCGTCGATCGCGCCCGACGAAGCGAAACCGGGCTGCTCGAACTCCGCCGTCGCGCGCGCGAGCTCGATCGGGAGCGGAGCGCGCACGCACGCGTCGCCGACGAGACCGACCTCGATCTCGGTGAGCACGAAGTTGCCGTTGTTCGAGCTGCGGCCCGGGCCGGAGAACGGCAAGCTCGCGTGCGTCAGCGCTTCGAGCGAGAGCGCCTCGTACACGCCGGGCTCGATGCGCGCCGTGACTTCGTCGACGTCCTTCTCCGGGTTCGCGCCGCTCGCGAGGAACGAGCCGTCGGAGAGGCGCGCGAACTCGACCTTCTCGCGCGAGCGCACGCTCTCGCCGATCGTCGTCCAGCGTTGCGCGAGGCGTCGCGCCCATTCCTCGCGCCAGCTCGCCTCCTCGGCGTCCATCGCGGCATCCGGCGCGACGAGATCGCTCTCGCGCGCGTGACGCTCGGCGATCAAGCGCGCGAACTCGGCGCGTTGCGCGGCGCTCGGCACGGGCACGACCGGCGGCGGAGCGATGTCGTTCTCGTCCGAGCCGCGCTCGTCGACGTTCGAGAAGAAGCCATAGAAGCGGTAGTAGTCCCGCTGCGTGATCGGATCGAAGCGATGGTCGTGACACTGCGCGCAGGCCATCGTCAAGCCGAGCCACACGGTCGAGGTCGTCGAGACGCGGTCGACGGCGTAGCGAGTGAGCGACTCCTGCTCGATCGATCCGCCTTCGCCCGTGGTCGGATTGCAGCGCTGGAAACCCGTCGCCACGATGCGGTCGGTGACCTCGGGCGAGAGCGCGGTCGCGAGCTCGCCCGGACTCTTCGGCGGCGCGGCGACATCGCGCACGGCCGAGCCGGACGACATCGCGCTCGACGGAACGCCCGGCGCCGGCGCGTCCGGCGCATCGAGCAGATCTCCGGCGAGCTGCTCGATCGTGAAGCGATCGAAGGGCATGTTCGCGTCGAAGGCGCGCAGCACCCAGTCGCGCCAGGGCCAGAGCGAGCGCTCGTTGTCGAGGTGCAGCCCGTGCGTATCGCCGTAGCGCGCGAGGTCGAGCCAGGAGCGCGTCATCTGCTCCGCGTAGCGCTTCGAGGCGAGCAGGCGATCGACGGCGCGCTCGTACGCATCGGCCTGCGTGTCGGACGCGAAGGCTTCGAGCTCCTCGAGCGATGGAGGAAGACCGGTGAGATCGAGAGTGACGCGCCGCAGCAGTCGCTCGCGCGATTCTTCCGCGGCGGGAGCGAGCCCCTCGCGCTCGAGCCGCTCGACGACGAACCGATCGATCGGGTTGCGACACCACGCGTCGTGTGACGTCGCCGGCGGGACCGGGCGCTCGACGCGCCGGAACGACCAGTGCGGCTGCCAGGTCGCGCCTTCCTCGATCCAGCGGCGCAGACGCTCGATCTCCGCCGGCGCGAGCGTCTTGCCGCTCGACTTCGGCGGCATGCGCTCGTCGTCGTCCGCGCTCGAGATGCGCTGCCAGAGCGCGCTCTGCGCGAGATCTCCGGCGACGACGGCGCGTTCTCCCGACGCCAGGGGCTCGTGCAGCGTCACCTCCGTGTCGAGGCGCAACCCGGCCTTGCGCGCGCGCGCGTCCTGCCCGTGGCACTTGAAGCAGCGATCCGAGAGCAGCGGTCGGATCTCGAGCGCGAAGTCGATCGGAGCGGGTGAGCCGGTGTCCGCGGCACGCTCCGATTCTCCGCCGAATCGACCGTCTCCGCCGAGCCGAACGGTGGCGAGCGACAGCGACGCCAGCGCCGCCAGCCACGACCAGCTTCGGATCGGGTCTCGCACTTCGCCGTCCAAGATAGCTTCCGCGGAGCGGCGTGGCGCGCGCGGACCCGATCACGAAGCGCGGTTTCGCGGGGCGCGACTCGGCCGCTCGCGCTTCAGCGCGCCGCGGCGCTGTTCATCGACTGGTTGCGTGCGTGGTCGGTGTAGTTCGCCGGGTTCGACATGCCCGTCGTGTGGCACCAGCCGATCGTGTGACCCTGGTTGTGCGCGCCGGGCAATTGTCCGCGCATCTGCTCGACGGTGCCGTCCTCGGGGTCGGTCAGGAAGAGGTTCGTGAGGAAGTTGCACGCCGACCCCGAGTTCGAGGTCGTCCAGTACCAGACCTCGTTGCGCGCCCAGCTCGGGATGCCCGCGAGCCACGTCGCCGAACCCGCCGGCGTCATGTCGTTGTTCACCCCGCAGGCGAACGCGCCGAGCGAGGCGAGTGGCGTGCCCTGGTACGGCGTCGCGACGCTCTGGATGCGGCGCGGTCCGACGGCGGCGTCGAGCGCGCTCGCGTAGTACGTGAGCAGGTGCAGCGCAGCGCAGCCGCCCTGGCTGTGAGCGACGACACCGAAGGACGTGAGCCCCGCTTGTTGCGCGCGCTGCGCGAGCAGCTGCGCGAACTGATCGTGCGTGCGGTTGGCGTTCGGATCGGTGAACTCGAGCTTCGGGGCGCTGAAGTCCGCCGCGGGCCAGATCGAGGCCGACGAGCAGTAGCCGTGCACGAGCATCAGCGCGGGCACGATCGCGACCGGATTCACGGGACGATGCGGGCCTCCCGAAGTGGGCGAGCCCGGGGGCGGCGTGAGCAGCGTCGACGGACCGCCGGTGAGCATCTCCGGCGCGATCGCGCTCGCCGGTCCGCCCGGGCGCGGCGCGAGCTCCGGCATCGCGAACGCGACGCGCTCCAGGCGATCGAAGACGACCTGCGTGTCGGGGTCCTGCACTCGCAGCTCGCGCAGCTCGAACGGTGCGCGCGCGTGCGCGAGCTCGATCCAGCGCCGGTCGAGCGCGAGATCGAGCGTCCACGCGCTGTCGGCGTCGCGCGGCGTCTGCATGCGCGAGAGCCAGCACACAGGGACGAGCGCGCCGCGCGCGTCGCTCCCCCACACCTCCGCCGACACGTGCAGGCGCGCGCTCGGGCCGAGCGGCAACGCGCGCAGCGCGAGCGCGACGTGGAGCTCGTCGCTCTCGGTCGCTTCGACGCCGCCATCGAGCAGCACGCGGCGCTCGAGCACGGAGAACGCGAGCGGCACCGTGCGCTCGAACGGAGCGACGTCGCGCAGCGCTCCCGCGAGCTCGACGCGCGCGCGCAGCGAGCCGACGAGACCGACGGGCAACAACGCGCCGTACGTGCCGTCGTTCGCCGCGCCGTCGGCGTGGGCGCCGTCGTCGAAGAGCGCGAGCTCGCGCGCGCCGTCTCTAGCGTCGAGACTCTCGAGGATCACGCGCGCACGAGAATCGGAATCGGTGCGTCCGCGACGAGCTCCTGCGTGCCGACCCACGCGGCCAGCGCGAGCGTGGACGCGGAGCGCGTGCACAACCACGTCTCCGGCGGCGGCGTGTTCGCGAGCGTCCGAACGATGTCGAAGCGCAGCTCGTGACGACCGACGGTGAGCGAAGGCGCGTCGTAGCGCGCGAGGAACCAGCCGGGCAGGCCTTCGGTGAGGAGCTGCTCACCGCGCTGCGCGTCCCACGCGCGCTCGATCGGCGTCCACGCGCCGCTGTCGTCGCGCACGAGGACCGTCGCGGGGTTCGGCACGGGGCCGAGCAGCGCGAGCGTGAATGCACCCGAGGCATCGACCGCGACGCTCGCGCTCGCCGTCCATTGCGAGCCTCCCTCGAGCGCGAAACGCAACGGCTCGAGCTGCGTGTACGAGCTCGTCGCGCTCGCCGATGGATCGGGCAGGCGCACGACGCCCGCGAGAATGTCCGCGGGAGGCGCGGCGACATCGCGCGCGTCGGGAAACTGCGCCAACGCGCTCGCGACGCAGAACGAGGACGCGCACGCCAGCCGGCCGACCGAAGCGAATCGAGTCATACGATGCTGCCTTTCCCGGGTGAACGCAGCGCGGACGCACGCAGCGAAACGCGAGTGTACCTCCAGCGCCGGTCGGCCGGGTATCGAGCGCCGTTCCGTTCAGCGCTCGCCGGACGCCGGGCCGCGACGCATCGCGCCGAGTGCCGTTCGACGCGCGGCACGTGGATCCACGACTCGAGGCCGAGGACGAACGCTCGCTCGACGCGACGTGGGCGCCGCGGCGACCCGCGCCCTGCGCTCGCACGGACGCGGGGCGAGCACCATCCGCCGACGCGCGAGCGCGCGCCAAAGTCCGTGTGCACAGGTGCGCAGGAGCTCCTCACTCGTTCACCGTCACCTCTAGCGGACTACGAATGGTCGCGCTGGGCGCGCCGCACTACAACACAGATCAGCGCCGGTTGCGGAGACGACTGCCGGGCTCCGTCTGGATTCCGCCGCTCGATTCTCGCCACCCGCGCGGCACGAGACGGAGGTGCATCGATGGAACGACGCGAATGGACGAAGCGTGGCCTTCTGCTGGGCGCGGCGTTGGCGAGTGGGCTCGGGGCGGCATCGACGAGCGCCAGCGCGCAATCCGCACCGGGCTCCGCGGCGGCGGTCGCGGCCCGAGGTCTGCGGCCCGGCATCGAAGAACAATCGGTCTACTTCGACGAGCCCGGCGACGGACGCATCTGGGCGCGCGGCAGGACGTACAAGGCGAGCTTCGGAGCGGAGGGCGCGAGCTACATCCCGTTCCTCGGCTCGCACACGCCACGGAACTTCCCGGTGACCTTCACGCTCGCCGCCGTCGACGTCGGCGGAACCGGGCTGCAGCTGGATCGCATCGCCGCGCCCCAGCGCGTGGGCGACTCGATCGAGTTCCGGCGGGGAACGGTGGTCGAGCGTTACGACCTCGCTCCCGACGGGATGGAGCAGACGTTCCGGGTCACGGGCCGGCCGAACGCGGGTGAGCTGCGCTTCGTGCTCGAGCTGACGAGTGCGCTGCAGCCGGCGCTCGACGGGAACGGCCTGCACCTGCGCGGCGAGTGGGGCGGCATCGACGTCTCGGCGGCCGTCGCCGTGGATGCGCGCGGCAGTCGGGTCGAGCTCGGTTGGGAATCGCGCGAGAGCGCATTCGAGCTGCGCGTGCCTGCCGCGTTCCTCGCGAGCGCGGCCTACCCCATCGCGATCGATCCGTGGATCTCGACCTTCGCTCTCGACGTCTCGCCCGCGGAAGACCGCGCTGCCGATGTGTGCTTGATCCGCGGCGACCAGAGCGATACGCCGGCCTACGTCGTCGCCTGGGAACGCGTCGTGAGCGCGTTGGACCACGATCTCTGGTGGGCGGTCTACTACGCCGACGGCACGTTCGTCCCGACCAGCGGGATGTGGGCCGACATCACCGGGATCTACTGGGCCAAGCCGCGCCTCGCGAGCATCCCGGGCGCGACCTTCCCGGCCGATGCGATCACGCTGCTCGTCTCCGAGGTCGGCACGCCGGCGGGCGTCCACTGGATCTATGGACGCCGGCGCATCGTCAATGCCCAAGACGTCCAGTTCCAGATCAGTCCGACCGACTCGCATGACAAGGTGAACCCCGCGGTCGGCGGGAGTGCGTGGTCGGGCGCGAACGACTTCTGCGTCGTGTGGCAGCGCAACTACTCCTCCACCGATTCGGACATCCACGCGATCTTCGTCGACAAGAGCGGCAACCCGGGCGCGAACACGATCCTGGTCGACGACACCGGCGCCCTGGACAGCTACCCGGACATCTCACGCTCGGTCGGTGGCTGGAACGGGACCTGGGCGATCGTGTGGGAGCGGGAGTATTCGGTCTCGGACCACGACATCTACGGCGCCGTGGTGAACGACTTCGGCGGGATCGACCGCCCGACCTTCGCGATCGAAGCGTCGGGCTGGCACGACACGCGGCCTCAGGCATCGATGCAGGACATCTACGATCGCTGCGTCGTCGTGTTCGAGCGCGAGCTCACGAGCGCGGACAGCGACGTCATGGCTGCCGTGCTGAGTGGAGGGACGACCCAGGTCGTCCACGACCTCAGCCAGATGGATGGCTCGGCGGCGAGTGGCTCGCAGCAAGCGCCCGACGTGGACGTCGACGCCGGACGCTACGTGGTCACTTCCATGGAGTACCCGCCGTCGTCGCTGTACGCGAACGTGATGGCCTCGACGTTCCACTTCGCACCCGGCCCGGCGCTCGAGCTCACCGAAGGTCACGTGGCCTTGTCCGCGAGCTACCAGCATCAGTCGGCACCGCGCATCGCCTGCGACTGGTCGGGTGGGTTCCCGGTCCGATCGCAGTCCATGGTCGTGTACGGTCTCGCGGACCTGCTGACGAGCGTCTACGACATCGGCGGGGCGGTCTACGAGCTCCCGATCCCCGGGTTCGTCTCCTTCTGCGCCGGCGACGGTCTCGGCTCGACGCCGACGACGCCGTGTCCGTGCGGGAACTTCGGATTGGAGGGCAGCGGCTGCGCGAACTCGGTGAATCCGTACGGCGCCGTGCTGTTCGCGTCGGGGACGCCGATCCTCGACGACGTGGTGCTGGGCGCACTGGGAATGCCCGCGACCGTCATCTGCATCTACCTGCAAGGCGACGCGGTCGACGACATCGTCTTCGGCGACGGAGTGCGTTGCGTCGCCGGCACGTTGCTGCGCTTGCGCGCACGGGCCAACGTCGGCGGAGCGAGCAGCTTCCCCGACTCCACCGACACGGTCACGCTGGCGGGACGCGGCGGCGTGCTGCCGGGCAGCGGCGTGCGCCTCTACTACCAGACCTACTATCGCAACGCCGCGGCGAGCTACTGCCCGCCCGCGACCTTCAACGTCACGAACGGTCGGGTGATCGACTGGTGAGGTCGGCGGATGCGTCGCGCCCTTCGGCGCGCGGTCGTGCCCGGAGCCCGGGACGGCTGCGCGCCGTGCGCTTCCAACGGCGCGCAACGCTCGTCGCGAAGCGCGCGCCGGGAACCGTTTCGACCTGCGCTCGAAGGCCGCGGTGCGGAGGTTGAGCCCGGCGTCACACGCGGAGCGCAATCGCACGGCCTCGATTCGGAAGCGTGTCGGGAACCTCGCGCGCGCGGCTCGCGTCCAAGCGTTCTCGCGCCCCGCGTGGGATGCTGTGTGACGTCGTCCAGCCCGCATCCGCCGAACGCGACATCCACCCGGCCGTCGGGTGTCCCCCTGGTCCGACGCGTTCGCTCGCTCGAACGCGCACTCTCGAACTTCCAAGGCCGTCTCACGATGAAACTAGCTCTGTTCGTGATCTCGTTGGTGGCCATCGGCATCGGCTCGACGGCTCACGCGCAGTTCGAATCGTCGCGCCCCGTGACGCTGCCGGGAAGCGCTCCAGCTGGCGGCGCGCAAACCCCGCGGACCAAGCAGCCGCTGCTCAAGCCGGGCGCGGTGAAGGCGCAGCCCGCGCAGCAGCACGTCGTACTCTCGCAGCAGACGAGCACGGCGCTCTTGGTCGGCGGCGGTGACTCGTGCGCGGTCCCCGACCTGATCAGCGGACCGGGTCCGTTCACGGTGGACAACACCGCGGCGGCGACGGGAGCCGAGGGTCAGATGGAGCCGCTCTGCTTCTTCTTCTCGACCACCGGGATCACCAACGACGTGTGGTTCAACTGGACGTCGGGCATCACCGGCACCGTCACGCTGAGCCTCTGCGCGGGCACGACCGGCATCGACTCCAAGGTAGCGATCTACAACGGCAGTGGCTGCCCCACCTCGGGCACCGCGATCGCTTGCAACGACGACTTCTGCTCGCTGGTTTCGCAGCTGAGCTGGAGCGCGGTCTCCGGCCAGTCGTACGTGATCCAGATCGGCAACTTCCCCGGCGCCCTGCCCTACAACAGCTCGTTCACGATCGTCGCGGCCGCGCCTGGTCCGGCGAACGACAACTGCACCGGAGCGACCGCGATCAGCGGCTTCGGCAACTTCCCGGTCGACACGACGGGTGCGACGGGATCGATCGCCAACGGATTCTGCGCGCAGCCGAACAACGACGTCTGGTTCGCCTGGACCGCGAGCACCACGGGCCCGACGCAGCTCAGCTTCTGCGGCCTGACCGGCACGGACACCGTCGCCGCGGTGTGGAGCTCGGGCTCGTGCCCGCCGACCACGCTGGTCGCGTGCAACGACGACTTCTGCGGGTTGCAGACGCAAATCACCTTCGCTGCCGTCGCCGGCACGACCTACCTTTTCGAGCTCGGTGCCTTCGGGGCGACGACGACGTACATCGCGACGTTCAACGTCCAGGCCGGACCTCCCCCGCCGGCGGGCGACGACTGCGCGACTCCCGTGTTGCTCAGTGGCGTCGGTCCGTACGCGTACGACAACACGAACGCGACGACAGCGCCGCCGGGCGTGCCCAATCCGCTCTGCAATTTCTTCAGCTCGACCGCGATCGACCGGAACCTGTGGTTCTGCTGGACCGCGCCGTCGAGCGGCTCCTTCGACGTGACGACGATCGGGTTCACGTTCAACGACACGAAGCTCGCCGTCTACGACGGCTGCGGTTGTCCGGTGTTGTCGTCGATTGCGTGCAACGACGATGCGTGCGGCACACTGCAATCGACGGCAACCTTCAATGCCATCGCCGGCAACAGCTTCACCATCGAGATCGGCAACTTCCCCGGCGCCAACGGGGGTCCGGGAGCGTTCGACGTCGTCCCGACGCCGGTGACGACGGGCTGCCAGTACGACGACGGCAGCAGCGAGAACTCGATCGGTCTCACGGCGGGCGGCGAGTTCCTGTGGCTGAACCCCTTCGGCAGCATCGGAGCTCAGACGCTCGTCACGAGTGTGTCGGCCGCCTATGGCACGCCGCTCTTCCCGGGTGCCGGGCCCGCCGTCGGAACGCCGGTCAACGTGTGCGTCTACGACGATCCCAATGACGACGGCGATCCCACCGACGCCGTTCTCATCTCCATCACTGCCGCCGTGGTCGGCAACGTCGACAACGACGTGCTCGACACGTATGCCGTGCCGTCGGCCGTGCTCAACGGCCGGTTCTTCGTCGGTGTCGCGCTCATCCATCCGGCCGGCCAATTCCCGGCTGCGCTGGACTCGGCCTACTGCGGCAGTGCGCAGACGTGGGGAGTGGGCAGCACGACCGCGCCCTTCGACTACAACGTGCTGACCAACAACAGTTTTCCGCCGATCAGCATCTCCGGCATCTTCGGCGGCATCTGCCTCGTGCGCGCGGGCTGCGCGACGAACGCGGGCACTTCGTTCTGCGGCAACGGCGATCCCAACCGCATTCCCTGTCCGTGCGGCAACAACGGCACGGATCCCAACGCGGGTTGCGCCAACTCGCAGAATGCCGCCGGCGCGTTGATGACCACGACGGGCTTCACGCAGACCGATGACGTCGTCCTGCACGGCACGGGCATGTCGGGCTCGATCTGCATCTTCATCCGCACGCTCGGTCCTCAGCAGGCGAGCGGCGCGGTGTTCGGTGACGGCATCACGTGCACCGGCGGCTCGCTGCTGCGCCTGCGCGCGGTCTCGTTCGCCGGCGGCATCGGTGGCACCGCGAGCTTCCCCGTTCCGCCCGAGACGATCACGCTCTCGGCGCGCAGCGGAACCTTCCCGAGTTCCGGCGCGACGATGCAGTACTCGGGCTTCTATCGCAACGCGGCGGCCGCCTTCTGTCCGCCCTTCACGTTCAACACCCACAACACGATCGAGCTGACCTGGTAGGTCGATCGAGCGGCGCATTTCCAGCGCGGGGCCGCACCAGCGGCCCCGCGCGTTCGTTCGTGGACGTCGCGGCGGGACATTGCTGCGGAGTGCGCGGCGCACCACGCTCACGCTCGCCGGCGCGCGACCGGTCAGTGCCCCGCGCCGCGCATCACGAAAGGCAGCACGAGCTCGAGCGCGATCAGGAAGATGATGATCCACTCGAGCACCTCCATGCGGAAGTCGAGCGAGCGGTCGTGGACCTTCTCGTAGATGTTCTCGGTCGTCTCGAGCTTGCGCAGCAGCGTCGTGTTCCACTCGTTCAGGCGGAAGCGCTGCGCCGTGGCGCGGTAGACGCGCGCGAGGTACTGGTCGCCGAGCAGTTTCAGAGCGTTGTTCACGCGCTCGAACAGGATCGCGCTGTCGACCTGCAAGCGAGCGACGCGCGCGAGCTCGTGGCGCGTGACCCCCGGCAGGCGCAGGCGATGCAGGCCGCCGCGGCTGCCGATGAGGTCGTAGGAGCGGTCGAGCGCCTGGTCGAGAGCCTCGTCGAGGTAACGCAGCTCGAGCAGCTGGAGGTTGGCGAACTCGAGCACGGCGCGCACGTCCTCGCTCTCGCGGTCGAGCACCAGCGCCGCGTTCCAGTCGATCACGGCGAGATCGCCCGGTCCGAAGGCGATGCAGGTGCCGACCGCCTCGGCGATCTCCTGGTCCGAGAGCGCGTCCTTCTCGGAGCGCAGCACGCGCGCGATGAGAGCCGACTGCCCCTCGAGGAATTCGCGCGGCGAACACGGCGTGTCGAGCTCCTCGACCAGGAACACGAGGTAGTCCTCGACCAGCGGCGCGATGCCCGACTTGCGCACCGAGCTCTCGATGACCGAGATCAGCTGCTGCACGCGCTCGAGCGAGTCCTCGCGCAGCGCGGTGCTCGCGGAGAGCTCGCAGGAGAGCTCGAGCAGCTCTTCGAGCGTGCCCTGGAACGGGATGTCGTAGCTGACCGACACGCCGCCGAAGTCGTAGAGCACGAGCTCGACCGCCGCCTTGGTCGCGTGCCCGCCGATCTCGATCGCGCCGCGCTTCTGCGTCACGCGCAGCGGCAGCGGATCGAACTGGAAGTAGCGCGGGGCGTGGCCCTTGTGCTGGATCGCGGCGGGTTCGGCGAGCTGGTCCGACTGCGCCAGCCGCGCCATGTCGGTGATCTGCTGTCGGGTGCTCGGCAGGTCGATCGAGAGACCGACGTCGTAGGCGAAGAGGACCTGGACCTCGCCGCGCTGGATCCGTGCGTTGCGTGCGGCGCTCACGGGCCAGACGATACGCCGGCCGATCAGAAGCAGCGAATCTTGACGTTGCGGAAGGCCACGAAGTCGCCGTGGTCCTGCAGCGCGATGCGGCCGGTCTTCGATTGGCCGTAGCGCGGCATCGAGGCGAACTTGCTCGCCGCGACGAGCGCCTTCCAGTCGTCGCTCCAGAGCTCGTACTCGCAGAGCTTCGTGCCGTTGAGCCAGTGCTCGACGTGAGAGCCGCGCACGAGGATGCGCGCGCGGTTCCACAGGCCGACGGGATGCGTCACGTCGCGCGGCGGCGCGTGGAGCGCGTAGTTCGCTCCCGCCGAGGTGCGCGGATCGCGTCCGTCGGGATGGCGGTCGTTGTCGAGGACCTGCATCTCCGGCGCGCTCTGCCAGACGTAGTCGTTCTCCTCCGTGGCGTGGAAGAAGATGCCGCTGTTGCCGCCCTCGTGGATCTTCCATTCGAGCTCGAGCTCGAAGTCGGCGTAGTCCTCGTCCGTGACGAGATCGTCGCCGCCGCCCGCGCAGACGAGCGCGCCGTCCTCGACCTTCCAGCCCGCGACCGCGCCGGTCTTCTTGAAGTTGTGCCAGCCGCGCAGCGACTGTCCGTCGAAGAGCGACTTCCAGCCCGCGGCCTTGTCGGCCTCGCCGAGCACGTTCTGCGGCACTTTCGGAGCTTGCGCCGCGCGCGCGACGTCGCGCGCGAGATCCTTGGGGATCTTGTTGAGCGTGTACCACGCCTCCGTGCTCCACAGTCTCTGTCCGGACTCCGCGGCGAGATCGCCGACGAGCCGGAAGTACACGACGCGATCGGTCTTCAAGCCGTCGATCCACAGGTCGATCTTGCGCCGGTCGCTCGAGACGGCCACGGCGCGGATCGGGAGCTCGCGCAGGTCGACCTTCGGTCCGCCGTACTCGTTCGTCGGCACGTAGGTCCAGTCCTGGACGAAGTAGTTCTCCTTGTCCCAGCCGACGCCCGGCGCTAGCG
The DNA here is from genome assembly GCA_044228975.1 of Planctomycetota bacterium. GTDB lineage: Bacteria > Planctomycetota > UBA1135 > UBA1135 > JADJNY01. Next base: position 4,469 of record JBGATX010000113.1, on the reverse strand, counting down.
GCTGCGTGAGCTCGATCTCGAAGCCGTCGGTCTTCGCGCGCACGGCGAGCATCTCGAACGCCGGCTTGCCGTTGTACTTCAGGCGCTGCAGACCGAAGCGGCGCTTGCCTTCCTGTCCCCAGTTGCCCGTCGAGCCGATGCCTCCGACGTAGAGCGCGTGATCGGGCCCCCAAGTGAGGCGGTTGATGCCCGCTTCGAGTCCCTGCGTCCAACGGAACACGCAGCCCTGGTACTCGCCCTCGATCTTCTCGATGAAGTCGCGCGCGACGCCGCCTTGCGTCACGTCGCCGTGGCACATCTGCCCAGAGTAAGGCCCGTTGCCCTCGGGAATCAGCGCCGGCTGGCTCGGGCTGTTGCCGATCTCGTTCTGCGGCAGCCAGAGCACGGGCGGAGTGACGACGAGCCCGTCCGCTTTCTCGAGCAGCACGGAGCGCGAGCCGTAGAACGCGCCTTGCTTCAGGTGCAGGAGCTTCGAGCTCGGCAGCCAGTCGCCCTGGTTGTCGCAGAAGAAGATCTCGCCGTCGGTGCCCAGACCGATGCCGTTGGGCGTGCGCTCGCCACGCGCGACGGTCTCGACCGCGCCGTCGGTCAAGCGGATGCGGATCGTCTTGCCGCGATCCTGGTTCTGCGGCTGCGTGCTGCGTCCGCCGGGCTGGATCGCCGTCGCGAGGTTCGCGTAGAACCAACCGTCCTTGAAGACGAGACCGAAGGCGAACTCGTGGAAGTTCGCCGTCACGCCCCAGTCGCTCGAGATCGCGGTGTAGCGATCGGCGACGCCGTCGAGATCCTCGTCGACGAGCTCGGTGAGCTCCTGCTTCTGCAGCACGAAGATGCGCTTGCCCACGCAGGCGACGCCGAGCGGCTCGGCGAGCCCGCTGGCGAACTTCTTGGCGTGAATCTGCTTGCGGTCGTCGCCCTGCACGCCGTCGAGGATGTAGACGCCGCCTTCGGTGTCCCAGGTCGACACGACCAGGCGCCCGTCGGGCAGCCAATCCATGCCGCCCACGCGCGGTTCGAAGCCTTCCGGGCGAACGGTCGCGAGGTCGTACGAAGGATGGACGTCCTCGAGCGGCAGGCCATCGCCCGGCGAGCCCTTCTCGAGCGGCAAGAGCACCTTCTTCACGCCCGGCGACGTGATCAGCATCTCGCCCGCGTGCGAGCGCAGCGCGCTCTCGGGCACGACCTCGAACGCGCTCGCGCCGGGCGGACGCCATTCGAGCTTCAGACCCCAGCCGCCGTAGGTCTGGAACATCTGCACGGCGAGGGAGTGTTCGCCCGCGGCGAGCTCGAGCTCCACCGACTTCCCCGTCATCGAGTGCAAGCCGTCGTGATCGACGACGACCTTGCCGTCGATCAGCAGGCGCGAGCCGTCGTCGCTCGAGAGGCGCAGCGCGTACTTGCCTGCCGAGGGGACGACGAGGAAACCTTCGACGTGCGCGAGGAACGTGTAGTCCATCGCGCCGGTCGCCGGGTTGCGGTCCTGGTCGTCGGTCTTCAAGTCGAGCGTGGGAAGCACGACCGAGACGTTCGGCGTCTGGTTCGCGACGAGGATCGGCAGGATCTCCATCGGCTTGCCGACGAAGTAGAAGCGCGCCCACAAGCCGTTCTGCCGCGGACGATCGTCCGTTTGGATCGCGCGCAGTGGCGCGCCGAGGTGCGCCGCGCGCACCGTCGCGGAAAGAGTCGGGAGCGCGAGCAGGAGCGCGAGAGCGAAGGGGCGCACGCTCAGCCGCCTTTCTTGTCGCTGGTCGCGGGCTTCTCGTCAGCCGCGGGCTTGTTCGACGCCTCGGCCTTCTTCGGCGCGGGCGCGCCCTTCTCGGGCGGCGTCGCGTCGGCCAGCGGCTCGAAGAACGCCCAGATGTAGGCCGACGGCATCGCTTCGCTGAAGGGCAGCTCGGAGAGGATGTAGCTGTGCGGCTTCACGGCCGGGTCCGAGGCTTCGACGATGCGCTCCTTGCGCAGGCAGCCCTCGGGGAAGATCACGCGCCGCTGCATCACGTCGCTGTCGAGGCGCATGCTCAGCACGAGCGTCACGCCTGGAGGGATCGCCTCGGTGCGCCAGGTGCGCAGGAGCACGGGCGTGCCTTCGATCACGAGCAGCTCGTCGAGGTCCTTCGGGTTCAGGAGCAGCTCGCTGCTCGTGAACTCCGTGCTCTCCTGCACCGTGATGCGCTGTCCGCCCTCGAGCCGGATCTCGTAGAGCAGGTTGACGCGCTTGTTGCCGAAGAAGTAGCCCATCCAGCGCGCGCGCACCGCTTGCGGCTTGCCACCGACCTCGGCGCTCCACACGTCGCCTTCGAGTCCGTGCGTGTAGACGTCGCCGTAGGAGACGGGCTGATCGCCGTGCACGGTCGTGTAGACGGCGCCCTTGAGCTCCACGCCGCCCTTCCAGCACTTGTACATGCCGCAGGTCTGCGCGTCGTAGGCGAGGTACATCTCCTTCGACAGCGCCATCGTCACGATGCGCGGCTTGCCATCGAGCACGCTGCGGAAGACCCACGGATCGCGCGGCCGCTCGGGCACGGGGATCTGCGGGCGCAGCGAGCACGACGTCGCGGCGGAGAGAGCCAGGAACAGGATTTCGATCATGGGAGGACTCGAACGAGCGTCAGGCGCTCAAGCGTGGACGGTCGAGGTCGCGCGCGCGCGCCGCTCGCCAGGATAGAACGCGAGCAGGAGCACGAGAACCCCGAGCGAAGCCCACATCGGGATCGAGAAGAGGTCGCGCGTCTGCGTGCGGTCGGAGTAGTCGATCTTCGCCGCGCCGTGCTGCGCCCAGAGCGCGACCTGGCCCGAGAGCCAGCTCCCGACGATGATCCCGAGGCCGACGATGACGAGGTTGTAGAGGCTCTGCGCGCTCGCGCGCACGTCGCCGGGCGCCTCCTCGTCGATGATCAGGAAGGCCGTGAAGATGAAGCAGCCGAAGCACACGCCGTGCAACGCGACGCCCGCGATCAATGTGGTGAGCGGAGCGAACGGCAGCGCGTCGACGTAGGCGAAGAGCGCCATGCGCGCCGCGTACGCGAGCGTGCCGACCACGAGGATCGACTTGCGCGACACGACCTTGGCGAAGATCGGGAGCGTGGCCAGGACCACGACCTCGGACATCTGGCCGATCGTCATCAGGCCGCCGCCGCCGACGCCGAACACCTGATCGAGCACGCTGGCGGCCTTCGATTGGAAGGCCGAGAGGAAGCCCGAGGTGTGCACGAAGTAGAACTGGTGGATGCAGGCGATCGGGATCGTGAGCAGGAACAAGGTCGAGAGCGGATTGCGGCACACCGCGCCGAACGCCTCGACGATGGCCACCTTGCTCTCGCCCTTCTGCGGCGGCGTGTCGGGCAACGTGAAGCAGTACACGCCCATGATCGCGCCCAGGACCGCCGAGAGCTTGAACGCGTCGGCGCGCCCCGCGTTCTGCGCCGCTTCGATCAGCGCCGGCGTCGCGTCCGGACCGCTCGGCGTGTGCACGTGCAGCAGCCACTGCCCCATCGCGATGCCGACGGCGATCCAGCCGATCGTGCCCCACAGGCGCACCTTGCCGAACTGCGCGTCGCGATCCGGCAGGTGGTGGAACGCGAGCGCGTTCGAGAGCGGCATCGTCGGCGCGTAGAGCAGCGAGTAGCACAGCGAGAAGGCGAGGAAGCCCGCGTAGCTCTCGATGCTCGCGAGCTGCCAGATCAGCGCCGCTCCCGCGAGGTGCAGGATCCCGAGGAACTTCTGCGTCGCGAACCAGCGGTCCGCGATCTGCCCGGCGATGAACGGCGCGACGATCGCTCCCACCGCGCCGACCATGAACATGAAGACCACGTCCTCGGTCGGGAAGTTCCTGTGGCCCTGCAGGAACGGAAACAGGATGGGCAGCCACGCGCCCCAGATCGCGTACTGCAGGAACATCATCACCGACAGCCTGGGGAGCAGGGCCGGTGCGGTCGGGTGCTTCATGCGCGGGGGACTCGCGAGGATCCGAGTCCGAAGGCGAAGGGGAACGGGGGGCTTCCGGGGCCGGGGGCGCGCGGGAGCTCCGGCGCCAGTCGCTCCTTGTACCCCTCGCGCGCCGAAAAGCTAGGCCGGCTTCGGGCTCTCCTGCAGCTCGCTGCGCACGAGCACGCGGTTGCCCCCCAGCGCGCGCGCCGCTTCGAGCGCTTGCGCCGCGCCGATCAAGAGCTCCTCGGGCCTTTCCGAGTCGCGCACGCGCGTCGCGATGCCGATGCTGATCGTCGTCGCCGCGCCGGGCCAGACCGCGCGCTCGACGGCTGCGCGCAGTCGCTCGGCGCACGCGCGCGAGCCCGCCGCGGCGCTGCCGGGCATGACCACGATCAGGCCGTCGCTCTCGTGCGCGCCGACGAGGTCGCCGCAGCGCAGCAGTCCCGAAGCCAGGCGCGCGAGCGCGCGCAGCTCGTCCGCTTCCGCGTGACGCGTGCGCCGGCCGACGCCGGCGAGATGCCGGTCGAACGCCACGCGCAGCA
>JBGATX010000112.1:0-18297 GCA_044228975.1 Planctomycetota bacterium | reverse complement strand
GACGATCCCCCGACCGAACCTCCTGCAACCGCGACGCAGGACCCGGCGCGTGCGCACGCGCCGGCGCGCGAAGAACCGCCGACGAAAGCCGCCCCCGCACCCGCCAAGCCCGCGCACGCTCCGGCTTCGACGAGCGCGGCCCACGAACGCGAGCACGGTGATGCGGCGGCACAGAAGCGTCGCGAGGACGTCCGTGCTGCCGTGTTGCGCCGTCTCTCGCAGGAAACGCCGCGCCGTCAGGCCCCTCCGCCGAGCTCGAGCGCTCCGGCGGAGCCCGCCGACGCCGCCGATTCCGATGGCGACGGACCAGCCGCGCGCTCGGCGACGAACGGCCACGGTCCCGCCAACGGCGCGAGCGTCGCCTCTTCCGCACCCTCGCACAGCGAGACCGCGTACCTCGTTTCTCCACACGGCCTGCGAGCGACCTCGGCCATCGTCCCCGGCTACCTGATCGAGGAAGAGCTCTCCCTCCAAGGCATCGGTTCCGAGGATCCCTTCGCGTGGGCCGCCTTCGGCCTGCACGCACCACGCATCACGCCGCCCGTCACGGACGAAGACTCCGCGCCCGAGTCACCCCAACCGTTGGCCCCACCCGCGACTCGCACCCCTGCGCGCCGCCCGACCGAGCTCCCACCCGAACTTCCCCAAGACGACCTGCGCCTCCACGATCTGCGCCCGACACCCCCTCCGCCTTCGCGCGACCGCCAACGCGACCCGGGCACCCTCCTCTACTGACCCCGCCACCCCAACAACCCACCACTCCCTCCGCTTCCGGCCAGCACCCCGCGTCGGCCGCGCGCGCCGGTTGAGCGACGCCGCGCGCCGCGCGCGCGTCGCGACCCGGCGCGTGCGGTCGACGCGGGTCCGCGATGCGAAGCACGCGCGTGTGGCGCGTTGCCTCCTCTCCGCCTCCGTTGCCGCGCACCTCCCGAATGCGTCCCGACCGACGCTCATCCCTGCCTGCCGCGCTCGACGAGTCAGCAGACCCGTTCTCCCTCCACCGGTTACGATCACCGCCCCTTCCCCGTCTCGCTCCCCCCGGTTCGTTTCGCCTGCGATCGCTCCCCGTCGCGGCGTTCCGTGCATGACCAACGAGTTCTCATCCGGATCGCTCGAGCCGGCTCCCCCGAATCCCGGTGAGTCCTTCAACGACCTGTTGAAGCGCGCCAACTCCGGAGACGCCGCCGCCGCGTCGACGATCTACTCCGCGCTCTACGAGGAGCTCCGCGAAGTCGCGCGCCGCTTCATGCGCGGCCAGCGCCCGAACCACACGCTGCAAGCCACCGCTCTCGTCCACCAGGCGTACATCAAGACCCGCGGCGCGCAGAGCAAGTGGAACGATCGCGTCCACGCGATCTCCTCGATCTGCAGCGCGATGCGCACCATCCTGGTCGACCACGAACGCCGCCGCCGATCCACGCGCCGGCGTCCTCCCGGCAAGCGCCTCACGATCGACGAGGTCGCACAGGCGTTCGCCGAGAAGCGCATCGATCCGATCGGGTTCAACGACCAGCTCGAAGCGCTCGCGAAGGACCACCCGCGCGCCGCGCTCGTGGTCGAGCTGTACCTGCTGTTCGGCTACACGTTCGACGAGATCGCGCGCATGCTCGGCGTGTCCCGCCGCACCGTCGAGCGCGATTGGGAAGAGGGGCGCGACGCGTGGCGCTGATCCACCGCGCCGGCGACGACGATCGGACGAGGCGCGCACGCGAGCTCGCGCGCAGCGCGAAGAACCTCCCGGAGAGCGAGCGCTCCGCCTTCCTCGCCGTCGAATGCGGCGAGGACGCGCAGCTGCTCGCGTTTGCGCTGATCGAGCTGCGCCGCGCGGAAGAGAGCGAACCGATGTGGAAGGTCTCCGGCCTCGTCTCGAGCGTGCTCGGGAGTTCGCAGCCACGGCGCATCGCTGGTTGCGAGCTCGTGAACGAGCTCGGGGCCGGCGCGATGGGCAGCGTGTACCTCGCCCGCCAGCACGATCCCGCGCGCGAGGTCGCGATCAAGGTGCTGCATCCGCATCTCGGCCGCGACGAGCGCACTCGCCAGCGCTTCAAGGGCGAGGCGCAGAAGCTCGCGCGTCTGCACCACTCCGGCATCGTCGAAGTGTTCGACGTCGGCGATGAAGCGGGCCTGCACTTCTTCGTGATGGAGTACGTTCCCGGGCACGATCTGGGCGAGGAACTGCGCCGGCTGCGCGGTGACGCCGACGCGACCGGCGCACCGCTCCTGCCCGCGCGCGCGGAGGCCGGCTACTTCGCCGCCGTCGCGGACCTGATCGCGCAGGTGTGCGACGCGCTGCAGCATGCGCACGACGCGGAGCTCGTGCATCGCGACGTCAAGCCGCAGAACCTGCTCTTCGCCGCGGACGGCCGCGTGAAGATCACCGATCTCGGCATCGCGCGAGACGCCAGCGCGGCGACGGTCACGCAGACCGGCGACATGCTCGGAACTCCCTACTACATGAGCCCCGAGCAGGCGCGCGGCGGCAAGCTGCTCGATCCGCGCACCGACATCTATTCGCTCGGCGTCGTGCTCTACGAGTTCCTCACGCTGCGCCGTCCCTTCGACGGCGTCACGTCGCAGGACGTGATGCGCGACATCGGCATCGGCGACGCACCGGTCCCGCACACGATCGATCCGCGGATCCCGCGCGACCTCGAATCGATCTGCTGCAAGGCGATGGAGCACGCGCCGCGCCGCCGCTACGCGCGCGCCGCCGATTTCGCCGCGGATCTGCGGCGGTTCCTCGCGCACGAGGCGGTCGACGCCTCGCCGGCCGGGGCGCGCGTCCGCGCCGGACGTTTCGCGCGCCGGCATCGCAAGCCGCTCCTCGCCGCGGTCCTGCTCGTCGTCGGTGCGGGCCTCGGCTTCGGCGTCGTCAGCGCGGCGAGTGAGAAGTCGAAACGCGAGTCGTTGCTCGCGCGGATCGACGAGCGGCTGCACGGCGCGGCCGAGACCGACGACGTGCTGCGGACGGATCGCGAGCTCTCCATCGAGATCACGAGCGCGGTGGACCACGGCGAGCTGCGCGCGGACGATCCCGGCGTGGCGGAGTTCCGGCGGCGCTACGCGGACAGACACGACACCTTGCTGCGCTCCGTGCAGGCGTCCATCGACCTCGCGCGCGGCGTGCGTGCGAACGACCTCGGGCACGCGCACACGAGCTGGGACGCCGATCTCGCCGAGGCCGTGCGCCTGCGCGAGCGCCTGCGCGAGTACGCCGTGAACTTTCCCGCGGAGCTCGATGCCGATCCGGTTTTCCCGCGCGATGCGGAGATCCGCATCCGCGTCGACGGCAGTCCGGTTCGTCGTCGTGCAAGCGGGCGTGGGCTTCGCGGAGCTCGTGCGCTGGATCGAGCCGGCGTCGACGGCGCTCGAACTCGTCGCGCACGTCGTGCCCGAGAACGTGCGCCACGCGGGCATGGTGCAGGTGGCTGGCGCGACCTGCGCGGTCGTGCACATGATTCGGCGTGCCGACTTGACGAAGAACGGGGAGGAGAAGCTCGATTTCGACGTCGAGCCGTTCTGGCTGGATGCGCGCCCGGTCTCGAACGCCGACTTCGAGAAGTTCCTGCTCGCGACGGGTCGGTCGCGTCCGGAATGGTGGCCGGATCCGTCGGTGATGAAGTGGAGTGAGCTGCCCGTCGTTCATGTCACCTGGGACGAGGCCCGTGAGTACGCGGAGTGGAGCGGCAAGCGGCTGCCGAGCGCGGCCGAGTGGTTGCTGGCCGCGCGCGGACCTACCGCGGTTCTGTTTCCTCCCGGCGTGACGGCGGCGATGATTCGCGACGGCACTATCCGTGTCGGTGTTCCGCCGCCGGACGTGACGGACGCCAACGTCGATTCACGCGAGGCGCGCCGGAGGTGGTGCCTCGAGCACATGGCTCCAGTCAGCCCGATCCGCGATCGTGCGTCGACCGCGGGGCTTCTCGACACGTTCGGCCCGATCGACGAGTGGACCGAGACGTGGCGCTTCGATCGCGGTGCGAACGGATGCGCCTCGGATTCGAACCTGCGCTATAGGCATGGCGTTGCGTGTGATCGCCTGCTCGGCACGGTGCTCGAGTTCGGGTTGAACCGGCCCCTCTGGGCTCCGCGACACGAGCCACAGTTCGACACCGGCTTCCGTTGCGCATCGAGCGCGGCGACACCACAAATGACGCATTGAGGGAGGACACACCATGCCGACTCTGATCGCCGAAATCCGTCTGCGTGTGACGCCCGAGAACCCGAGCGGAGCGCAGGCGACCACGACTGCCGACCTGATGGCGATGGTCGACTACCTCAAGCTTCCTGCGTCGCCAGGAAGTTCGATCGTATGGTCCGGCAACGAAGCCGACCTGGACGTCGAATACGACCCGAGCACGGGCTTGCACGACCGCTCGGACTTGTTGACGAAGCTGCACGCATGGTTCGACGCGTATCTCGCGCAGTTTCGCGTGGCACGTCCGCCAGCGCCCGCTGCGATTCTCCCCGAGGCGCCTGAAAGCATGGGGCTCTACTACTACAGCAGCGTCGAGGACAACTGGTGCCGCATGCACTTCATGACCTACCTCGGCAGCGTCGCGGCGGGCAACGAATGGAAGCTGCGCATCGGCAACACCGAGGCGCGCGTCGAGATCGGCGTGCGCTACCCGATGCTGCGCCCCCAACCGCCCGTCGAGTCGTTCGTCGGCGGAGGCAGCTCGTGAGCGCGCTCGCGCTCGATGCGTCGGCCGCGACGCGCGCGCGCGACACGACCGCGGACGACACCGCGCCGCTGTGGAGCGCTGCGCCCTGGCAACCGCACGGCGCGACGGCGAAGGAGCGCGACGCGAGCCTTTTCGAGTTCGCCCGCGCTCTGCGCGCTCCTTCGCAAGTGCGTTCGCGCCGGCTCGATCGCGAGCTCGCGCACCCGACGCTCCCGGCCGGCTACACGTATTTCGGGCAGCTCGTCGCGCACGACGTGAGCCACCACGAGCCACCGGGGCGTCCGCCGCACGCGTCGACCGCGCCGATCGGGGCGGGCAGCCTCGTGAACCGACGCCGGGAGAAGCTCGTCCTCGAGACGCTCTACGGCGGCGGGCCAGGGCTCGAGCGCGAGCTCTACGAGCACGACGACGCGGCGCGCATGCGCGTCGTCGAGCGTCGCTCGCCGGAGAAGGGCCGGCGCTTCTTCGATCTTGCGCGCGCGGCCGACGGTCGTGCGCTCGTCGCGGACCACCGCCAGGATCAGAACGCGATCGTGGCGCAGGTCCATGTCGCCCTCGCGCGCGCGCACAACGCGCTCGTCGGCGCGCTGCGCGAGCTCGAACCGACCGTCGCGCCGCTCGAGATCCACGCGCGCGCGCGGGCGTGGCTCGTGCGCTGCTACCGGCACGTGCTCGTCCACGATTGGCTGCCGCGGGTGCTCGACGAGCGCGGGCGGCGAGATGTGGAGGCGGCGCTGGCGACCGCGCGCAGCGGAGCGCGACTCGAGCTCCCGCTGTTCGGCGGCGCCGCGCCATTCGTCTCGGCCGAATTCGCGTTCGCCGCGCTGCGGTTCGGTCATGCGCTCGTGCGCGAGCAGTACCGCATGCGGCCGGAGGGTTACCTGTACGACATGACCGCGGCGAGCGAGGAGCCGGACTGGCTCGAACGGGGCGGCCCGTTCTTGATGCTCTCGCGCCCGTTGCCTCCGATCTTCGCCGTCGATTGGCGCGCCTTCGTCGAGAACGAAGACGTCGAACCGAACCGCGCGCGCCGCATCGGGCCGCGTGTCGCGTGGGCGCTCGGCAATCTCCCGCGCACCGCGAGCGAGCCGCCGTGGCGAGCTCTCTTGCCGTACCTGACGTTGCGCGCCGGCTGCGCGCGCGGCCTCGTGTCCGGCGCGAGCGCGGCGCGAGCCCTCGGACTGGCGCCGCTCGCCGGCGACGACGAGCCGTTGTGGAGCTACGTCCTGCGCGAAGCGGAAGTGCAGTGCGCGGGGCTGACGCTCGGCGAGCTCGGCTCGGCGATCGTGGGGCAGACGCTGATCGGTCTCGCTCTCGCGAGCGATGGCGCTCTCGCTCGCGCGCCCGATCGAATCCCGCCGCTCGGCGCGCACGAAGACCGGTTCGTGCTGCTCGACCTGCTCACGCTCGGTGACCGCGACGCGCCTTGGATCTCGGAGCGCGTGAGTGCGGAGCCGGCGTCGCCGCTCTGACCGCATCTCGGAGAGCGATTCCGCCGGTGGCGACCACTGGGCGTGCGTCGAAGGCTTTCCCCGGGGCCGAGCCTGGGATGCGGGGCCTTCCCCGCCCAGAACGCTTGAGCCGGGCTGTATATCTGCCCGATACGGGAAGGTATACTGCTCATGTGGCGCGGATCGACGATCCGAAGCGCGCCGAGCTGATGGCGGCAGCACGCTGGTGTCGTACCCACGACCCTTCACCCGGCTTCGGCGCGATGCTCGTCCAATTGCTGGCGTCGTTCGGGACGGAGGTGACCCTTGAAGACCTCGCGTAATTTGATCCAGCGCGCCCTCGTCGCGTTCGCATGGAGTTCATGGGCCGAGCTTGGCGTGCCCGGTTGGGCGCGCAGTCATCGCGAATGGTGCATCGACCCTGAAGCGCTGATGTTGCTGACGGAGTCCGTCGGCGACACCGAGCCGCGCTTGCTGGAGGAGGCGAGCCGTTGGTGCGCAGACCATCGCTCCCTGCTCTCCCGTTCACGTTGGACGAAGCTGCGAGCAGGTTGGCCCGTCGCGTTCGACGCAGTGCAGCTGTCGGAGCTCGACGCCGCGAGCGCGCCAAGACAGCGCGCGGTCGGGCGCTTCGCGGCGGTCTCCAACCCGAAGCGTTCGCGAACCGCGAGCACGCCGGCGCGCGCCGCTTGGTTCGGCCTGCGACTGCGTTCCGCGTTCGGGCCGACGGCGCGAGCGGAGCTCATGCGGATCCTGCTCCTCGAACTCGTGGATGCCTCTGCCACGGCCTCCGACTTCGCACTCGAGGCTGCTTGTACGAAGCGGAACGCGGCGGACGCGCTCGACATGCTGCGGGACGCTGGGCTCGTCGAATCGATCGCACACGGCAATCGCCTCCACTTCGAGTTGCGACATCGGAGGGCGCTAGAGCAGACGTTCGGCCCGCTGCCGAAGACGCGCATCAGCTTCGCCGCGACCGCGCGCGTGCTTGCGGCGCTCGCGCACGCGGAGCAGGAACTCGTCGATGCGCCCGCGACCGTTCGATCGATCGAGGCGCGCGAACGCGCGCGCCTGATCGCGAGCGATCTGCGGCGGATCGGAATGGCGGCGCCGCGCATCGCTCCCGGACAGGATGCGTGGAATCCGCTACTCGCCTGGGCGCGAGGTTTGGCCGAGGGGCTCGTCTCGATGCGAACGGATTGACGCAGTGATCAGCGGTTTGCTGATGCCGGCTCGGAGTCGTTTCGCTCGCCCAGCCAGAAGCGTCGAACTCCTTCATCGATCATCGCCTCGTGATTCGCTCCGAACGCCGGCCTGTCCGCCTGGAGCAGCAAGAAGAAGTACCGCTTCGCGATCCGCTCCAGGGTGGCGATGCAATCGTGGGTGTCTTGCCAGATCGCTCGTCCGTGCAACGGTTGTTCAGGAACGTGATGGGCGATTCGGGTCTGCGTGATCCGCTCGAGCCCGGAGCGCTTCCATTGCTCTTCGAGAGCATCGATGTCCCGTTGAGCCACGGACGCTGGCCAGTGGCCATGGTTCCCACCAGCGAGGTCGTCGAAGATCTGCGCCGCCGTTCGTTGCCAAGCGCGAGCGTTCTCCTCCGGTGTCGGAGCTGCCCCTCGCGTTGCGTTGCCGCCGAGTCCGTCGAGGTAGGCCAAGACGAACCGCTCGCGGCTGCACACCAACGGATGCCGTTGGATGTCAGTGATCAGCCGCCAGAGCGACATCACACCGCCCGTGCGGTCCAGCATTCGTCGAATCTGCACCGCGGCGTCACGGGCATACATCGCCACGAGCCAGTCGTACGTGACGTTGAGTCGTGAGGCAGGCCACTTTTCGAGCGCCTTCATCGACAGTCGAAAGCGCGCGTCGCTCTCCATCAGGCCGCGCACTTCTTTGTCGATGATCTCGACCTGCTCGCGCCAACGCTTCCACCGTTCGTCGTCCGACGTGCTGTCCACTGATCACGACCTCAGATGCGATACGCCTCGACGCTCGGTTTCACCGCGCGCGCGAAGTGCAGTGGTCGGCGCAGTCCGGGCGGACGAGGCTCGAGACGCGCGAGCGCGAGCCACTCGCGGTAGACCTCCATCGACTTGCGCGTGTCGACTTCGACGTCGCCGTATTCGTCTCCGGTTCGCGCGCGCTCGACGGTGACGCGTTGGTGCCAGCAGTGCATGCCGCTGACGGGATCGGGTTGCACGGGGAAGGTCAGATTCTGGTGCACGCCGCCGTCGGTCCACCACACGCGTTTGGAGTCGGGATCGCTCGATGCGAAAGGCTGGATGTCCTCGAGGCGGCGGAATCGGAAGCGGCCGGGGCCGAGCTCCTCCCTCATGACCTTCGCGCTGGCCCATTTGTCGGTGCCGATGTCGTCGAAGAGACGCCAGCGACCGAGATGATGACTGCACGCGACGACACCGGGACGCATGCCCTCGGTGACCCAGGCGCGATTCACGAAGTGCCCGATGCGCGTGCTGATGCGCACGAGGTCGCCCGTCTCGATGCCGAGGCGCTCGCCGTCCTCGGGGTGGATCCAGACGGGATTGGAATTGGAGAGCTCGTAGAGCCACTTGGCATTGCCCGAGCGCGTGTGGATCAACGTCGGCAGCCGGAACGTCGGCACCAGCGCGTACTCGCCCCTCTCGCGGTCGAGATGCTTGCGGTGCACGTGGCTCTCGATGTACTCGGGCAGCGCGTATTCGGGCCAGCCCCAGTCGACCATCGTCTGGCTGTAGAGCTCGAGGCGTCGCGACGGCGTCGCGAAGCCCGTGAGTCTCTCCCCGCCGACCTCGACACCGATCGGCTTGCCGCTTTTCGTCACGCTGCGCGCGGGCGCATCGACTTCGCTGCCCGCGAGCTCCGCATCGGAGAGCTTCTTCTTGTGCGCCTCGTAGACGTCGGTCGCGACGAGGAACGCGCCGTGGCGGCGCATGTACTCGAGCGGCGTCAGCCCGTGCTTCTTCGCCTCCTCCGGCAAGCCCGGCACGCCGTTCTCGAAGATCCACTGGTAGTACTCGCTGACCGTGACGCGCTCGCCCTTGCGGTACGGCGATTCGTAGTACTTGCGGATGCCGAGCGAGCCGTCGGGATCGATGCGCCACGAGAGCGCGATCCAGAATTCGTCCTCCTCCCAGACCTCGCCGGGATTCGTCTGCCACGTCCAATCGATCTTCTCGCCGCGGCGCTCGCGCAGCACGCGCTGCACCGGCTGGCGGAAGCTGATCCATTTGGCGGCGTGCGTCTCCTGGCTCATCAGGTCGTGACGCTCGGCGCCGTGACCCATCGGGAGCACGTAATCGGCGTACTGCGCCGTCTCGCTCCACACCGGCGTCAAGGCGGCATGCAGCTCGACGAGCTTCTCGTCGCGCAGCACCTGCTCCCACACCATGCCGTCGGGATTCGTCCAGACCGGGTTGTAGACGCGCGTGAAATAGGCCGCGAGCTTGCCGCGGCCGTCGAGCAGCATGTGCGGCAGCAGGAACGAGAGCTCGTGATGCGAGAGCGGGTACTCGGGCGGATAGAGCAGCTCGTTCCACACGTTCTGCGGCTGCGGTTTCAGGAACGGCGGAGCGACGAACTTGTTCTGCGTGTTGAGATTCGTGCCGCCCGGCGTGCCGACGGAGCCGACGAGCACGCACAAGAACTGCAGCGCGCGCGCGACCTGCCAGCCGCCTTTGTTGCCCGACGCAGCGTTGCGCCAGACGTGCGACGAGAACGCGCTCCCCGCTTTGCCGATCTCGCGCGCGACGGTCAGGATCATGTCGACCGCGATGCCGCACTCCTTTTCGGCGGCTTCGGGCGTGTACGCGGCGTAGTGTCGCTCGAGCTCCTCGAGGAAGAGCTCGATCGTCGGCGCGCGATCCGGGCGTTTCGCGCGCAGGAACTCGCGCCAGTTCACCCAGTTCTCGAGGAACGCGCGGTCGTAGAGCTTCTCGCGCAGGATCACGTTGGCGAAAGCGAGCAGCAGGAACGCTTCGGTTCCGGGCCAGGGCGCGAGCCAGTAATCGGCCATCGAGGCCGTGTTCGAGAGGCGCACGTCGATCGCGGCGAGCTTCGCGCCCTTCATCTTCGCGTCGATGATGCGTTGCGCGTGCGGATTGAAATAGTGCCCCGTCTCGAGGTGCGACGAGAGCAACAGGATGAACTTCGCGTTCTCGTGATCCGGCGACGGACGATCGACGCCGCTCCACAGCGCGTAACCAAGCCGCGCGGCCGCGGAGCACACGTTCGTGTGCGAGTTGTGCCCGTCGACGCCCCAACTCTGCAGCACGCGGTCCATGTAGCCGTCGTGACCGGGCCGGCCGACGTGGTACATGATCTCGGTGCGCCGGTCCTCGATCAGCGCTTTGCGAATCTGCGCCGCGAAGACGTCGAGCACGTGATCCCAGCTCACGCGCTCGAACTTGCCCGAGCCGCGCGGACCGACGCGCTTCATCGGGTAGAGGATGCGCCCGGTGTCCTGGATCTGGTTGAGCGTCGCCGGTCCCTTGGCGCAGTTGCGTCCGCGCGAACCGGGGTGGTGCGGATTGCCCTCGAGCTTGCGGATCTGGAGCGTGTCCTGCTCGACGTACGCGACCAGCCCGCACGCCGCTTCGCAGTTGAAGCAGGTCGTCGGCACGAGCGTGTAGCGCTTCTCGACCTTGCGCGGCCAGCTCTTCGCGTCGTACTCGACCCAGTCGTCCCACTTCTCCGGCGGCGGGAAGTTCTCGAGCGGGGTCACCTGCCAGTGGTCGGGATCGTGGGAGCGCGCCATGGGCGAGGAGAATACGGTGTCGCGCGCGGTTTTCCTCGGCTCGCGTGGCCTCGAGCGTGGTGAGGCGTCAGCTCTCGGCGGACTGCGGATCGTTCGCGCGGGAGATCCTCACCGCGACGGCGTCGCGAACACGCGGATCGAGCTCCGTCGACTTCAGCCGCTCGCGGAGGACGTCGACGTTCGCCAGCCGCATTCGAAGTGCCGTGCATGCGAACTCGAGGTCCTTGGGCCGCCCGGCCACGAGCTTCGCGACGAGCAGGTCGTGGATCTCCAGGCACAATCCGGTGGCGCCGCGCGTGCGGTCGCTGCGAATGGGGATGAGTCGCGTTTCCCAGTTGCGCGGTAGCACCGCCGTCGCGCGCCCCACGCCCTGAGCGTAGTAGCCGAACGTCGAGTGGAAGGGCGACCCTTCGCCGATGGAGCCATCGATCAGTTCCGCGCGCTCCGGATGCGAGCGAGGGTACACATCAGCCTTCGTCGAAGTCGGCAGCGCAGGCGGAGCCTCGGGGAACTGTCCGAGCACGGACCGACTGCCGATGACGACGATCTCCGGATCTTGAGCGATGGTCGACGCCGCCGCGATCACGCGCTCCAGCTGCGCGCGGTTCATGCGCTGCGATCCAGTCGTTCGCGGACCTCGCGCCAGATCCGCCAACGAGTGCGCGGGTCGACGCAACCGGCAAACGGCGTCATTTGTCGTAGCGCGCGCGCTTCCTCGCTCGGATCGAGGAGCGTGCGCCGCAACTCGGAGTCCGGGCCCGAGAGCAAGCGCTCCCAGCTCTCGACGTAGAACGGATGCGCGACACCGGCCTGCTTCCACTCCCGCACGCGCTCGAGCGCACGCTCGACGATCGACGGGTCACTCTCGATCGCATCGGCGATGACGCGATGCAGCGCGAGGCTGCGTTCCTCCGCAAGTCGATGCGCGTGCATGCCGGGAATTGTAGCGCGCGCGAACCGCGCGAACCCAGCGTCGGGAGACTCCGCACGTTCGGGCTGTCGTCGCGCGAGAGGCGGCGAAGTCGCGGACCCGGCTGGCATGAGGCTGCGCGGGAGTGCGGCAGCGGTCGACGGCGACGCGACTCAGTGATCCTCGTCGGCGTCGTCGGTGTAGCCGAGGCCGCGTAGACGTCGTTGGAGCTCGGGATCGATCGCCGGACGCGTGTCGTCGGCCGGAAGGCGCGCGAGGAAGGTGTCGAGCTGCTTCGCCAGCGTGGCGAACTCGGCGCGTGCGGACGGATCGAGCGGATGACGCTCTCCCGGATCGTCGGTGAGCGCGAACACGCGCGTCGTCTTGCGCTTCACGTCGCGCAGGACGAACGCGCGCGGAGTTCTCACGGCGGCTAGGCGCTCCCAGCCCCAGCATTCCTGGTAGAGCTCGCGCTGCGGCCAGCTCGCGCCTTGTTCGAGATCTCGCAGTGACCGGCCAGCGAACGTTGGCGGCGGTGCGATGCCGAGCGTCGCCAGCACCGTCGGCGCGATGTCGATCAAGCTGACCGGATCCGAGTGCACCTTGCCCGCTCCAAGTTCGTCGGGCTGGCGCACGAGTAACGGAATGCGCCCGACCGTCGCGAACAGGAAGGGATCGTGCGAGAAGAGCCGCTCCCCGTGCTCGAGCAGGTTCTCGCCGTGGTCGGCGGTGATCACGAACAGCGTGCGCGATGCGTGCCGCGGCAGCGAGAGCTCGGCCAGCAACGGCGCGAGCTCCGCATCGACGTACGCGATGCCGGCGTCATACCGATCGACGAGGTGCGCGAGATCGGCGTCCGTGAGCTTGCGCTCGCGCACGTGGGACGGTTTCAAGTTGTAGTCGTCCTCGCCGTCGCCCAATCCCTCTCGCGTGGGCTCCGAGAAGCGCCGCGACCAGCCGCCGACGCGCCCGTAGGGCCGGTGCACGTCGTAGAGGTGCAACCAGAGGAAGAACGGACGCGCGTCGCGCTCGCGCACGAAGTCCAGCGCCTCGCTCACGATCGTGCGCGCGTCGCGCTCGCCCTCACGACGCCATTCGACGCCTTGACCGAGACCGTTCGACGAGAGCAGGGAGAGGTTGACGCTCGCGCCCGTGCGATAGCCGTGCGCGCTGAGGATCTCGGCCAGCGTGAGCTCGGAGTCGGCGAGCTGTGTCCACGTGTGGAGCCCGTGATCGCCGACGTAGCGCGACGTGAGCAAGGACGCGTGCGATGGGGGGGTGAAGCTGCTGGTGCTGAATGCGTTCGTGAAGCGCGCCGACTGGTTCGCGAAGGCGTCGAGGTTCGGGCTGGTCGGCCGCGCGTAGCCGTAGGAGCCGAGGTGATCGGGCCGCAGCGAGTCGATCGTCACGATCACGACGTCGAACGGGCGTGGCGCGTGCTTGGCGGGCACGGCCCAGATCTCGAAGGAGAGCGGAGACGCACCGGAGTGCGGTCCGTCGTCGATGAGCACGCGCAACGAGCCCGAGTTGAGTTCGCTCGGTCGCTCCACCACGGACACGCTCGGCCTGCCCGAGCGCGCGCGCACGACGAAATCACGCTGCGCGAAGTCCGCGGGCGCGGCGAGCACCTCGACCTGCGCACCGAGGATCGGATCCCACTCGCGATGCACGATCGACGACTCGTGCGCCTTCACGACGAGCTCGTCGACGCCGTCGACGGCCTCGGCGCGGAACTTCAGGATCAGCGTCTCGCTCTCGGTTGTCGCTGCTTGCGAGAAGGCGGCGACCGTCGAGAATGCGAGCGAGAGCGCGAGCACGACCGTTCGCATGGCGGCGATCGTAGAGCGCGCGATCGAATCCAGCCAACCGTCGCCGCGGCTACTTCGTCAGGACTCCGGCGACGATCAACAACGCGATGAGCACGCCCATCAAGCTCTCGCCCGCGATCAGGCCCGAGCCTAGCGACACGACGTACTGCTCCGCGAGCTTGGGTTTCGCGCGGCGGAAGATCTCGGCTCCCAATCCGCCGAGGAAGATCGCGATCGAATTGCTGCCGGGCACGACCATCGCGATGCCCATTCCCGACGGCGACGGCACGAACGCGCGCAATGGCTTGGGAGCGAGACGCTCGAGCAGCGCCAGCGCGATGCCGAGCAACGCTCCGACGACGATCGCCGCGCGCGCGGCGCTGCCGAGTGAGTCGAGTCCGCCGGCGACGGCTTGCGAAACGCCGGCCCACACGAGACACGATGGCGCCGGCCACGCTTCACTGCCGAGCAGCGCGGGATCGGGGATCAAGAGGAAGAAGGCCGGCACGATCACCGCCGCGCCGACGACGACGCCGAACAGCTGGCCGTAGAACTGCGCGCGCGGATTGCCGCCGAGCAGCCAGCCGGTCTTCAGCGTCGTGAGCAGATCCGCTGCGTGCAGGCCGACGCCGCCGGTGACGTTTGCCGCCATGATGTTGCCCGCGAGGTTGCTCGGTGCGAGCGCGCCGTACGCGAGCTGCGTCACCGGTCCGAACGCCTTCGTCGGCGTGACGTCGGTTTCGCCCGTGACTCGCGCGGCGATGAAGCCCATGACGATCGCGAGCGGCGCAGCGACGGCGCCGGCGACGAGCGGGATGTCGAAGAGCTTCCACATCAGCACGACGACGATCGGCGCGAGCACGAGGAAGCCGGCGGGGAACCACCACGTCGGACACTCGATCGCCTCGATGGGGTGCTCTCGCTGCGTCGAGTCGCGGCGGAAGACGTTTGTCAATCCCGAGAAGGTGCGCGCGACGCTGCGCCAATCGAGCGCGAAGGCCGTCAGCCCCGAGGAGACGAGCAGCGCCGCTCCGGGCCACACGGTCCACGTGACGATCGATTTGTAGCCGGTGCCGGGAATCAGCCCGCGCTCGAGCAGGCTCGGCGCGAGGAAGCCGTAGGTGAGCACGCCTCCGAGCAGCACCGACCACGCGGTGCGGAAGCTCATCAACGCGCCCGCTCCGACGAGCACGACCTCGGTCTTCACCGCCAGCGACCATTCGAGCGCCTTGCGGCCGGCGATGTCGAAGGGCAAGGGGAGCACGCCCGGCAGGTTCGGGTAGGGGATCCACGCGGACTTCGCTTCGCGGAACCACGTCAACAGCGCGGCCGCGCCCGCCGCGACGCCGAGCACCTTCGCCTGTCGCGTGCCTGCGCCCGCCGAGGCGCTGTCGCGTGCCGCGTGCAGTGTGCGAATCGTCGTCGCGGTCGCGGTCCCGGTGGGGAAGACGAGGCCCTCCTTGTTGATCAGCTGGCGCTTGATGGGGATCGCGACGAACACGCCCAGCGCGGCGATCACGCCGAACCAGATCGCGAGCGTGAACGAGCTCGGCCTCACGGCCGTGACCATGAGCAGCGCTCCGAACGCCGCCATGTTTCCGCCGCCGGTCATGTAGCCCGCGCCCGAGGCGACGGTCGTGAGCGTGTTGTTCTCCAATGCCGAGAGCGGCGTGCGCACGATCCCCGCGGCGTGCAGACCTCGAAAGACCGCGTACGCGAGGATCGCCGCCGTGACCGTGACTCCGAGCGACCAGCCGGCCTTGAAGAAGACGTACAGATTCGAGAGGCACATCACGACGCCGAGCAGCATCCCGACGAGCACGGCGCGCAGCGTGAACTGGCGCACGCCGCGCTGGAAAACGGTCTCGAGCCAGCGCGATTCGTTGTCCTGGACGTCGTTCATTCGGGGGGTGCGCCTCTGGCGGTCGTGAGTGCTGCGAGCGCGACGGAGCGGCCGCGAGCAGGCGCTCGCCGCGCGGAACACTAGCCCGGGCTTCGCTCCAGCGTCCAGGAGCGACGGGGGCGTGGGGCGGATTCCGATGAAAGCGGGCCGAGACTCAGGTCCGTCAGCGTGTCCGTGCGCGACGGGAGCGACGGCCGGACTCTCGTCCGTCGACGCGCCCTTCGAGAGGGCTCACCGTCGGCGGACGACGGATGGGCGCCGGCCTTCGAGCGTGGAGCGTGCGTTCGCGCGACGGGCCCGACGCGAGCTGCGCGTTCGGATTCGGGAGTTCGCCGCGCCGCACTCGTCAACAGGCTCATTCAGAATCAGGTGCTTTGGACAATGGCATTCTCCGAGTCGGGACGCATTCGAATCAAGGTCTCGGCTCCATCGGATGCTGACATGCGCAATGTCCGTCGAAAGAGTCTGTCGCATTCGAACTCTTTCCCATTTCCAGCGCGCGCGGGCGATTCTCTCGAGTCGTGCCATCCGGCGGAGGACGAGGTCGCTACCTTTCGACGCGTCCCGTCTCCCGAATCGCGCCGCATCAGGCGTCGTCGTCGTGACGATCGTTGGCGCGCGCGATTCGTTCCCGATTCGATGGAGTCCCAATGAAGCACCTCGTCCCCGTGTTTCTCTGCGCCGGCGTCGCGACAGCGCTCGTCCTGCTCGTCCAACACGGTTCCGCCGACGCACCACGGAAGGCGCCGATCTCGCTGGTCGGCGACCCGTCCAAATTCGAAGCGCTTTACGCGCAGTGGAAGAGTGGAACCGCGGCCAATGGCGATGCGTCGGTGGTCAAGCTCGGATTGAGCTGGTCGCGTGCCCTCTCGACCGAGCTGACGCCCGCGCACGGCAAGGTCGAGCTCGACTCCCGGCGCAAGCACATCGCGCTCGAAGTCGATTCGATCCCCGCCGGGGAAACGTTCGAAGCCTGGCTCGTCGACGACGATCCGAGCACGAGCGCCGCTCCCGAAGCCGGCGACGAGATGTTGAGCCTGGGGACGCTGTCACCCGAGGGCGGCCGTGCGCGCCTCGACGTCGACCTGGCCGACCGCGGCGTCGCGCTCTTCGATGTCGACATGGTCGTGGTCACGCGCGCGGGAGAGCGCCCCGATCGCAGCGTGCTGCTCGTGGGCATGCCCAACGTCTTCCAGCGACTGTACAGTCGCGAGCTCGCCGGGAGTGAGCGGCGCACGAGCGGAATGCTGCTCGGCCTGGTCGCGCCGATCGCACCGATGGCGCCCGCGCCCGCGATGCTGGCGGACCTCGTCGCCTACGGCGAGGCGCTGTTCTTCAACGAGACCTTCCAGGGCAACGGCCGCACCTGTGGCACGTGCCATCCGGCCCAGAACAACTTCACGATCGAGCCGGCATTCATCGCCACGCTGCCCAACGACGACCCGCTCTTCGTGGCGGAGTTCAACCCGGAGCTCAACTTCGACACCAACGGAGGGTTGCGCTTCGAGAATCCGATCCTCATGCGCTACTTCGGGCTCATCGCCGAGAACCTCGACGGCTTCGGCGATCTGCGCTATCGCTTCACGATGCGCAGCGTGCCGCACACGCTGGGCATGACGCAGTCGATCACGTCACCCGACGGTCCGGGCGTGATCCCGGTCGAGCGCACGGGTTGGAGCGGCGATGGCGCGCCGGGCAACGGAACGTTGCGCGAGTTCGCGCTCGGTGCCGTGCGCCAGCACTTCACCCGCACGATGGGGCGCGTTCCCGACGTGGATTTCGTGTTCCCGTCGAACGACGAGCTCGACGCGCTCGAGGCGTTCCAGCTGTCGCTGGGGCGTCAGGCCGAACTCGATCTCTCGACTTTGTCCCTGATCGATGCCGACGCGGCCGCCGGCCAGCTCGCGTTCCAGAACCTGAGCTGCAATCGCTGTCACGACAACGCCGGCGCGAACCGCGGCGGCGCGAACTTCAACTTCGCCACCGGCGTCGAGGCGTTTGCGCGCCACAATCCCGACGGCACGGGTGAGCTGCGCCCGCCCGACGGCGGTCTCGGCACGAACGCCGCCGGCGGGTTTGACACCGTCGAAGCCTCGCCGGAGCCGGACGATCCTTCGATCAAGAGCTTCGGCAACAAGACGTTCAATGTGCCGAGCCTGGTCGAATTCGCCGACACGGTGCCGGGCTTCCACAACAACATCACGAACATGGGCGCGCTGCCCGACACGGTCGAAGGCGCCGTGAGCTTCTATCGCTCCTCGGAGTTCCAGACGTCGCCCGACGGCTTCACGATCAACTTCCAGGGCAACGACATCGAGAACATCGGCAAGTTCCTGCGCGTGATCAACGCGCTCGAGAATCGCCGCTCGGCCGACGAGTACGGCAAGCGCGCCGCGGTCCTGATCGGAAATGGCGGCTACAACCAGGCCGACCTCGAGCGCCTGCTCGACCTCGCGATCGCCGACAGCAACGACGGCATCGAGGTGCTCACGGGTGCCGGCCTGCACCTCAACGACGCCGTGCACGGTTTCGGCAAGGCCATCGTGCGCTTCAACGAGGCCAAGAGCGGTCCCGACGCCGACCGACTCGTCGCGATCGAGGAAGCGCGCCACGTCTACCTCGAATTCGCCCGCCAATCGATGCAGAACTGATCCCTCGCTCCGCCCCATCCCGCCAACCCCGCGACGCCAACCCGTCGCGGGGTTGATTCATTTTCCCCCAACCCACAAACCACCCCGACTACCTCCACCGATCCACGGAACCCCCTCCCCAATCCACTCCGCC
>JBGATX010000111.1:0-20681 GCA_044228975.1 Planctomycetota bacterium | reverse complement strand
GTCGGCGATGCCGCCCGGCGCGCTCGCCGAGCCGCCCGTGCGACCGCGCTCTCGAACGGTTGCCGCGTGCCTCGAGCCGGGTAGGAGCGTGCCGGGTTCCGCGCCCGCGCCCATCGAGGAGCCGTCGGACGCAGTGCGCTCCGGGCTCCGAGCTGGGCTCGGCTTGACCGCGAACCTCGCGCCGCTATCATCCCGCAACCGCTTTCCGGGCAAGGCCTTGTTCGCCGCGTGCGCGGGCTTTCGGAAACGGCGTCCCCCTCCCGTCTGGCCCCCCCCGACTGCATCGCGTCCCCCTGCACGCGAAGGAACCTCACATGACTGGACTGCGCCGGACCATGGGCTTCGTCTGCGCCCTGGCCGCCCTCCAAGCTCCTCTCTGGGCCCGTCCCGCCGACGAGCTCAGCGACACCTTCAATCAGGGTGTCGAGATGTGGCAGCGCGGGCATGAGAAGGAGGCTCTCGATCTGTTCGCCAAGGTGCTCGCCAGCAGCCCGACTCAAGAGTCGGCCTACGAGCTGTGGAAGAACACCGACTACACGGTGTGGCGCGAGCTCTTGACCGCGGGCGGTCAGGCCGAGCTCGTCGCGCGCCGCGTGATCGAGCTCGCTCGCGCCGGGCGCAAGGCGCTGGCGAATGACGAAGCCGCGATCACCGCGCTCGTGAGCAAGGTCATCGGCGCGAGCGATCCGCTCGAGAGCCGCGCCGCGTTGCGCCAGCTCTCCTCCGATCACGGCGAGTACGCGGTGCCCTACCTGATCGGGTTCCTGGGCTCGGGCATGAGCGACCAGGAGAAGACCGTGCGCGCGATGGACGCGCTCGTGCGCATGGAAACCGACGTCGTGGTGCCGCTGTGCACCGCGCTCGATTCCAGCGACGCCGTCCTGCGCCGCAACACGTGCTACGTGCTCGGCACGATCGGCGACCGCCGTTCGGCTGGGTTCCTCCAGTGGCACGCGCAGGGCGACAGCGACGCCTCCGTCAAGTCGGCTGCCGCCGACGCGATCACGCGCGCGCGGTTCAAGGGCGACGCGCTCTCGAGTTTCCTGGCGATGGGCGAGGCCTACCATCAGGGCTCCGACCTCGCGATCCGCGACAACGAACACAGCGACGTCACCTGGAGCTGGATCGAGCCCAAGCTCGTCGCCACGCCGATCCCGCGCGCGATCTACAACGACGAGCTCTCGCGCATCGCGTACGACCACGCGTTGACGGTCAATCCGGGGTCGAACGACGCGCTCGCGGGCCTGGCTCGCAGCTACGTCGGCCAGATGAGCAAGCTCGAGATCCTCGAGAAATCCGGACAGGACCTCGGCGCCTGGAAGTCGCGCATCGACGAAGCGCGCCTGGCGGTCAACGTCGCCGGCGTGAGCGCCGTCGACACCGCCCTCGCGTGGTCGGTCAAGGGCAGCGAGAGCTCGACCGGCGCGGCGCTGTGCCGCACGCTCGCGGGTCTCGCCAAGGAACCGACGCCGGGTCTCAACGCCGCGCTGCACAGCACGGATGGCGCGCTGCGCTCGGAAGCGGCCGTCGCGCTCGCGTCGATCGCCCAGCGCGCTGGCCAGTCGCCCGGCAGCGAGACCGTTGCGCTCCTCGGCGAAGCCGTCGGACGCGAAGTCGTGCGCGTGGCCTTCGTCGTCGATCCCAACGAGAGCCGCGCCCGCCAGCTGCAGGCCGGTCTCGAGCACATGGGCATGTTCGTGACGCGCGTGACCTCGGGTGCTCAGTCGCTCGCGCTCATCCGCCGCGCGGCGGGCGTCGACGTGGCGCTCTTCGCCGACGCGCAGTCGGACGTGACGCTGGCGCAGATGCTCGACGAGGTGAAGGAAGACCCGCGTCTCGCGACGATCCCGGTGGTCGTGATCACCGACAACGCGGAGCAGGCTGCCGCGACCTATGGCGACCGCATCGCCGGCACGACCAAGAGCGCCGACGACCTGAAGGCCGTCGAAGCCGCGCTCGCCAAGGAAGTCGGCGGCGACCGCGCACTCGCCGATGATCTCGCCGCGCGCGCCGCGATGACGCTGACGCAGCTCGGCCGTTCGGGCCGCGCCGACGTCGCGCCCGTCGCCGGATCGCTCGTGCGCGCCATCGCCAACCGGCCGGACAACGTCTCGATCGCCGCGCTCGAAGCCCTCGGCTCCGCCGGCGGTGCCGCTCAGGCCGCAGCGATCGTCGCCGTCATCGCCGACACGGCACGCACCGAACCGGTGCGCATCGCCGCGGCCGATGCCCTGGCGAGCATTCTCGGGCGCGACGGCGCCGCGGTCAGCTCGGAGTCGGCCCAGACGCTCAAGGCCGTGGCCGTCTCCGACGCGGGCGTGAAGATCCGCGACGCGGTCGCGCGCGCCATCGGGCTCGTGCAGATCGACGCGAACCAGCGCATCGACGTGCTGCGCAAGCTCAAGGGCGGCGCTGGAGAGGGCGGCGCCGGCGGCGGAAGCTGATCGCTCGCGGGTCGTGGGACTGGCGCTCGCGCGACGCGTGCACGCCAGACCACGGCACGCTAGAATTTTGGGCCCCGAGCTGGTGGCGTCGAGCGATCGAGTCGCTTCGAGCCCGGTGTGGGGGCGCCGCGGAATCCGAGGCGAACGCGCCCGAGGCCGGAGTAGCACAACGGTAGTGCGCCGCTTTCGTAAAGCGGAGGTTGCGGGTTCAAATCCCGCCTCTGGCTCCACCTCGGTGATGCGCTCGACCTGCGCTCGCCATGTGTCGCGCGGAGTTCTCTCGAGCTCGAGTGTGCGCTGGAACTCGCGGCGCGCCGTGCATGCCCGCTCGATGAACGCGCGCACCGCGCAGGTGCCGCGCGCTCTTCGTCGGGCACAATCCCGCGCATGACGAACGGGCTGCTGCACCAATTCGAGCGCCGTCGCATGGAGTTCGGCGCTTCGCTCGGCGCATGGCGCTCGTCCGCGCTCGAGCGCCTCGCGCGCGAGTTGTGGCGCAGCGCCGCGCAGCTCGCCCGGTTCCACGAGTGCGTGTGCTTCGCCGCCGCCTACCCCGACGATGCGCGCGTGCGCCGCGTCGCGCTGCGTCTGCTCGAGAGCTTCGAGCGCCGCGACGATCTGCGCCGGCATCGCGGCGCGCTCGAGAACAGCGGCATCGCCGGCACGCGCGTCGGTTTCCGCTTCTACCAGCCGACCGCGTCGTGGCTCGCGCGGCGTTTTCCGCGCGCGCTGCACATCGACTGGGATGAACTCGAGGAACCGGAGCGCTTGAGCGAGCGGCTCGCGCTCGGACTCCCGTGGTGGAGACGCAGACGCTCGACGAGGACGAGCGCGGCGTGCGCGCGCGCATCGACGCCTGGCGCCGGCGCGACGAGAGCGATGCGGCGTTCGTGTTGCGGCGCTTCGACGCGCTCGTGCCCGGAGTGGCGGGCGCAGCGGGGGCGGCGAGTGCGCGCGCTCTCGTGCGCCAGCTCTACGAAGAGCTCGATCCGTTCCTGTGGCTCGAGCCCCGTCACGGCACGCCGTCGCGCACGCGCGCGCGCCATCCCGTGCGCTCGGTCGCGATGCAGACGAGCGAGCTGCGGCGCGCGCGGCCGGAGCTCGCGCGCGACACGCTCGTCGCGCCGCGCGCGGTGCGCGAACTGGGGCTGCGCGAAGGCGCGGCGCTCGTGCGGCTCGCGCGCGAGGCGATGCTCGTGCGCGCGCGCGATCTCGACGCGTTCATGGCCGGCGATGCGCGTGATGCGCGCTGGATCGATTGCGGCGACGGGCTCGCGTTCGCGTGCCTGGGCGTGCAACCGAGCGAGCGTCTGCTGCTCGAGTCCGTGTACGGCTTCCTGACGCTCAAGAACGGCATCCCGATCGGCTACGTGCTCGCGAGCGCGCTCTTCAACTCGTGCGAGGTCGCCTACAACGTGTTCGAGACGTTCCGCGGCGGCGAGGCGGCCTGGATCTACGGGCGCGTGCTCGCGGCGCTGCGCGCGCTGTTCGGCGCCGAGACCTTCACCGTCTATCCCTACCAGCTCGGCCACGAGAACGAGGAAGGCCTCGCGTCCGGCGCGTGGTGGTTCTACCAGAAACTCGGCTTCCGTCCGCGGCACGCCGCGACGCTGAAGTTGATGCGCGCGGAGCTCGAACGGAGCGCGCGACGGCCGGCGCACCGCAGCTCGCGGCGCGTGCTCGCGGAGCTCGCGCGCGAGAACGTCTACTGGTCCGCGGGTGTCGCGCGAGACGACGTCATCGGACGGTTTCCGGCCGCGCGCGTGGGCGAGGCGGTCTCGCGCTCGCTCTCGCTGCGATTCGGCAGCGACCGCGAACGCGGCACGCGCGAGCTCTCGGACGCGCTGGCGCGCGCGCTGGGCGTGCGCGATCGCAAGCGTTGGCCCGCCGGCGAGCAGCTCGCCTGGGAGCGCTGGGCTCCGTTGCTCGCGCTGCTCGGGGATCTCTCTCGCTGGAGCTCCGCCGAGCGTCGCGCCCTGGTGCAGGTCGTGCGCGCCAAGGGCGGCCGGCGCGAGTCGGACTTCGTGCTCGCCTTCGACCGGCACGTGCGCCTGCGGCGCGCACTCTGCCGCCTCGCCGGCGTCCGATCGTCGGTGTGAACGCGAGCCTTGCGCCGCGCCGATCCGCGAGGAAAAGCGCTCGCGGGCGCGTATTCTCTGCCCCATGGCCTGGACCGCTTTCCCTCGTCCGACACTCATCGGCGTCGTGCACCTGCTCGCGACGCCGGGCGCGCCACGCTACGGCGGCTCGATGGACGCCGTGCTCGAACTCGCAGAGAGCGATGCGCGCACGCTGCTCGCGAACGGCTGCGACGGCGTGATCGTCGAGAACTTCGGCGACGCGCCGTTCTTCCCCGAGCGCGTGCCGCCCGAGACCGTCGCCGCGCTGGCGCTCGCGGTGCACGCCGTCGCGCGTCTCGCCGGCGGGCGCGCGGTCGGCGTCAACGTGCTGCGCAACGACGCGCGCGGCGCGCTCGGCATCGCGGCGGCTTGCGGAGCGAGCTTCGTGCGCGTCAACGTGCACGCCGGCGCGGCCATCACGGATCAGGGCCTGGCGAGGGCGCGCGCACGAGACGCTGCGCGAGCGCGCGCGCCTCGCGCCGCAGATCGGGATCCTGGCCGACGTGCTCGTCAAGCACGCGACCACGCTGTCGACACCGCCAGCGTCGGCGAGAGCGGCGCGAGCTCGTCGAGCGCGCGTCGCCGACGGCATCATCGTCTCGGGCGCCGCCACGGGTCGCGCTCCCGCGCTCGAGCGCGTGCGCGAGGCGCGCGAAGCCGCGGGCAACGCGCCGCTCCTGCTCGGCTCGGGCGTCGACGCGCACAACGCGCGCGAGTTCCTGGAGCACGCCAGCGGCGCGATCGTCGGCACGTCGCTCAAGCGCGATGGCCTGGTTTCCAACCCCGTCGACGCCGAGCGCGTGAGACGCCTGCGGCGCATCTTCGACGAGGTGCGGCGTTGAGCCTGGAGCGCCATCGCAGCGAGTCGCCGGCTCGACTGCGCTTCGCCGTGATCACGATCAGCGACACGCGCGAGGCCGCGACGGACGCCGGCGGCGACTTCCTCGTGCAGCGCCTGAGCGAAGCCGGGCACGTGGTGGAACGGCGCGCGCTCGTGCGCGACGAAGCGCCGGCGATCACGGACGCGGTGCGCGACGCGGTCGCGCGCGCGGAGATCGACCTCGTGCTCTGCACGGGTGGCACGGGCATCGCGCCGCGCGACGTCACGGTGCCGACGCTCGAGGCGCTCTTCGAGAGCTCGATCCCGGGCTTCGGCGAGCTCTTCCGCTGGCTCTCGTTCCAGGAGATCGGCAGCGCGGCGATGCTCTCGCGCGCCTGCGCAGGTCTCATCGGCGGCAAAGTCGTGATCGCGCTGCCCGGATCGCCGAAGGCCTTGCGTCTCGCGCTCGATGCGCTCGTGCTCCCGGAAGCCGGGCACCTCGTCTCGCAGACGCGTGCGCGCGGATGAGGCCGCGTGCGCCGCGCTCAGCCGAAGCGGCGCAGCAAGGAGACCGTCGCCGAGAAGAAGCGATCGCGCTGGTACGCGATCGGGATGCCGACGAGCTCGAACTCGACGCTGACCGTGTTGAAGCCGCGGGTGACGTAGAAGTCGTAGCTCGCGCCGAGGATCAGCGACGGCACGGAGATGTTCGAGAGCTCGTACTCGGTCCCGTTCAGACCGTCCTTCACGCAGCCGGCGACCATGTTCCCGACCTCGCCGATCGCGTCGAGGTTGCCTTCGTTGACTTCCTTCTGCGTCTCGCCCATCAACTGGCCGGCGATGTAGAGCATGCCGCGCTCGGTCATGCTCATGATCAGCGAACCGTTGGAGCGTCCGACGAGGCCGACCATCACGCCGATCGCGCGCGACGTGCCGTTCAGGCGCGACGCTCCGACGGGCGGCGGCACGATGCCGGTCATGGCGAATCCGCTGTGCACGCCCTGCACGACGGCCCGCAGGAGCTGCGGATCGATTTCGAGGCCCAGCAGGGACGGAGTGGCGACGGTGGTCATGGGGAAGCCTCTCGAGGAAAAACGTGCGGCGAAACGAATTTCGACGCTGCCATGCGGGCGCTTGAGGCCTTTCGAGCGCACGGATCCGCGCCGCGCGTCTCGCCCGCCCCGCAGGGCAAGCAGAATTGGTCGGGGACCCGCGTCGCGTCGCGGTCTCCGCTCGTCCGCTTCTTTTTTCCGGGTCCCTGCGGCCCAGGCGCGCGCTCTCGTGCACGCGCCCGGCGCGGTCTCCGATTCAGCCGCGCGGAACGGAGCGCGTCGAGCGCCGCGCGCGTTCCTCGAGAATCACCATGATGCAAACCCGCCCCGCCGCCTTGGCGCGCGCCGCCGCCCCCGTGGCGCTGCTCGCCGCCGTCGCTTCCGCCCAGACCTCGCAGTACACGATCGTCGGCACGGTGGCCAACGATCGACTCGGCACGTCGTGCTCCGCCTGCGCCGACGTCAACGGCGACGGCCGTCCCGATCTGATCGTCGGCGCGACCGAGAACGGCAACATCTTCACCGTCGCCGAGGGCTACGTGCGCGTCTACAGCGGCGCGAACGCGAGCATCGTGTACACGTTCAACGGAGCGGTGAACGGCGACTCCTTCGGCGCGGCCGTCGGTTCGAGCGACGTCAACCTCGACACGCGACCCGACATCGTCGTCGGCGCGCCGCTCTCGAACGCCCAGGCGGGCAACGTCTACGTGTTCAATGGCGCGACCGGCTCCGCGGTGCCCTTGTTCACGTTCCCCGGCGCGGCGGGCGAACAATTCGGTTCCTCGGTCGCCGGCTGCGGTGACGTGAATAACGACGGACGTCCCGACGTCATCGCCGGAGGGCCCGCTGCGAACAGCAACCGCGGGATCGCGCGCGTGTACTCCGGGCTCACGGGTGCCGTTCTGTGGACGATCAACGGCACGAACGTCGGCGACTTCCTGGGCTTCTCGGTCGACGGCGTCGGCGACGTCAACAACGACGGCTTCGCCGACTTCGCCGTCGGTTCACGCGGCGCGGGCGCGAAGATCTACTCGGGACAGAACGCCAGCGTGATCTACTCCTTCCCGGTGACGGGCACGGATCGACTGGGCAGCTCCGTGGCGGGAGCGGGCGACGTCAACGGCGACGGACGGCCCGACTTCATCCTCGGCGCGCCGCAGGACGGCAACATCCTCTCGCCCGGCACGGGCTACGCGAACGTCTACAGCGGCATCAGCGGAGCGCTGCTGTGGAGCTTCCTCGGCGACAACAACGGCGACCGCTTCGGCTGGTCGGTCGGCGGAGGCAAGGACATCAACGGCGACGGGCGCATGGACTTGATCGTCGGCGCGGACCAGAACGCGGCCGTGCCGGTCGGCTACGCGCGTGTCCACAGCGGCATCGATGGTGCGCTGCTCTACACGGTCAACGGCATCGCCTCGGGCGATCGCCTCGGCACCTGCGTCGATCTGACGGGCGATCTCGACGGCGACGGACTGGGGGACTTCGCGGCCGGCGCGCCGGGCACCACGGTCGGTTCGCTGGCGCAGGCCGGGGCCGTGAAGACCTTCGAGACCAACGCGCCGCCGGTGTTCCAGGCCTTCTGCTTCGGCGACAACCTCGATCCCAACGTCACGTCGGATTGCCCTTGCGGCAACTTCGGCGCTGCCGGACGAGGCTGCGCGAATTCGACCAACGCGAGCGGCGCGCTCCTGAGCGTCAGCGGCTCGCCGAATCCCGACACGGTGGTCATGACGGCTTCGGGCATGCCTGCCGCCTCGACGTGCATCTTCCTGCAAGGGGACGCGCTCACCGACATCGTCTTCGGCGACGGCGTCGTGTGCGCCGGCGGCAACATCATCCGCCTGCGCTCGAAGACCGCGACCTCCGGCAGCGCGAGCTATCCGCAAGCGGGCGATCCTTCGGTCTCGTTGCGCGGTCTGGTGACGCCGGGAAGCGGCGTGTTGCGCTTCTACGCGACCTACTACCGCAACGCCGCCGCGGGGTTCTGCCCGCCGGCGACGTTCAACGTCACGAACGGCTGGAAGATGACCTGGTGATCGTCGCGCGCAGGAGCGCGTCGAACTGCGACACGCGCCTCGCCGACGGTCACGGAACGCAAGAGCTCGAGCCCCGAGCTCGCCAGCTCAACGGACGGGGACCTGCCCAAGCAGTTCCCCACGCGCGCGGCGCACAGCCGCCGCGCACGAAGACGCGCGAGGAAATCGCGCGTCTTCTTTCGTTCCGAGGTCCCGTCGATTGTTCAGCGCGCCGCCGGGGCCGGCGCAGCCGCGCTCGCGTCGGCGATCTTCCAGCGCTCGGGCGCGTCGGAGACGAGTTCGAACCCGCGCCCGGTGTCGCGCACTCGGCCGCGCACGTAGACGAAGTTCTGGTGGAACTCACTCGAGAGTTTCTCGAACTCGAGCGCCTCGTGCGCCTTGCGCGCTCCGGCGGGGATGCGCACGCGCAGCGCGTGGTCGTTGTCGCTCCCGCGCAGCACGACGGTCTGGTCTCCGCTCTGCTCGCCGTACAGCTTCATGACCTCGCCGAACACCTCGACCTCCGCTTCTCCTTGTGCCGCGCGCGCGAGTCCCGCGGCGTCCTCCGTGGCGAAGAGCTTGTCCGCTTCGCGCGCCTTGCGCGCGCGGAAACCGTCGATCGCGAGCGCGCGCTGGCTCCACCAGGGCAGGAGCTCGGCGTAGGGCCTCTTTGCCGACGGCTGATCCGCTTGCGCCGGTTGATTCGTCGCCGGGTTCCAGATGCCGAGCTGCTTCTCGCGCGCGCTCGCCTGCGCCTCGACGAACGCGGCGTGGCAGAGCTCGTCGTTGCCGTACTTGTTGAAGTAGGGGCTCTTGCCCTCGCGCACGAGCATGAGGTTGTAGTCGCGTCCGTCCGGCAACAGGATGTGGCACAGGAGCCGACCGTAGTTGTCGCGTTGCTCGCGCCCGCCGGGGAAGTTCACGCCGACCTTCGACTTCTCGCCGGGCTTGGCGACGCCGTCGAAGACCCTTCTGCGCCCACAGCGCCGTCTCCTCGCCGAAGACGGTTTGGGGCTTGGTCGCGCTGGCGGCGTGGCCCTTGCCCAGGCGCTCCTCGGTGTCGACCGAGAGCAGCCGCAGCTTCTCGACTTCGCCTTTGCGTCGCACCCAGATCGTGTCGCCGTCGACGACGCGCTCGATCTCGAAGAGCTCGGGGGCGCGACCTCGTGCGCGAGGCGCGCCGGTTCGCTCGCTTTTTCGCGACCGCCGGCGGCAGCCGGCGCCTGTGCCAGGGCGCTCGTCGAGAGGGCGACCGAGAGGAGGAATCTCGAGAGGAGTCGATGGCGCATCGCGGTCGCCACGGAGGTGCAGTTCGTCGGAGTTGGCGGGGCGAGTAGGATAACGCCGATGAGCGAGAATCCTGCCGCTTCGCAGCCGGCCGCGGAGCGGGACCCCTGAGCACCGGCGGGGGCGCCGGGTGGTCTCACCTTGCGCGGCACCGGTGTGGCTCCCGGCCTCGCGTTGGGCGTCGTGCACCACAAGGACTACGAGCTCGAGCACGCGCCACGCCAGCGCGCGTGCCTCTCGAGCAGGTCGAGCTCGAGCTCGACCGCTTCCATCGCGCGCGCTGCTGGCGCGCAAGCAGATCGACGACCTGGAGTCGCGGCTGCACGGCAAGGTGCCGTCGGACCACGTGCGCATCCTCGACACGCACGGTGCCTACCTGAAGGACACACGGTGTTCTCCGACGTCGAGAACCTGATCATCAACGAGCAGATGGGCCTGGAGGCCGCGATCATAAGGTGATCGCGCCGACTTCGACCGCATCTTCCGCCTCGTGAAGCGAATCGCTGCGCGAGCGCGCGGTCGACCTGCGCGACGTCGGCATCCGCGTGCTGCAACCTCGAGCACGAAGAAACGAGCACGCCCCGCCAGCCGCCGCGCGACTACGTCCCTGGTCGCGCGCGAGCTCTCGATCGTCGACATGTTCAATCTCGAGAACGAGCACGTGCTCGGCATCCTGACCGAGGAGGGCGGACTGACGAGCCACGCCGCGATCCTGGCGCGCTCGATGCGCATCCCGACGTTGACCGGCGTGACGGGGCTGCTCGAGAAGGTGCGCGAAGGCGACTTCGTGATCGTCGACGCGACCGAGGGCCTCGTGCGCGTCAACCCCGAGGAGGTCGTGCGCGCGCAGTACCGCCAGTCGGCGACCCAGCGCGACGAGGCGCCGCCGCAGGAGGAAGCTCCGGCCTGGGCGCGGCGAGCCGCGCGCACGCACGACGGACAATCGATCGCCGTCAGCGCGACGTGCGGCAACCTGCCCGAGGTCGACCAGGCGGCGAGCCTCAACGTCCAGGGCGTCGGCTTGTACCGCACCGAGCTGCTCTACCTGCTCGATCGCGAGCAGCCGTCTCGTCGAAGCGCTCACCGCGCACTACGCGGCGGTGATCGAGCACGCCGGCGACATCCGGTGACGTTCCGGCTGCTGCACGTCGACTCGAGCCTCGAGGTCGGCTACCTGCACGAAGCGCGCGAGCTCAACCCGGCGCTCGGCCGTGCCGGAGTGCGCGCGCTGCTCGCGCGAGAGCAGGTCCTGCGGCGCCAGCTGCAGGCGATCCTGCGCGCACCTCGGCCCTCGGCCGAGACGCGTGTGCGCATCGCCGTGCCGTTCGTCACCGATTGCGGCGACCTGCGGCGCGTCAAGGAAGTGCTCTTCGAGGAGCGTTACGCGCTGCGCAAGAGCGGCGCGGTCTTCCACGAGCATGTCGAGCTCGGCGCGGTGATCGAGACGCCGGCCGCGGCGATCGGAGCGCGCGATCTCGCGCGCGAGGCGGACTTCCTCGTGATCAGCCTCGATTCCCTGCAGCAGTACCTGCTCGCCGCCGACCGCGAGAGCGGCGCGCACAAGCAGCTCTTCGAGAGCCTGCATCCCTTCGTGCTGCGCACGCTGATCCAGATCGTCGAGGTGTGCGAGCAGTCCGGACGGCCGCTCTCGATCTTCGGCGTGACCGCGGTCCAGCCGGCGAACCTGCCGTTCCTGCTAGGCGCGGGCCTGCGGCACTTCTGCGTCGCGCCCGTGGGCTTGAAGGACTTCCTGACGCAGCTCGCGCGCATCGATCTGCGCCAGGCGCGGCGCACGACGACGCTCGCGGCGCGCGCGACCTGTCCGGCGGAGACGCAGACGTACGTCGACGGCTACCGCCATGGCTGGGCGCGGCCGCAGTAGCGCGCGTGCAGCGGTGCTCGCGCGGTGTTCCGCGCTCGGGCGAGTTCCCGCGCCGGGATCAGCGCTCAGGCGGACACGACGCGCGGCGTGCCGAGCACGGGCTCCACGATGCGCGTCTGCGCGGCGCCGGAGTGGCGCGTGAGTTCCGCGGCGAACGCCGCGGCGACGAGCTCGCGCCGATCGCGCGACGTGATCGCGATCAACGCGGAGCCGCTGCCGCTGATCGTCGCGGCCCACGCGCCCGCGTCGAGCGCGGCACGCAGCGCCGGCTCGCCGCCGGGGATCAACGGCAAGCGATAGCGCACGTGCAGCCGATCGTCGCAGCCCAGACGCAAGAGCTCGGGATCGGCGCGCCGCAGTCCTTCGAGCAAGAGCGCCAGGCGGCGCGGATTCTCGACCGCATCGGCGAAGCTCACCTCGCGCGGCAACACCTCGCGCGCGCGGCGCGTCGCGAGCTGCGCCTCGGGCCAGGCGAGGACGAAACCGAGTTCTGGCGAGAGCTCCTGCCGCACGAGCACGACACCGCCGCCGGGCCGCGGCACGGCGAGCGTGCATCCGCCCGCGAGCGCGGCCGACGAGTTGTCGGGATGCCCTTCGAGTTCGAGACCCAAGGCGAGCAGCTCCGCGAGCCCGGCTTCGCGCGGCGCAGCGTGCGCGCCGAGCAGGAGTCCAGCGGCGATCGCGGCGCCGCTCGAGCCCAATCCGCGCGCGAGCGGGATCTCCGAATCGACCTCGAAGATCATCGGTCGCCGCGCAGCGCCGAGGCGCTCGCGCGCGAGGTCGAAGGCGCGGAGCAGCAGGTTCTCGGGCCCGCGAGGCCAGTCAACCGCGGTGCCCGAGAGGCGCGCCAGCTCGTGTCCGGCTCCCGCGCGAGCGGCGCGCATGCGCACGCGCAACTCGAGCGAGAGCGCCAGCCCCAGGAAGTCGAAGCCGGGGCCGAGGTTCGACGTCGAGCAGGGGACGCGCACCTGCGCGACCTCGGCACCTCGCTCGCTCGACGGGCTCATGGGCGGCGGATTGTCGTCGCGCGGGCACCGTCGAGCGAGCGTCGGCGTCACGGGTCGCCGTTCTGCGGGTCGTCCCGGAATCGGGAAGTGTCCACATCGAAGTCACAAGCGCCGCGGGTAGCGCTTGAGGGTCCCCTCAACACGAGATACTGTGCCCGCACGTCTGGAGGGGATCCGAGCATCTTCACGCGCCGCGCCGTCGCCACGGAGCGCGCATGGGGTGCCCGGAGTCGCTCCGGAGCCTTCGCCACGAAGGATCCGGCGCCGGACGGGGCCATTCGCTCGGGCTTCCAGGCCCGCGCTGCTGGCAGGGAACCCAGGGGCTGAGCTGGAGCGGCGTCTCGAGGGCGCCGCCACACACGCCGTCCTCGCGGACGGCGTGCAGATCGAACACGAGGGCGCTCGATGGCCGAAGACAAGGATCGCTTCTACTCGCGGCTGGCGATGATCCCAGGCGTCCGTCCCCTGCCCTCGGTGGGGGATTGGATCCTGCTGCAAGTCGACCATCCGGCGGAGCTCGCACGGCGCGTGAACCGCCGGCTGAACCCGGGAGCGATGAGCGTCCCGCGCCAGATCCCCGGTGCCGTGCGCATCCAGATCGGACCCCCGCGCGAGAACGAGCAGATGCTGCTCGCCCTGCGCGAGCTCGTCGCCTGACGCGCACGCGGCGCGAGTCCGCGGGATCGCAACGCTGCGGCCGGGGGTGCGCGCGGATCGCGCGCGTGCCGCGCTCGCGGGCAGCGTGCTACTCTCGCCGACGATGAAGCTCTCTCTCGTCATCGCGTGGTTCGCGAGCGCGTCCTGGGCATCCGCGCAGGCTCCTGCGAGCGAGCCGCTGCCCGCGCTCGTGCCGGAGATCACGCGCGCGGAGCTCGAGGCGCACGTCAGGTTCCTCGCCTCCGACGAGCTGCGCGGGCGCGCGACGGGCAGTGTCGAGGGCTTGCGCGCCGCGCGCTACCTCGCGCACGTGCTCGAGAGCTACGGAGTCGCGCCCGCAGGCGACGAGGGTTTCCTTCAACGCGTCCCGCTCGAGCGTTCCCGCATGAGCGCCGCGCCGGAGCTCGCGCTCGTCGCGAAGGACGGATCGAAGTGGAACGCGAGCCTCGGCGCGGACTACGACTGGCCCTCGAGCGAGGAGCGTGTGACCGCGGAGTTGCGCGTCGTCGTCGTGCGCAACATCACGGAGCTGCCCGCGCAGGCGGATCCGAAGGCGGCGCTCTTCTTCGACATGTCGACCTCGGAGCGGCGCGGAATCCTGACCAAGCGCGGCAACGCCGGAGCGGAAGGCTGGGGTCTGCTGCTCGAAGCCGGCCGCGAGCAGGCCGGCAAGCCGCGCACGCAGAAGTCGACGCCCTGGTCTTCGGCGCAGCGTCCCCGCGCGTCGGCGAAGCCGCGCGACGTTTGGCTGCGCGCTCACGGTGAGCTGCTCGCGCGCCTGCGCAAGGGCGACGTGTCGTCGATCCGACTCACGACGCACGTCGAACGCGAGCCGATCGAAGCCTGGAACGTGGTCGGCGTCCTGCGCGGCAGGGGCACGGTGGAGCAGCCGACCTTCGCGAGCGAAGCCGTCGTCGTCAGCGCGCACTACGACCACCTCGGCGTGCGCGATGACGACGCGAGCGCGTCGGGCAGGACCGAGGACTCCGATCGCATTTTCAACGGCGCGGACGACGATGCGTCGGGTTGCGCCGCGGTGCTCGAGATCGCGGGCGCGCTCGCGAAGGCTCCCACGGCGCGCACGGTCGTGTTCCTGCTCGACACCGGGGAGGAGCTCGGCCTGCTCGGCATCGACGAGTACCTCGCGCGCCCCGCCGTGCCGCTCGAGAAGACCGTCGCGGACCTCAACTTCGAGATGATCGGCCGACCCGACGACACCGTGGGCGGAGCGGGCAAGCTCTGGCTCACCGGCGACGAGCGTTCGAACCTCGGCGCGGCGCTGCGCGAGGCCGGCTTGCCGGTGCGACCCGATCCGTATCCCGATCAGAACTTCTTCGGCAGATCCGACAACATCGCCTTCGTGCACAAGGGCGTCGTCGGTCAGTCGTTCTCGACCTACGCGCACGGCCGGCACGCCGACTACCACGAGGTCAGCGACTCGTGGGACAAGCTCGATTACGAGCACATGGAAGGCGCCGTGCGCGCCGGCCACCAGGCGGTCGAGCTCGTCGTGAGCGGCAAGCTGCGTCCGGCGTGGTTGCCGGGCAAGGAACCTGCCGCTCGCAACGAACGATCGACGCGCTGAGCGCCGATCGCGCGGCGGAGTCCCGCCTCGCGTGCGACCGCGCGGCTGTTCCACGCTCGTTGGCCCGCCTCCCGCCGTTCCCCTCGTCTCTCTCCCCGTACCGGATCGCCCGTCGCGGTCCCCGACCCGCATCGTCCATGAACGAATCGTCCTCGCGTCGCGCGTCCGCCGCGCAATCCGTGCCGCTCGCGCGTCGCACGCGCCTCACCGCGCGCACCGCCGACAAGTACACGCTCTACCAGACCGCCGTGCAGGATCCGCCGACGGATCTCGCCTTCCTCTCGCGCGCCTATCGCCGCTGGCGCGGGCGTGCGCCGCGCCATTTCCGCGAGGATTTCTGCGGCACCGCGTGGCTCTCGGCGACCTGGGTCGGCCTCGATCGCGAGCACACGGCCGAGGGCTTCGATCTCGATCCGGCACCGCTCGCCTGGGGCCGCGCGCACAACCTCACGAAGCTCGACGAGGACGCGCGCTCGCGCGTCGTGCTGCACCGCCGCGACGCGCGCTCGCGCGGACTGCGGTCGGCGGACCTGCGCGTGGCGCAGAACTTCTCCTACAACGTGTTCCGCGAGCGCAGCGACATCCTCGGCTACTTCCGCGCCGCGTGTCGCGACCTCGCGCGCGACGGTCTCTTCGCGCTCGACCACTACGGCGGCTACGAGGCGACACAGGAGCTCGAGGAGTCGCGCCGCTGCGACGGCGGCTTCACCTACGTGTGGGAGCAGGAGAAGTACCTGCCCGGCACGGGCGAGTACCACTGCCACATCGGCTTCAAGTTCCGCGACGGGACGAAGCTGAAGCGCGCGTTCTCGTACGTCTGGCGCTACTGGCACCTGACCGAGCTCAAGGACCTGCTCCTCGAAGCCGGCTTCCGCGAGGTGCACGTGTACGTCGAGCAGACCGACGACGGCGACGAGGGCAACGGCGAGTTCAAGCTCGACCCGACGGGCGCGACCGGACGCGATTGCGCCGGGATGATCAGCTATCTCGTCGCGTTGAAGTGAGCGCGCGCGGCGCGAGCGGATCGCGCGCGCGCCGAGTCACTTCCCCGCGGCCTTCCTGGCGTTCGCCTGCTCCTCGTCGAGCGCCGACGTGATCGTTCCGCCTTCGACGCCGAGCTCCCACGGCGTCGTGATCACGAAAGTCGGGCCTTCCTTGAACTCGAGCATGCTCACGTGCGGTCCCTGCGGCATCGCATCGACGGCGCGCCCGTCCTTCAGGTCGTCCTTGATCTGCACGAGCGTGATCTGCTTGCTGCCGTCGTTGAGCGCCGTGTCGTTCGCCATCTCGCGCAGGTGCTTCGCGCAGTGCTCGCAGCCCTGCCGCCAGAGCACGATGACGCCGTCGGTGGGGAGCTTCTCGACGTCCGCCGGCTGCATGTGAGCCTGGAAGTCCTTGACGTCGAACACGAGCTGCCCGACCCACTTGTTCGGCTCGAGCATGACGAAGCTCGACGCGCTCGTCGGATCGCTCTGTCGTCCGCGGATCGTGAGCGCGGGCGCGACGGCGAGCACGACCAGGCCGGCCGCGAGGAGCCCGACGTGCAACGCCGGTCCCCCGACGCGTTTCCACGGGCGGGTGAGCACGACGAACGCGAGCAGCGCTCCGTCGATCGACGCCATCACCAGGGGGTGGATCTTGATCGCGCCGCCGCCGCAGCCGCAGCTCGTCGCGCCGGAGGCGATCAACGTGCTCAAGACGAGCTCGAACACGAGGTAGATCGCGACGAGCGGGATCCAGCCGATGCGCGGCCGCGTGAGCGCGAGGAAGGCGATCGCGAGCTCGATCGTGATCGCGATCGGCAGCGTCGTCTCCGGCGAGAACGGCGATCGCTCGCGCACGATCGGCGGCAGGTCGCCGGGGTTGCCGCTGAACAGCTTGAGCAGGGAGATCGTCGCCAGCCAGCCCGCGGCGAGCAGGATGGCCACATAGCCGGCATCGAACTTCGTGCGGTTCGCTTCGCTCATCGGTCGGTCGCTCGAGGGTGGAAGGGCGACGCACCTCGCGTGCGTCGTGCCCCGTCGGCCGTTCGATCGGGCGCGGCGACGGGGGCGGAATTGTAGGGTTCGCGCCGGCCGGTGGCAGCGCCGGTTACGGCGCGGTTCGATGCGCGTTGGCGCGCCGCGTCAGAAGAACGAGATCGTCGACCCGCCGGAGAGGCGCACCTGCGGCTGCGCGTGCGTGCGCCAGCGGCCGAAGAGTGCGCGCCGCTCTGCGTGTGATCTCGAGAGCGCGCGGCGCTCCGCTCGCGTGAGTCCGGCACCCGTGCGCTCTCCCGGACCGAGCAGCGGCTCGAGGATCGCGCTCCACGCGCGCGCGCGCGCGCGACGCACGATGTGGATCGGATCGAGGCCGTACCACTCGCGCGGCGGCGCGAGGAACGGATCCGGGCCGGCGATCTCGCGCAAGCGCGCGTCGAGCTCCCACGCGGCCGCGCGCAACGCACCGAACTCGCGCCGCTCGTGGAAGGGGAACACGACGCGCGACAGGATTCCGAAACCGAAGGGCGAGAGCTCTTCGAGGCGCGCGCGCGGCAATCCGACGACAGTCAGGCGATCCGCACGCGCTCGCAAGCGCGTCGCGCAGCGCTCGACCCAGCTCGCGATCTGCTCGTGCGGCGCACCGTACATCAGGTCGTTGCCGACGTCGGCGAGGCACGCGCGGACTCGGCGCGGCGCGAGCGCGTCGAGCGCCGGCCAGAGACCGCACTCGAGGATCGCGGGCAGCTCGCGCGCGAGGTAGCGACTCGTCGAACCGTAGGAGCGTCCGTGTCCGGCGGCGACGAGGATGTCGAGCGCTCCGTCGGCCGGTGCGCTGCGACGCAGCAGCTCCGGCACGATCCACGGCAAGCCGAGCTCGACGTTGCTCGCTCCGAGCAGGACGACGCACGTGCGCTCGCTCACGCGCGCGAGCGTAGCGTGCTCGTGCGCGCGCGACCACGCCGGTCACGCGCGCTCGGAGTGTTCGAGCGCGGCGACGAGCGCGCGCCAGAGGTGCTCGCGCGCGCCGAACTGCGTGTCCCAGGCGCCGAGGTAGGCGCAACGCGCGAGCTCGTCGAGCGCACGCGCGCCAATCTGGCCGCGAAAGCACTCGAGTTCGGCCTCGAAGGCCGGCGCGCCGATCTCGACGCGCGTCGCGCCGCCTTCGATCGTCACCGGGACGAGCGGCGGAACACGGGCAACGTGCG
Source organism: Planctomycetota bacterium (assembly GCA_044228975.1). Lineage (GTDB taxonomy): Bacteria > Planctomycetota > UBA1135 > UBA1135 > JADJNY01. The sequence continues at coordinate 2,622 of JBGATX010000111.1, read as the reverse complement.
CGGGATGCGGATCGGGCTCGAGCCGCGCGCTCCACTGCACGAAGCAGCCGAGCTCGGGATCGCGCTCGAGCCGCTCCAGGCGCGCGAGCGTGCGCGGCGCGACGAAGCCGCAGACGAAAGCACGTTGCCGGAGGTCGCGCGCCGTGTCGACGCGGCCGGGCTGCGAGCACAGCGTCAACAAGCCGAGCTCGTTCGAGCGCGCGAGCGCGTGCGCGATCTCGTCCGACTCGACGTCGAGCGTCGGCGAGCCCCAACCGGGGAAGTACGCCGATTCACCGCGCACGAACCGCGCGCCGAGCCCGCACAGCTCCTCGAAACTCTGCGTCGCGCGCCACGCGGCTTGCGCGGCTTCGATCGCGGCTCGGTCGTGGCGCGTCACGCAGAGAGCGTAGTGCACGCCGCGCGCGCATGTCACGCTGCGCGCTCGGCCGCTCCCATCCCGGCGAGTGTCGCGCGCGTCACGGCGCGCTGAATCGTTGCCGCGCGTCGATCTCGCTGCTCGTGCCCCGCGTGCCCGCGCCGTCGCCCGTGCAAACGCTGACGTGGAGCGCCGAAATGACGCGGCGCCGGCGCGGCGGTGAGGCCGCGCCGGCGCCGAGTGCCGCGACACGCGTCAGTTGTTCACGCCGTCCTTGAAACCCGGTGCGAGCGGCGCGTGATCCCACACGTCCGGCCACGAGTCGGAGTCGCTGTCGAGGCGCAGCGGGAGCGTGCGACCGTACGCCGCGTCGATGTTCACGCCTGCGAACGACGTGATCGGCAGACTCTGGATGTTGGTCACCGCGCCCTGGATCTGCAGCGGCACGCGGAAGAGCCACTCGGCGTTGAAGCGCTCGGGGCCCGTGTTCACCCCGGCGACGAAGAAATTGTTCGAGATCGTGTTGTCGCCGTCGACGTCGGTGGGCAGCGTCTCGATGTCGTAGAGCGTCAGCTTGCCGAGGAAGCTCAATGCGATCGCGCGCAACTCCGGCGTGAGCGCGAGCCATGCGGCCCTCGAAGCCTGACCTTCGCCGGTGTGGCGCAGGATGGCGTCCTCGATCGTGAGCGAGCGTCCGTCATGGCCCCAAGGGAAGCCCGTGCCGACGCCCCACAGCATCGGAGTGCGCCAGATCGTGTTGATCGTTCCGCCGAAATCGATCTCCTTGAAGCCTTCGCCCATGTCGTGCTGACGAAGGTCGCTGAAGAGCCCCTTGACGAAGAAGCCGCCGAAGTTGCGCTGGTAGTCCTGTCCGCTCGGCGTGTAGAGGCTCTGCACGCGGCCTTCGAGCCGGCCAGCGGACGCGTTCCAGGTCACGTCGAGGTCGAAGAAGCGCCGATCGCCCGTGTGCGTCGCGTCGTGCGGCTTGATGTCCCAGTTGGCGACGTGGCAGCTCGTGCAACCGGCCATGTTGAGCACGCGCACGCCCGACTGATACTCGCTCTGCGTGCCGGCGAAGGCCGGACGCGGCGCGTTGAGCATGAACCACTCCGCGAGGTCGAGGTCGCCCTCGGTGATCTCGGACAGGTACCCGTCCTGGTCGGGATCGTCGCGGCTGAAGCCGAGCGGATCGAGCGTCGTCCCGTTGTCGTTGGGCTTGTGCGTGACGGGGAATTGGATGCAGCCCGCGAGCGTGGGCTCGCTCACGCCGTTGCCGTCAGGATCGTTGCGAGTGCTGGGATCGAAGGACTCGAGCCCTCCGTGAGTCTTGAACGGATCCCAGAGGAACGCGCGGTTCGTCGGGTTGAGCGCCTTCGTGCCCGGGCCCTGGCCCCAGCCCCAGACGATCATCTCGAATCCGTATCCGACGGTGCTCACGCCATCGACTTGCGTCGCGCCCGCGACCGGCTGGCCGGCTGCGTTCACGTACCAGATGCGGAAGATGTTGTTGAGCTGCGGACGCCCCGTCGCGCCGTTCGTGAGGTGTGGATTGCCGTAGTCGAGGTTCGGTCCGATCGTCGACGCGGCGACCGTGAGCGCGCTCGGTGCCGCTTGCGCCTCCGCGGCGCTGACCCAGCCGTCGCCGTTCGTGTCGATCTGCGCGAGCATGTCGGCGCGCACCTGGATCGCGAGCATCTCGACGATGCCGCCGCCGTAGTAGTGCGGCGAGTTGCGGCCGAACCCCGAGTCCTTCGAGAAGTTCGCGCCGCCGCCGGGGTTGCCCTCGGGCAGGTTGTGACAACCCACGCAGCTCACCTGGTTGTTCGCGGTGATCTTCGCCGTCGTGCCATCGGGCATCGGACCGGCGAGGTTCGAGATCTTCGAGTCGAACACGCCGTCGGTCTTCTTGAACTCGTAGAAGTTCAGGTTGCGGCCGATCTGGTACGCGAGGTAGGGATCGCGCAGCAGCAGATAGGCGGTTCCGCCCTGCTGATTGGGGTCGGTCGTGTGGACCGCGCGCACGCGCTTGTCCTTCACGGAGCGGCCGCTGCAGTCGACGGCCTGCGTGCCCGAACCCATCAGGTTGGGACGCTCGGCGTATTGCGCGAACGCGGTGGATGCGAGAGCGAAAGCAGCCAGCGCGAGGACGGGCGCGCGCGAGCTATGGAAGAGCGGTGTCGCTGTCATGGAGTCGTCTCGGAGCGAGAGGGGGGTTGCCAGTCGGCCGTCGCCGAACGTTCGGCGCGTACGAAGAAATCCGCGAG
>JBGATX010000110.1:0-18313 GCA_044228975.1 Planctomycetota bacterium | reverse complement strand
GCGGTGCGTCGACGCTCGAGGGCTCCGGCGTCTCCTCTTGAGCCTGCTCGTCCGGCGCGAGCGGCGCTTCCTCGGGCGACTCGCGGCTCGTTTTCGCCGTGCGACGCGACGCGGCGCCGCTCGTGGCGGGGCGCGCTTCGTCGTTCCGAGGTCGAGCGGTTGGAATGGACGGCCGTCCCGTGCTGGACGGCCGTCCTGCTGCTTCCAAGGAACGGAGACTGGTTGACAGCTCCATTGGCCGGGCCCTTTGGCAAGCTCGGTGCCAGGTGGGACGATTCGCCGTAACTTGCGCGGGGCCATTGTCTTGCTCGCCGCGACGCTCGCGAAGGTCCGCCGCCCGACGAGCGCTCGTTTCCACTTCCCGCGCGCCATTCCTTCGCTTCCGAGAACGCTTTGCGCGCACGTCGCCGCGCTCGCCGCGCTCCGGGAGCGCGTGCTACCGCGCGCTCACGCACCCCGAACGACACTACGGCACACGGCCCCGGCGCGAGCCTTTCCGGCGGGGGGTATCCTTTCCCGGACTGTGCCGGCCGGAGGGGATCCGTCGCGAGGCGCGTTCGTCGCCTCATCCATCCCCCCGGCACACGGCACGCGCCCGGCGGCCCTCAGTCCCCGGTGCCCGATCGACGACGCCGACTCCTACCTCCCCTCATGAAGCTTCACTCTGTCGTCGCCGCGCTGACGAGCCTCGTCGCGCCGCTTTTCGCCCAGCACGCCCAGGTCTCCGCCGTCGCCGTGCAGCCCAACGATCCCGACCGGGTCTGGGTGTGCAACAAGGACAACGGCACGGTCTCGTGCATCGACGTCGTCGGCTCCACGATCCTGGCGGAGATCCAGGTCGGCGTGCACCCGCGATCGCTCGCGTTCAGCGCCGACGGCGCGCGTCTGTTCGTCGCCAACCAGCGCGGCAACGTGCCGATCGATCGGAACTTCGTCACGCCGTTCACGGGAACCGAACTGCGCGGCACCGTGAGCGTGATCGATGTCGCCACGCAGACGCTCCAGACGACGCTTACGAACGTCGGCACCGAGCCCTACGGCGTCGCGGTCGCGCCCAACGGCAAGTACTTCGTCGTGAGCGGCTTCCGCTCCGCGACGCTCAAGTTCTACGACGCGCAGACGCTCGCGCAGCTCGCTTCGTTGCAGTACCTGCGCAACGTGAGCCAGATCCCGCCGCCGTTCACGATCGCCGACGTCGACTCGAACCGCGACGGGATCGCGGATCTCGACACGCCGCGCGGTTTCACGATCCGCTCCGACAGCTCGCGCCTGTACGTCACGCACACCCGCTCGCCTTTCGTGTCGGTCGTCGACGTGACACTCGACGGGAACGGAATCCCGAGCGCGCCGGTCGTGACGACCAAGATCAACACCGACGACTATCCGTTCGATCCGATCTTCAATCCGCAGCCGGTGCAGATCCTCAAGAGCCAGGGCAAGCCGCGGTTCCTCGAGGACATCGCTCTCTCGCCGGACGGCACGCTGGCGCTCGTGCCGCACCTCCTGCACAACGTCAACCACGACGTGAACCACAACTTCGGTCCGGGCCTCGCGGGAGCCTTCGCCAACCGCGTCTATCCGGCGCTGACCTTGATCGACGCGGTCCAGAACAGCTTCGGTGCTCCAGGTGATGCTTCGCGCCGCCTGCACCACGAGCTCGCGGATCCCGCGCGTCCGGCGCAGTACGTCTCCTTCGGCCGTTCGCGCCGCAACAGCCTGGGCAACTTCGTGATCCTGGGCGGCGAAGGTTCGCCCGTTTCCGGCGGCACGGCGGACTTCGTCGTCGACGGTCTCGGTCCGAACGACGATGCGACGGTGATCGTCGGACGCGTGCTCGTGAACCGCGTCGTCCCCGGCGCGGGTGTGGCGCTCGTCCATCCGCGCGTGACGCTGCCGATGATCAACGGGCGCGTGAGCATGGCGCTCGCTGCCTCGCCGTTCGAGACGAGCTTCTACGCGCAGGTGCTCGTGCACAACACCGTCAGCGGCGAGTTCGCGTTCTCCAACGGGCTCAAGGTGCTCGTGCAGCCGCTCGGCTTCGGCGCGAACAAGATGGGCTATCGCGCCGGACACCCGGATCACGCGCTCTTCAACGCGGCGGGCAACCGCGCGATCGTGCTCAACCGCGGCTCGGAGGACGTGTTCCTCTACAAGGTCAGCGGCAATTCGATGGAGCTCATGCAGGCCTTCCCGCCGCGCCTGGATTTCGATCCGCGCACGCCGCTCGACACGAAGACGGCCACTGGAGACCTGCCGCTCGGCATGGCCTTGATCGCCGACCCGAGCACGTCGAACGACGACGCGATCCTCTACATCATCAACGAGGTCACGCGCACGCTGTCGGCGCTGCGCATCGACTACGTCACCGGCACGATCCAGAAGTGGAAGGCGCAGATCCCGACGCACCAGGGCCCGGATGCGCTCACGCTCTCGCAGCGCATGGGCGAGGAGCTCTTCGAGGACGCCTCGCGCCCGCAGACCTCGGGCAACTTCAACAACTCCTGCGGTTCGTGCCACTTCGAGGGCGGAGACGACGGCAACGTGTGGCAGCGCGGCAACGGCCCGCGCAGCACGATGCCGATGTACGGCGGCACGCTGGGCACCGGGCTGATCCTGTGGAAGGGCGTGCGCCTCAGCAACGGCGAGACCGGTCCGATGTTCGGCGGCGAGAACGGCGGCACGGGCGTCTTCACCGACGCCGAGCAGCAGGCCCTGACCGACTTCCACAACGTCCTGCCGATCCCGCTCAATCCCAACCTCGATCCGGTCACCGGCCAATACAGTCCGGGAGCAGCGCTCGGCAAGGACCTCTACTTCGGCACGAACACGACCGGCTTGAACGGCAGCGGTCGCCACGCCGGCTGCGCGGTCTGCCACCCGGACGTCGAGACGAATCCGCTGCAGAACCCGGGTCCGCGCTTCTACACGGCGGACTTCGTGCTGCCGCAGCTTTCGTCGGGTGAGCTGCTCGCGACGCTCGATCCGGACTGTGTGTCGCTCACCGACAGCTTCAATCCGCTCAACATGCGCAACGTCAACACGGGCGCGAACGCGGATGTCGACAACGACGGCTTCCCCGACGTCGACCGCAACCTCGACGGCTTCGACGATCGCGAGACCTACGCGATCATGAACCCCGACAAGGACGACGACTTCCGGCGCGACGACGGCAACAGCTATCTGTGCCCCTGCGATCCGCTGACGAACCCGTCGTGCGACCCGTTGAATCCGTTCCGGCTGTTCCGGCGCCTGGCGATGAACTTCTCGATCCCGACGAAGCTGGGCGTGTTCTCGACCGGCCCGTTCTTCCACGATCACGTGGCGATGTCGTTGCGCGCGCTCCTGGATCCGGAGGCGCAGGCCGTGAGCCCGATCTACGGTTCGCCGGCGTTCCCCTCGCTCACGCCGTATCCCGGCTTGATGAAGGAGTTCAACGACGTGCACGACATCCGCGGCCACCAGCAGTTCGTCCCCGGCGCCTCGAAGGTGCAGACGACGCTGCAGAGCGGCACCCCGGCGCAAGCCGGCCTCGACATCGAGGCGCTGCTCGCCTACATCCAGTCGCTCTGAGCGGCTGACTTCCGACTCCCGCGCGCGCCGGCCGGCCCTTGCCTGCCGGCGCGCTCGTTTTGGGCCTGATTCCAGCCCATTTCGTGCACTGGCTGGGACGTCGGGTCAACGCGGCGCGTGGCGCAGCTCGCATGAGCCGTCGGCGGCGCCGATGACGAGCGTGTGCGCGAGGTCGATGAAGAGGCCGCTCTCGACGAGGCCCGGAACGTGCGCGAGCGCGTTCTCGAGCTCGCGCGGATCGGCGATGCCTTGCGCGAAGCGGCAGTCGAGGATCCAGTTGCCGTTGTCGGTCGCAAAGGCACGCCCGAGCTCCGTGCGCAACACGACTTGCGCTCCGAGCGCGACGAGCGCGCGTTCCACGCTCGCGCGCGCGAAGGGCACGATCTCGACCGGCAATGGAAAGCTCGCGCCCAGGCGCTGCACGAGTTTCTCGCGTCCGAGCACGATCACGACGCGCCGGCTGATCGAGGCGACGACCTTCTCGCGCAGGAGCGCACCGCCGCCGCCCTTGGTCATCTGGAACTGCGGGTCGACCTCGTCGGCGCCGTCGATCGCGAGATCGAGCGCGGCAACGTCGTCGAGCGTCGCGAGCTCGAGCCCCCACTCGCGCGCCTTGCGCTCGGTATCGAGCGACGTCGGCACGCCGCGGAAGCGCAACCCTTCGCGACGCACGCGCTCGGCCAGGGCGAGCAGCGTGAAGTGCACCGTCGAGCCCGTGCCGAGGCCGACGGCCATGCCGCTCTCGACGAAGCTCGCGGCGCGGCGGCCGGCGATCTCCTTGGGGTTGGTGGCGCTCATGGACTCGCGAGGGTAGCCCGCGCTCACGATCGGACCCAGGACGTCGCGCGGACGCTCGCGCGCAGAGCTCCCCGCCCGAACGGGCCGGCCACGAGGCGCAGAGGCCGGTTTTCAGCCCTGCGCAGCCCGATCCGGCCCTCGCTCGCGAGCGCTACGCCCTTCGGCCTCCTGGATCGACCCATCCGCGGCCGATAGTCTATGCTGAGATTCAGTCTCAAGATGACCCGCACCCGCCAGCACGTCGACCTGCGACCGGATGAGCCCGCCACCGTGGCCCAGGTGGGCGGCGAGCGCGCCTTCCGCCGGCGGCTGATGGAGCTCGGTTTCCTGCCCGGCACGCAGATCCGCCTGGTGAGGCGTGTCATGGTCGGCGATCTGGTCGAGTTCGAGGTGCGCGGCTCGCACATCAGCCTGCGCGGATCGGAAGCGAGCGCGCTCGTCTTCGAGAGCTGAGCCCGCACGCGCCGACGCAGCCGCGCTGCGCGCCGCGCTCGCGGTCTGGCGCGGACACCGCATGCAGCCCGCAACGACAACGCCGACGCGTCAACCGACGATCGCGATCGCGGGCAATCCGAACACGGGCAAGACGACGCTCTTCAACCGGCTGACGGGCTCCGAGCATCGCGTCGGCAACTATCCGGGCGTCACCGTCGAGCGTCACACCGGCATCGTCGCGCTTCCTTCGGGACGGCGCATCGAGCTCATCGACGTGCCCGGCGCCTACTCGCTCTCCGCGCGCAGCCGCGAAGAGGAGATCGCGATCCAGACCATCGCCGGCCTCGGTCGCACGCCGGCGCCGGATCTCGTGGTGATCGTGGTCGACGCGACGGCGCTGTCGCGCAATCTGTATCTCGTGCTGCAGGTCCTGGAGCTCGACCTGCCGGTCGTCGTCGCGCTCAACATGGCCGACGTGCTCGAGAAGCAGGGGCTGGAGGTCGATCCTGCAGCGCTCGAGACCGAGCTCGGCGTGCCGGTGATCTCGATCTCGGCGCTGCGCGACGCGAGCTTCGAGCCTTTGCTCGCGGCGGTCGATCGCGTGCTCGCCGATCCGGCCAAGGCGAGTCCGGGGCCGCGCTGGAAGCCCTCGCGACCGGAGCTGCGCGCCGACGTGACCGCGATCGCTCCGCGCGTGCGCGAAGCCTGGCCCGAGATCAGCGCCACGCGCGCGGACGCGCTCGCGATCTGGGCGCTGCTCTCGCTCGACGAGCACGACGAGCTGAGCGACGTGCCCCCGGGCGTGCGCTCGATCGTCGCCGAACGCCGCGCGCTCGCGGCGCGCGCGCAGCGCCAGGTCGACGCGGAGGTCATCACCGGACGCTACGGCTGGATCGATGCGCGACTTTCGCGCTTCGTGCACTCGCGCAAGACCGAGCGCGGGGCGTCGGAGCGCATCGACGGCGTGCTGCTCAATCCGTGGATGGGCTTCCCGCTCTTCCTGCTCGCCATGGGCATCGTGTTCCAGTCGCTCTTCAGCTGGGCCGATCCCGCGATCCGCTTGATCGAGACCGTCGTCGGCGAAGTCGGCCAGCTCGTCGCGTCGTGGCTCTCGCCCGGCATCCTGCAGGACTTCCTGCAGAACGCGCTCATCGCCGGCGTCGGCAGCGTGATCGTGTTCGTGCCGCAGATCGCCTTGCTCTTCCTCTTCATCGGCGTGATGGAGGACTCGGGTTACATGGCGCGCGTCGCGTGCCTGATGGATCGCTTGATGCGCGCGGTCGGTCTGCACGGGCGCGCGTTCGTGCCGATGCTCTCGGGATACGCCTGCGCGGTGCCCGCGATCCTCGCGACGCGCACGATGGAGCGCCAGCGTGATCGATTGCTGACGATGATGGTGCTGCCGTTGATGAGCTGCTCGGCGCGCCTGCCCGTCTACGGGCTGATCATCGCGGCCCTGTTTCCGGCGGCGGCACTGTTCGGCGCGTTTCCCGTGCAAGGGCTCCTGATGGTCGCGATGTACGCGTTCAGCACGGTCACGGCGTTGACCGCCGCGGCGGTGCTCTCGCGCACGCTCTTCAAGGCTGCGCACGTGCCGCTGATCCAGGAGCTGCCTCCCTACCGCATGCCGCACTGGCCGAGCATCGTGCGCACGGTCTGGTTGCGCACGCGCGCGTTCCTGCAGAGCGCCGGCACGGTGATCCTGCTCTGCACGTGCGTCTTGTGGGCATTGCTCAGCTTCCCGCGCGATGCCGCGCGCACGCAGCGCTTCGCCGACGAGCGCGCGCGGATCGAAGCGAGCATGCCGGCGGGCGCGGAGCTCGACACGCGCCTTGCCGAGCTCGACGCGCGGCGAGGCGCGGAGGATCTCGACGCGAGCTACGCCGGCGAGCTCGGCCGGCGCATCGAGCCCGCGCTCGCGCCCTTGGGCTTCGACTGGAAGATCGGAATCGGCCTCGTGGGTGCTTTCGCGGCGCGCGAAGTGTTCGTGTCGACGATGGGCGTCGTCTACGGCGTCGGCAAGGACGCGGACGAGGGCTCGCAGACATTGCGCGAGCGCATCCGGGCCGAGACGCGCGCGGACGGGAAGCCGGTCTACACGCCGCTCGTGGGGCTCTCGTTGATGATCTTCTTCGCGCTCGCGTGCCAGTGCATGAGCACGCTCGCGGCCGTGTATCGCGAGACGAAGAACTGGCGCTGGCCGGTGTTCCTGTTCGCGTACATGACGGTGCTCGCGTGGATCGCGAGCTTCGTCGTCTACCAGGGTGGTCGCTGGCTCGGGTTCGCGTGAGTGCGCGCGGACGCGACGTCACTTCTTCGACTTCAGGAACTCGACGAAGTCCTTCTCGAACACGTAGCCCGCGCGCTGCGCGAGCGGCTTCTTCAGCACCGGGTCGTAGAGGACGTAGATCGGGTTGGCGACCGAACCGGTCATCTCCTGCTGCAGCTTCTTCTTCCCGGCCATGTCCGGGTCCGAATCGGTGTGCAGGCGGGCTTCGATGTACTCGTTGGTGAGGATCTCGGCGACCGCCGAGGCGCGGAAGACAGTGCCTTCCATCTGGCGGCAGACCGATCATGTCTTGCCGGTGAAGTTGATCAGCACCAGCTTCTTCTCCGCGATCGCGAGCTCGCAGGCGGCCTTGAAGTCGTCGGCGACGATCGTCGGACCACGGCGCTTGCCCGCGTCGCTGGTCTGAGCGCCGCCCACTTCGCGGTTGCTGTAGTTGGGCGCGATCGCGGTCATGATCGGATCGAGCTTGTTGCCTTGCGCGCCGTACAACGAGTACGCGGCGAGCAGTGCGAACAGGATGCCGCCCACCAGACGTCCGGGGCCGATGCGCTCCTGATGTTCGTCGTTGAGCTTGATCACTCCGAACAGGTAGAGCGCGGCGACGCCGAAGATCGCCGCCCAGAGCAGCAGGAACATCTCGATCGAGAGGAACTTCCAGTCCCAGACCAGATCGGCGTTCGAGACGAACTTGAGCGCCGCGGCGAGCTCGACGAAGCCCATCGTCACCTTGAGCGTGTGCATCCACTCGCCGCTCTTGGGCATCGACTTCGCCTTCTGCGGCAGGAGCGAAAGGAACGCGAACGGAATCGCGATCGTCGCGCCGAAGACGGTCATCCCGAGCGCGATCCAGCCGAAGTTGCCGCTCGTCGCGCCGCTCCCGAGCAGCGCGCCGACGAATGGCGCCGTGCACGTGAACGACGTCACGACCAGCGTCGCGCCCATCAGGAACACGCCGCCGTAGCCACCCTTCATCGACGCGCGTCCCGCGACGTTGAGCAGGAAGGCCGGCGGCTGAAGCGTGAAGAGCCCGAAGAGCGAGAGCGCGAACACGACGAACACGGCGCCGATGACGATGTTCGTGACCGGGTGCTGCGCGAACGGAATGATCAGTGATCCGACGGTCAGACCGATGAGGACGAAGATGAGCACGATGCCGAGGCCGTACGCCAACGAGAGCGGCAGAACGCTCGTGTGGCGTGCGGCGGCTTGCTTCGTGAAGTACGAGATCGTGATCGGGATCATCGGGTAGGTGCAGGGCATCAAGAGCGTGAAGAGGCCCCAGAACACCGCCGAGAGCAGGAACGCGAGCAGGCTCTGCTGCGCCGGCGCGCTCGACACCGGCACCGTGGGCGCCGATTGCGGCGCAGGCTGGCCGTTCGTCGCCGACGTCGCGGGTCCCTTGGCCGTTGTCGCCGCGCCGTCGGGCCGCGGATCCGCACCTGAGGAAGCGTTCGCTGGAACGTGAGCCGAGCCATCCGCGTCGGCACCATCGCTCGGCGGCTTCTCGGTCGTGTCCGCCGCCACGCCGATGACGAGGTCGGCGGGGAAGTTCGCGAAGAGCTCGTCCTTGCCGTTGCCTTTGAACTTCACGTCCTCGCCGTACGGAATGCACATTCCGCCCGGACCGTCCATGCAGGTCTGACCTGAGATCGAGCCCTTGATTGACTCGAGCTTGGCGTCCGCGCTGAGCTTCTTCGCGCGCGCATGGATCGTGATCGTGCCGTGATGCTGGTAGATCGTCGGCTTGCTGTCGCCGAAGTCCTGCTCCTCGGCCACCGGCTTGTTCGCGATGCGGATCGGACTGAACTCGAAGCCCGACGACTTGAACTGGACGACGGTCGGAAGGCCCGCAGCGCCCTCGGTGCCCATCTCCTCGACGGTCGGCCCGTGAAAGAGATGCCAGTTGCGATCGATCTTGACCTCGATCGCGATGCGCACGTCATCGCCCTCGGCGCGCGCATAGAGCGCCGCATGGGCGTGGTTCGTGTCCTGTTGGGCGCTGGCGAGCGGCAGCAGTCCCACGACGGCGAGCAGGCAGAGGAGCACGGATTTCATCGTTGAGGCGCTCGGGGGGTGGTTCGCGAGTGCGGTGAGCCGCGTCGATCAGCTCGCGATCCTACCATCGGGCGTTTGGAGGCCGCGGGAACGCGGCGGCGCGGCTCGAGAGGGAGCGACGGCGGGCCTACGGTCGTCGGATGCGCGCCCCGAGTCGCGATTGCGTCGCGAGCGGTAAGAATGCCGTACGCGACCGCGGCGGAATCGGATTCCACGCGGCCCATTCGCGCTCGCGCTCGCGCGTGTCGATGGCCTCGACGGGCGTCATCGATCTATGCTCGCTGCGCACGCAAGCGCGCCGACCGCGCGCGCGTGTCGAGGTGACGATCATGCGACTCCTTCCGTTCTCCGCCTGCGCCAGCCTGCTGTGTCTCCTGCTCCCTCCCGCGCAGCAGGATCCCGGCGCGAACAAGCCGACGTTGACCGACTCGGAGCGCAAGACCGCGCAGGCGAAGGTCGACCAGATGCAGGGTCTGTGGCGCGTGGTCGAGATCCGCACGGCGAAGACGCCGCAGACGCGGCGCGAGGAGGTCGGCTACCTGCTCGTCAGCGGGCTGTGCTTCTCGCTCGAGCTGCACTGGGGCTGGGTCGGACCCGACGGAGTCGCGCTCGTGAACAAGGACTTCCAGTCGGGCACGCATCGTTTCGAGATGGACGACGCGGGCAACATGGAGACGAGCTCCATCATCGGCTCCTACTTCAACCGTGACGGCCTGTTGCAGTGGGAGAAGCCCGGACAGAAGCGACGCTACAAGATCGATCAGAACGAGCTGCGCATGACCTGGTCGAACGACGACGGCACTTCGTTCACCTTCGAGCACATGCCCGAGCCGCGCTTCGTGAAACGCGACGTCTTCGGCCGCCCGCTGCCGGAGAAGAAGAAGGACGGCGCGAAGAAGGACGATTGAGCGTCGCGCGGCGAGTCAACGCGCGCGGGCGACCCTCAGGCCGCCCGCGCGTTCGTTCTCGGACTCAGCGTGCGTTGCACGCGTCGCGTTTCAGCATTGGCTGAAGCCGCAGCCGTAGCACTTGACGCAGCCTTCCTCGAAGGCGAGCGACGCGCTGCAAGCCGGGCACTTCAGCTTGTACTGCGACACGTTGCGCGGCGCGCTCTTCGGCGCGGCCGGTGCCGCGGCAACGACCGGATTGGCGACGAAGGAGGTCTTCGTCATGTCCGGCGTCGCCTTGCCGAGCAGGAGCGCGTGCAGTCCGTGCTCGTCCTTGGCCTTGAGGTAGCGCGCGAGCGCCGTCGCGAGACCATCGGCGAGCGACATGATGCGCCCGTCCTTGGTCGGCACGCTCAAGCTCGATCCGATGCCTTCGAGCTGCTTGATGGCCATCACGAGGCTGCCGTTCGAGCGCAGCCAGAGCGAGAGCACGCGGCAGATCGCCTCGAGATCGGAGTTGGCGACGTCGCCGCCCTTGCCGAGCTGCGCGAAGACCTCGCGCTCGCGGCAGGACACCGGGTCGACCGACACCTTCACGTGCATGTTGCCGAACGGCGTCATCTGCCGGATGCGCAGGCAGCTCATGATCTCCGGCAGCTTGATCGGGTTGAGCTCCTCTTCGCCCGATTCGGTCATGCGCGTGAGCATGCCGGTCCGGCGCGGAGCGGCTTCCTCGGACGCGGCGGGCGCGATCACCGCGACCGGCTCGACGATCACCTCGGCCTTCTCCTCGGTCTTCGAACCCTGGTTGGAGTTCTTGAGCGCCATCGGCTGCATGTCGCGGCAACCGTCGCGGTAGACCGTGACACCCTTGACGTCCTCGTCGATCGCGAGCTCGAAGATCTCGCGCACGTCACCGACGGTAGCCGTGTGCGGAAAGTTGATCGTCTTGCTGATCGAGCTGTCGCAGTGGCGCTGGAAGGCCGACTGCATCTTCATGTGCCAGAAGGGCGTGATGTCGTGCGCGGTGACGAACACTCGCTTCAGGTCGTCGGGGATGTCGCTCCGGTGCTGCAGCGTGCCGTGCTCGACGATGTCGTCGATCATCGCGTCGGAGTAGAAGCCGCGGTCGTTGGCCGACTTCTCGAAGACGTAGTTGACCTCGCGCATGACCGTCGGGCGGCCGCGCTCGTCCTTCATGACCTGACGGATGAAGGCCAGGCTGAACATCGGCTCGATGCCGCCCGAGCAGTTGGCGATGATCGAGATCGTGCCCGTGGGCGCGACGGTCGTCGTGTAGCTGTTGCGCAGCTTCCTGCCCTGCTTCTCCCAATCGGAGCCTTCCCAGGCCGGGAAGACGCCGCGCTCGTCGGCGAGCATCTCGGAGGCGAGGTGCGACTCGTCGTTGAGCACCTGCATCACGCGCTCGCCCCAGGCGCAGCCTTCCTCGGAGTCGTAGGGAATGCCGAGCTTGTAGAGCGCGTCGGCGAAGCCCATCACGCCCAGACCAATGCGGCGCGTGGTCTTCGACATCGAGTCGATCTGCGGCAGCGGGTAGCGGTTGACCTCGATCACGTTGTCGAGGAAGCGCGTCGTCGAGTGGATGATCGCCTTGTACTCGTCCCAATCGAAGCGCGCGTTGGCGCCCTCGCCGTTCACGAGCACGCCCAGGTTGATCGACCCCAGGTTGCAGGAGTCGTAGGGGTGCAGCGGCTGCTCGCCGCAGGGATTCGTGGCCTCGATCAGGCCGACGTTCTTGATCGGATTGCGCTCGTTGACGCGGTCGATGAACACGACACCCGGCTCACCCGTGCGCCAGGCGTGATCGATGATCAGGTTCCAGACCTCGCCGACGGTCCAGCACTCACCCGTCTCCTTGCCGTCGGCCGTGCGCTTCTTGAGCGGCGACCACTGCTTCGTGCGCGGATTCATCACCTGGTGGATGGTCTCCGGGCGCGTGCGCAGCTCGTGGATGAAACGGTTCGTGACCGTGATCGAGATGTTGTAGTTGGTGAGGACGCCGAGATTGTCCTTGAACGTGATGAAGTTGATCACGTCCGGGTGGTCGACGCGCAGGATGCCCATGTTCGCGCCACGGCGGAACGCACCCTGCTGAATGGCGTCGGTCGCCTTCGAGAAGACCTGGATGAAGGACAGGGGTCCCTCGGTCGTGCCGCCGGAGCTGCGCACGAGGTCGCCTTGCGGACGCAAGCGCGAGAAGCTGAAGCCCGTGCCACCGCCCGCCTTCTGGATCATCGCGGTGGCCTTGATCGAGTCGAAGATGCCTTCGATCGAGTCCTCGACCGGCAGGACGAAGCACGCCGAGAGCATGCCCATCTCGCGACCCGCGTTCATGAGCGTCGGGCTGTTCGGCATGAACTTGCGACGCGCCATCAGGTCGTAGAACTCGCGCGCGACGGCGAGCGCGCGCTCGGGCGTGCCGCCGGAGAACGCGAGCTCACCCTTGGCGATGTGCGAAGCGACACGCCAGAAAAGCTCACGCGAGGTCTCGCACACCTTGCCGGTGTTGGGGTCCTTCTTGAGGTAGCGCTTCTCGAGAACGGTGTTCGCGTTCGCGGTCAGATCGGGGTCGGGAAGATCGCGCGGGGGCGCGATCGCTTCGAGTTCGGCGAGGGCATCCACGGACGTGCGCTGGTCGACAGCTCGGCCACTTTTCGGGAGGGCGGGCACGGAGGTCTTCACGTTCAATTCCGTAGCTCTGGGGGGTGTTGCGGTTCGATGACGACGGGAGCTCCGCCGTCGTACGCTGGAAGGAGCGCCGCGCGCGGGTCGACGCGCGAGCGTAAACACCTGCAATACAGGTGTTTAGGATGGCGCGCCGCAACCCCTCCGGGGTCTCCCCCGACCTGCGCGGCGAGGGCGGATCATGGCTTCTGGAAAAGCCTCGATGCAAACCAATTCGTCGAGACCCGATCTCTATGGGTTGTGGGTATGAGGTTTACGACCGCACCACGAATTGCGTAGCCGTGGACGTCAGGTCCTGTCGCGAGCGGGGCTTCCGCGCAGGCGCGCGAGCGCGGCGCGCCACTCATCGACGCCGAGTCGCGCGCAGATCAGCGCGTACGTGGCCGCGGCGAGGAAAATGCAAATCGCGAGACCGAGCGTCGAGCTGCGCGAGCTCACGAGCAATCGATGCACGGACCATGCACCACCGACGGCGGCGAGCGCGGCACCGACGACTTCGCACGACCAGCGGAGCGTGCGCTCGGCGGCCGGACCGGGAATGCGGCGTCGGATCGCCGGAGCGAGACACGCCACGTGCACCCACGCGGCCGCGCATCCGCCCCACGCGAGTCCCGCGAGGTCGAGCGAACAGCCGCGTGCGAGCGCGAAGCCGACGCCGACGTACACGAGGAGCACGATCCACGCGGCTCGTAGCGGAGCCCGCACGTCGCCGACGGCGTACAGAGCGCGCGCCATCAATCCCGCCGCGCCGACGGGGAAGATCGCGAGCGCAAGCGCGCGCAGTGCCCACGCCGCGCGCTCGACGCCGGCTGCGCCGAACGCGCCGTGCTCGAAGCACACGCTCAGGATGGGCTCGGCGAACGCGAACAGGCCCAGGCTCGCGGGGATCGAGACGAACGCGATCGCTCGTTGGGTGCGGGCGTGCAGCTCGTGCAGGCGCGGGTCGTCGCGCCGTCCGCCGAGAGCCGCGAGCGCCGGGAAGACCGCGTTCGTCGCGGCCGCGGCGACGAGCGACAACGGGAGCTGCTGCAGGCGCGCGACGTAGTAGAGCAGCGAAGACGCGCCTTGCGGCAGCATCACGAGAGCCATCCAGCCGGTGATCAAGCTCCCGCACTGGTGCGCCGACACGCCGAGCGCCTGCGGCACGCTGGCCCACAACGCCTCGCGCGCGCGAACCCTCGCCTGTGCGCGCGACGCCGGCTCGACGCGCGCGAGCAAACCCGCGCGGCCCAGCGCCGGCAAGGGCACGAGCACGAGGATCGCACCGGCGACCAGGACATATCCCGCGAGCCAGCGCGCCATCGAGAGCTCGCGCTCGAGCAGCGCACCTTCGCCACCGGCGGCGTACCAGCCGTGCGTCGCTCCGATCGCGGCCAGCGCGCCGATCCAGCCCAGGTTCATCGCCACCGGCGCGAGGTTCGGCGCGAAGAAGACCCCGCGCACGTTCAACGCGCCGCCGAGCACCGCCGACACGCACACGAGCGCGATGAAGGGCAGCATGCGCGTGAATAGCTCGCGCACGAGCGCCGGATCGCGCCCGAGCCACGCCCAGCCGCTCCCGGGCGCGACGTCGGGCACGCACCACGCGATCACGAGCGCGACCAGGCACGCCGCGCCGCTCGCGCGCACGACCAGGCGCAGCATGGCGCGGAAGAACGCACGCCCCGCCGCGTCGCCGCCTTCGTGGTCGGCGCGCGTCAAGCTCGTCTGCACCGCCGTCGCGATGGCGCCTTCGGCCATCAGCGCGCGGAAGAGGTTCGGCACGCGCCACGCACTCACCAGCGCGTCGCTGACGCGCGACGCGTCGCCGAAGAGCGCCGCGGTCAGGCTCTCGCGCACGAAACCCGCCAGACGGGAGAGCAGCGTGAGCACCGAGATCAGCGCCGTGCGCGAGAACAGGCCCCGATGTCGCTCGAGGACGTCGACCTCGGTCGCACGCTCGGCGCGCTCGCGCTCTTCGACCTGCACGCCGATCACCTCTTCGCGCGACGATGTCCGCGGTCGAACGCCGTCCCGCAGCGCGCGCACCCTGCGCGAGCGGCGCTCAGGCGAGGAGCTCCGCCAGGACCTTGTTGGCGAGCTTGCCGTCGACCTGGCCCTTGTGGCGCGACATGAGCGACTTCATCACCACACCCATGTCCTTCTTCGTGCTCACGCCGAGCTCGGCCATCAGCGACTTCACCGCCAGGCGCACTTCGTCCTCGTTCATCTGCTTGGGCATGTAGCGCAGGAGCACGTCGAGCTCGGCGCGCTCCTTGGCGGAGAGATCACCGCGCGCGGCCTTGTCGTACTCGGCGATCGATTGCTGCCGCTGCTTCACGGCGCGCTGCAGGATCTCGGACTCGAGCTCGGGCGTGAGCTCCTTGCCGTCCTGGATCGTGGCCTTCTTCACCTCGGAGAGCAGCAAGCGCAGCGTGTCGCGCGTGGTCTCGTCCTTGGCGAGCATCGCCTGCTTGAGGTCGGCGTCCCACTTCTCTTTGAGTGCCATGACGTGGTCCTGAATTCTGACGAGTGGAGCGCGGCGCTCACTCGTCGCTTTCGTCCGCGGGGCCTTCGTTCTCGGGCTCGTCGTCCTCGTCGATCGCGTCGTCGATCGGCTCGTCGTCCTCCGCATCGCCGTCGCCAGCCTCCCCGCTTTCCAGCGGCGGGAGGATCGCGCGCGCGGGTCGCGCGGCTTCATCGGCCGCGGAGCGTTCGAGGTCCTGTTCCGACACGACCTCGAGGGCGACGAGCCGGTCGCCATCCTTGAGGTTCACCAGACGCACGCCTTGCGTGTTGCGGCCCATCGTCGAGATGTCGGCGATCGACGTGCGAACGATCATGCCCATCTGCGTGATGAACATGACGTCGTCGCCGTCCTTCGCGAGCGCCACGCCGACGACGACGCCGTTGCGGCCCTCGGTCTTGATGTTGATCACGCCCTGGCCGCCGCGACCCTTGACCGGGTAGTCGGTGAGCGGCGTGCGCTTCCCGTAGCCTTGCTCGCAGCCGATGATCAGCGTCGCCTCGGGATCGCTGACCACCACGCAACCGACGACGACATCGTCGCCGAGCAGTCGAATGCCGCGCACGCCGTAGCTCGTGCGGCCCATCTGGCGCACCGCGGCTTCGTCGAAGCGGATCGCTTGTCCGTTGCGGCTGGCGATGACGATCGTGTCGAGCGGCTTGCACAAGGACACGCCGACGACCTCGTCGCTCTCGTCGAGCAGGATGGCGCGGATGCCGCCCTTCTTCGGGCGCGAGTAGGCTTCGAGGCGCGTCTTCTTGACCGTCCCGCGGCGCGTGGCGAAGAGCACGCTCGACTGGCCGTCGAATTCCGACACGCGCAGCACGTTCGTGATCGTCTCGCCCGCCTCGAGAGGCAGGAGGTTCGCGATCGCGCGGCCCTTCGACGTGCGCGAGGCCTCGGGCAGCGTGTAGACCTTGAGCCAGTACACCTTGCCCTTGTTCGAGAAGTTGAGCACGTAGTCGTGCGTGCTCGCGACGAAGAGCGACTTGAGCACGTCGCCTTCCTTCGCCTCGGAGCCCTTGATCCCGCGTCCTCCGCGACCTTGCGCGCGATAGACGTCCAGCGGCACGCGCTTGATGTAGCCGTCCTGCGAGACGGTCACGACCATCATCTGCTCGGTGATCAGCGCTTCGATGTCGAAGCCGCCTTCGATCTCCTCGTCGCTGATCTCGGTGCGGCGCGCGTCGCCGTAGCGCTTCTCGAGCTCGTCGAGGTCGGCCTTGATGATCGCGATGACGCGCGCGTCGCGCGCCAGGATGTCCGTCAGGTCGGCGATCTCGGCCACGAGCGCGTTGTACTCCTCTTCGAGCTTCTCGCGCTCCAGACCGGTCAACGCGCCCAGGCGCATGTCGACGATCGCTTGCGCCTGGCGCTCGGAGAGCCCGAAAGCCGTCGAAAGGCGCGCGCGCGCTTCCTCGCGCGTCTTGCTCGCGCGGATGAGCGCGATGACCTCGTCGATCTTGTCGACGGCGATGCGCAGGCCCTCGACGATGTGCTTGCGCTCCTCCGCCTTCTGCAGCAGGAACTGCGTGCGGCGGCGGATGACGATGCGGCGGTGCTTGAGGTAGTTGTCGAGCAGCGCGCGCAGCGTGAGCGTGCGCGGCTGGCGATCGACGATCGCCAGGTTGATGATCGAGAACGTCGTCTGGAGCGGCGTGTACTGGAAGAGCTGGTTGCGGATGACCTCCGGGTCCTCGCCCTTCTTCAGCTCTATCACGAGGCGCATGCCGTCGCGGTCGGATTCGTCGCGGATGTCGGAGATGCCCGTGATGCGGCTCTCCTTCACGACGTCGACGATCTTCTCGATGATCGTGCTCTTGCGGACCTGGTAGGGGATCTCCGTGATCACGATGATCTGCCGGTTGCCCTTGTCCTCGACCGTCGTGCGGCCGCGGACGCGCACGAGACCGCGCCCGGTCGCGTAGGCCTGCAAGAGGCCGCTGCGGCCCATGATGATCCCGCCCGTCGGGAAATCGGGGCCCTTGACGATCTCGGTCAGCTCCTGGATCGAGATCGCCGGTCGATCGAGCACGGCGCGCATCGCCGCGCAGATCTCGCGCAGGTTGTGCGGCGGCAAGCTCGTCGCCATGCCGACCGCGATGCCTTCCGAACCGTTGCACAAGAGGTTCGGGAAGCGGCCGGGCAGCACCGTCGGCTGCTGGCGCGTGCCGTCGTAGTTGGGCTCGAAGTCGACCGTGTCCTTGTCGAGATCGGCCATCATCTCGACCGCGGTGCCGGCCATGCGCGCTTCCGTGTAGCGCATCGCCGCCGGCGGATCGTTGTCGATCGAGCCGAAGTTGCCCTGCCCGTCGATCAGCGGATAGCGCAGCGAGAAATCCTGCGCCATGCGCACGAGCGTCGGATAGATCACCGCTTCGCCGTGCGGGTGGTAGTTGCCCGACGTGTCGCCCGCGATCTTGGCGCACTTCCTGTACTTGGCGCGCGGCGTCAGGTTCAGGTCGTTCATCGCGACGAGGATGCGCCGCTGCGAAGGCTTCAAGCCGTCGCGGATGTCCGGGAGCGCGCGCGAGTGGATGACCGAGAGCGCGTACGTGAGGTACGACTCCTTCATCTCGCGCTCGATCAAGCGCGGAGTGACGCGCCCCCCGGGCACTTGGGGCACTTGCGTCTTGGTTTCGTCACCGGGGTTCATGGTCGCTTGCTGGGTCGCGGAATCTGGAACTCAGAGGCAGGGAACGTCGCACGTGCGCGCGGCGAGGCCGCCGCGGGTTGCGAGGAGAACGGAGCGAGCCGATCGAGCACGCGCACCGCTCGCGCTGCGAGCGGAACCGATGGCGATGAGCGCGTGCGTCGGAAACGGATGCGGCATGAGCGCTCGACCTCTCAACTCTCGAGCGCGCCACAAGGCGGCTCGAGTTCCTCGCGCAGGGCGCGCAGAGCGAGCTGGGCCGGCGTCTCCGGGCCGACTTCGGTGATCAAGCGCTCGACGAGCTCGAGCGGCACTGCCTCGTGGAAGGCGAGCTCGAGCCTCACGCCTTCTTCGGGCTCCTCCCACAGGAGATCCTCGCGCTCGGCGCACCACGCGGGGAGCTCGAGCTCGCC
>JBGATX010000109.1:0-18351 GCA_044228975.1 Planctomycetota bacterium | reverse complement strand
TCCGCGTCGGACGCAAGCACCTCTACGACACGCACAAGAACTCCGGCCTGGGCCAGATCGCCTGTGCGTCGTGCCACGTCGATGCGCGCCTCGATCACCTGAGCTGGGACCTCGGCGATCCCTCGGGCGCGATGCGTCCGGTCACGGGCAACAACCTCGCGGCCAACATCCCCGGTCTCGCCGGCGGCTTCCAGCCGTTCCACCCGATGAAGGGCCCGATGAGCACGCAGACGCTGCAGGACATCATCGGCAAGGAGCCGCTGCACTGGCGCGGCGACCGCACCGGCATCGAGGAGTTCAACGGTGCGTTCATCGGTCTGCAGGGCGACGACGCGAACCTGACTCCGGCGGAGATGCAGGAATTCGAGGACTTCCTCGCCACGATCACCTATCCGCCCAACCCGTTCCGCAACTTCGACAACACGCTGCCGACGAGCCTGCCGCTGCCCGGACACTTCACGACCGGGCGCTTCGGTCCGGCGGGATTGCCTCTGCCCAACGGCAACGCGCAGACCGGATTGAATCGCTATCGCACGGGTCGCCTCGACAACGGCGCGATCGATTGCGTCACGTGCCACACGCTCCCGACCGGCGCGGGCACCGACTACCAGCTCGTCGGACTCACCTACCAGCCGATCCCCGCGGGCCCCAACGGCGAGCGCCATCTGATGCTCGTCTCGCAGGACGGCTCGACGAACGTGTCGATGAAGGTCCCGCAGCTGCGCAACCTCTACGAGAAGGTCGGCTTCGACACGACGCAGCTCAACAACCACTTCGGCAATGGCGTGCTGCACGACGGCAGCGTCGATTCGATCGCGCGCTTCGTCGACGAGCCGGTCTTCAACCTCCTCAGCAACCAGGACACGGCCGACATGGTCGCGTTCATGCTCGCGCTCTCCGGTTCGGACCTGCCGCAGGGTTCGACCACGACGCTCACCGAGCCGCCCGGGCCGTCGTCGAAGGACACGCACGCCGCCGTCGGCTGGCAGACGACGCTCAGCGCGGCGCCGACGCCGGCGCAGACGACGTTGATCGGCAACATGCTCGCGCAGGCCAACCTGAACAAGGTCGGTCTGGTCGTGAAGGGCGTGCAGGCCGGCATCGCGCGCGGTTGGTACTACGTCGGCGCGAACAACTTCCAATCGGATCGCGCGCTGGAGACGGTCGCGGCCGCGACGCTGCAGACGCTCGGAGCGCCGGGCAGCGAGCTCACGTACACGGTCGTGCCCAAGGGCACGGAGCGGCGCATCGGCGTCGATCGCGACCGCGACGGCGTGCTCGACCGCGACGAGCTCGATCAGGGCAGCGATCCCGCCGACCCCGAGAGCTTCGCCGGCGCGCGCGGCGTTCCGTTCTGCTTCGGTGACGGCAACGGCACGGACTGCCCGTGCGCGAACCACAGTCCGACCGCCGACAAGTCAGGCTGCCTGAACTCGCTCGGCATGGGCGGCAAGCTCGTCGGGTTCGGCACGGCGTCGCTCGCGGCCGACACGATGGACCTCGTCGGCTTCCAGATGCCCAATTCGACCTGCATCTACCTCCAAGGCACGCTGCAGGAGGCCAATGGCTGCGGATCGCCGCTCTACGACGGACTGCTGTGCGTCACCGGCTCGGTCGTGCGTCTGGGCTCGCGCTTGAACGCCGGCGGATCGTCGAACATGCCCGGCGGCAGCGGTGCCACGCTCTCGGTGCGCGGCGGTGTCGCGACGCCCGGCTTGCGCGTCTATCAGGCCTGGTACCGCAACGCCGCGGCCAGCTTCTGCACCGTCGGCTGCAGCACCGCCGCTGCGCGGCCTCGGTGTTCGGCGGCCTGCCGCGGCGGCTCCGCGCGCTCGCCCGAGCGGGAGGAACTTTCGACAAATTGCCTGGAGTTCGTGCTGCGTTCGGCGCGCGACTGCCCCTCTTGCTTGCGGCTTCTGGCGAGCGGAAGCGGCGATTCCCGAGGGTCACCGATCGCGGTGCTTGGACGACTTTGGGGGGATTCCGACGCTTCGCTCGCGCAAGAGCCGTCATCGCGAGAACCGGCATGGCTTTCGCGATGTCCGAACTCCGAAGTCACTGCGCGCGGCTCTCGACGCACAACTGGGTCCCGCACGTGTTGCGCGTGGTGGTGCGAGGCTGGCCGCCGGGGGGTGGCCAGCCTCGCCCTTTTTCATCGTGCAGCGCTCGCTCGGCCACGCGGGGGAGTAGGCGGCCGCGCTGAGCTCGCCTACGCTGCGATCGCCGATCGTGACTGCCCGAGCTTCGATCCGCCGCCGACGCTGGCCCCGCTTCGCGCTCGCGCTGGGCGCGCTCGCCGCTTTCGCCGTCGCCGAGTTGGCACTGCGCTTCTTCCTCTTCGACGCGAGTCGCTTCGCGCTCGAGCACGGTCGGAGCCTGCGCGAGCTCTCGTTCTACGGTGATCGCTCGAGCGACGACGAGGTGTGGAAGCTGCAGTGGCGGCTCAACGACGCCGCGCGGCTGCACGACGCATGGGATCCCGACCCGCTCCTGGGCTGGACCGGCACCGTCGCGCGCGGCACGTACCTCCATCCCGATGCCGCGAACGTCGGTGAACGCACGCCGGTGCTGCTCTACGGCGATTCCTTCTCGCAGGGTGTGACCAAGCCCGAAGCGGGGTTCTCCGCGCTGCTCGAGCGCTCCGAGCTCGCGCGCACGCACGCGCTGCTCAACTACGGCGTCGGCGGGTACGGCTTCGACCAGACGTATCTCTTCCTGCGCGCGACGCTCGACACGTGGACGGCGCGCGATCCGATCGTGCTCGTCGGCTGCTTCGTCGACGACGACTTCGATCGCAGCGTGCTCACGTTCCGCGGCTGGCCGAAGCCGCGCTTCGAGCTGGACGGAGACGCGCTCGTCGAGCCCGAGCCGGTCGAGACGAGCACGAGCGCCTGGCTCGCGGCGCATCCGCTCTCGATCCACAGCTACTTCTGGCGTTTCCTCAAGTACCGCCGCCGCATCCTGCCGCGGCCCGTGCAGGTCTGGCTGCGCGGCGACGAGCGCCGCCTGGCGGAGAAGCGCGCGCTGAACCGCGCGTTGCTCGTCGCGGTGCACCGGCTGCTCGAGGAGCGCAAGCTGCGTCACGCGCTGATCGGCTTCCTCGGCGAGGGCGCGCTCACGCACAGCCCCGGGTGCGAATGGCAGGAGGACTGGCTCGCCGCGACCTGCCGCGAGATCGGACTGCCGCTCGTGTCGACGCGCGCCGATCTCGAGGCGCTGTACGGCACGGACGAGGCGCGTCGCAAGGCGCTCTTCTTCCAGGACTCCGGCCCGCGCGGACACTACAACGCGATCGGCAACGCGGCGGCGTTCGAAGCGTTGCGACGCGCGATCGAGGGACACTACGACGGATCGTGAGCGCGGCCGAGCGAGCGGGAGCTCGAACGAAGGTCCGTGTTGCGTGC
Source organism: Planctomycetota bacterium (assembly GCA_044228975.1). Lineage (GTDB taxonomy): Bacteria > Planctomycetota > UBA1135 > UBA1135 > JADJNY01. Next base: position 14,947 of record JBGATX010000109.1, on the reverse strand, counting down.
GTCAGTGCGCCTCGAGCCAGTTCGCGCCGTGGCCGAAGTCGACCTTCAGCGGCACGCTGAGCTCGACGGTGTGCTCCATGCACTCGCGCACGAGCTCGCGCGTCTCGTCGAGCTGCTTCTCCGGGCACTCGAGCACGAGCTCGTCGTGCACCTGCAACAAGAGCTGCGCGGCGAGCTTCGAGGTCGACAGGCGCCGCTCGAGCTCGATCATCGCCTTCTTGATGATGTCGGCTGCCGAGCCCTGGATCGGCGTGTTCACCGCGGCGTTCTCGGCGAAGCTGCGCACGCGGCTGTCCTCGGCGTTGATGTCGGCGAAGCGCCGCTTGCGGCCGAGCAGCGTCTCGACGTAGCCCTGCTTGCGCGCCTGCGCGAGCGTCGCGTCGATCCAGCCGCGCACCTTGGGGAAGGACTGGAAGTAGCGCTCGATGAAGTTGCGCGCTTCGGGCACGGAGAGGCCCGTCTCGCGCGCGAGCCGCCCCGGTCCCATGCCGTAGAGCAGGCCGAAGTTGATCGCCTTGGCGCGCGTGCGCATCTCGCGCGTCACGAGCTCGGGCATCACGTCGAACAGCACGGCCGCGGTCTCGGCGTGGATGTCCTTGCCGGCGGCGAAGGCGCGCTTCATCGACGCGTCGCCGGCGAAGTGCGCCATGACGCGCAGCTCGACCTGGCTGTAGTCGGCCGAGAGCAGCACCCAGCGCCCGAGTCGATCCGGATCGCGCGGCACGAAGGCCTTGCGCAGCGCGCGGCCTCGTTCGCTGCGGATCGGGATGTTCTGGAGGTTGGGATCGCTCGACGCGAGGCGGCCGGTCGCGGCGACGACCTGGCTGAACGAGCAGTGGATGCGACCCGTCTCCGGGTTCACGTAGGTCGGCAGCGCTTCGACGTAGGTCGAGAGCAGCTTCTGCACCTCGCGGTACTCGAGCAGGCGCTTCACGATCGGCACGTCGCCGTAGTTCGTCTCCAGCGTCTCGGCGTCGGTCGAGTAGCCGGTCTGCGTCTTCTTCACGCGCTTGACGCCGGCCTCGTCCTGGATCTTGAGCTTCTCGAAGAGCACTTCGCCGAGGGCCTTCGTGCTGTTCACGTTGAACTCGCTGCCGGCGAGCGCGTGGATGTCCTTGACGGCGCTCTCGATGTCCGTCTGCAGCTCGCCGCGGATCGTGTCGAGCACGGAGACGTCGATCTGGATGCCGCGGCGCTCCATGGCGATGAGCACCGGCACGAGCGGCATCTCGAGCTCGCGGAAGAGCTTGTCCGACTGCGTGTCGACCAGCTCCTTGGCGAGCACCTGCTTCAAGCGCCAGGTGACGTCGGCGTCCTCGCAGGCGTACTCGCCGACCTTGTCGATCGGCGCCTTGTCCATCGTGATCTGGTTCTTGCCCGTGCCGATGAGCGCGCTCGTCGGGACCTTCTGGAGGTCGAAGTAGACCAGCGCGAGATCGTCGATGCCGTGGCGGCGCGTCGAGCCGGCGACGCAGTAGCTCGCGACCATCGTGTCGAAGTCGGGCGGCGGGAGCTCGAGGCCCGCGTGGTGGAAGACGAGCCAGTCGTACTTCGTGTTCTGGCCGATGCGGCGCAGTTGCGGGCTCGTGAGGATCGGCTTCAGCTCCGCGAGCAGCGCCGCGCGTCCCCCCGCGAGCACCGGCGGCTCGGCGTTGAACGGCACGTAGAAGGCGCGCAGCTCGCTCGCGCTGAACGAGACGCCGACGATCTCGGTCTGCAGCGGGAAGAGGCTCGTCGTCTCGGTGTCGACCGCGAATTCGCCGGCCTTCTCGAGCTCCTTCAGCATCGCGCGCAGCTCCTGTTCGTCGCGCACGACGTGGTAGTCGCGCGCTTCGCTCTGGCGCGTGCCCTCGGACACCTTCTTCAGCAGGCTCTGGAAGCCGAGCTTGCTGAACACGTGCGCCAGCGCCTTGGAATCGGGCCGCGCCGCGCCGATGGACTCGAGGCCGGGGTCGAGCTTCACGTCGTGGCGGATGGTGACGAGCTCGAGCGAGAGCTTGAGGTCGTCCAGGCTCTCGCGCAGCTTCTCCTGCACCTTGCCCTTGACCTTGTCGAGGTTCGCGATGAGGTTTTCGACCGAGGTGAACTCCTCGATCAGCTTGATCGCGCCCTTCTCGCCGATGCCGCGCACGCCCGGCACGTTGTCGGACGCGTCGCCCATGATCGCGAGCACGTCGATCACGTGGTCGGGTGTGGTGCCGAACTTCTCCTTCACCGCTTCCTCGGCCTCGATGACGAGGTCGACGCCGGGCTTGAAGACGTTGTAGAGCTTCACGCGCGGACCGACGAGCTGCATCATGTCCTTGTCGCCGCTGACGATGAACACGTCCCAGCCGGCCTGCGCGCCCTGCAGCGCGAGCGTGCCGATGACGTCGTCGGCCTCGTAGCCGCGCACCTCGAAGATCGGGATGCCGTGCGCGCGCACGACGTCGCGCAGCCAGTCGAGCTGCACGACGAGCTCGTCGGCCATCTTCTCGCGCGTCGCCTTGTACTGCGCGTAGCGCTTGTGGCGGAACGTATCACCGGGCGGATCGAACGCGACGGCGATGCCCTCGGGCTTCTCGGTCTCGAGGATCTTGCGCAGCGTCATCGTGAAGCCGTAGGTGGCTCCACTGGGCTTGCCCTCGGGCGTCGAGAGGCCCGAACGTTGGAGCGCGAAGTGCGCGCGATAGGCGAGCGCGGTGCCATCGAGCAGGAAGAGGCGCGGCATGGGGGAGGGAAGATAGCGCAGGCGCGCCTCGTGGGCGCGGGCTTGCTCGTGATGCGCTCGCAGGAGCGAGTGACCTGCGAGAGGCGCGCCCACGAGGCCGGCGCGCGACGTTACGCTCGTCACCCGGCGCTCGCGCCGCGCGCATGGACTCGCAGCACGACTTGGGGCGACCGGGCCCGCCCGATCCGGTTCGCGCCGCGTTCGACGACCTGGGGTTGATCGAGTTCCCGAGCATGCCGTCGAGCGCGCTCGAGGTGCTCAGCCTGCATCGCAATCGGCTCACGGCGCTGCCGGCGGAGATCGGGGAGCTGAAGAGGCTGCGCGAGCTCACGCTGGGCGAGAACCAGATCTCGTCGCTGCCGGAGTCATTGTGGGAGCTCACCGGGCTCGAGGTCCTCAACCTCGGACAAAACCGTTTGACTTCGATCTCGTCCGGGTTGGGACGCCTCGCGAAGCTGCGCATGCTCGACCTCGGACACAACGAGCTGCGCGAGTTGCCCGAGAACATCGGTGACCTGGTTGCGCTCGACCGGTACGTGTACCTGAGCCACAACCGGCTCGAGGCGCTGCCGGCGGGGCTGTGCACGCTCGCGCGCCTTCCCTACCTCAACGTCGCCGCGAACCGGCTGCGCGAGCTGCCCGAGAGCTGGGAGCGCATGACGTCGCTCGTCGAGTTGCGCGCGGGCTCGAACCGGCTCGAGGCGCTGCCGCGATCGCTCGGCGCCTTGCGCGCGCTGCGCGAGCTCCACGCGGAAGGGAATGCGTTGACGGCCTTGCCCGACGAGCTCGGCGCATTGAGCGCGCTGCGCGAGCTGCGGTTGGATTCGAACCGGCTCGCCGCGCTGCCGGAAGCGAGCGCGGGTTGGAGCTCGTTGCGGCGCCTGTCGTTGCGCGACAACGCGCTCCGCGTGCTGCCCGACGCGCTCGGCGCGTGGCGGCGCCTCACGCACCTCGATCTGCGCGCGAACCGCTTGCGCGAGCTGCCCGAGGCTCTCGCGTCGCTCCCCGAGCTGGAACGGCTCGATCTGCGCTGGAATCCGTTTCCCGGCCGTCCGCGCGCGATCGATCCGCTCGTCGAGCGCGGTTGCAGCGTCTGGGTCTGAATGCGGCGCGGCCGGCGGTGCGCGAGCGTGCGATCGCGGCTCGGCACGTTGCGCTTGCGCACATCCGCTGCTGTTGCGCGGTGGATACGACATGGTCGCAGCGGTCCGACGGGTAACTCCGCGGGCAGAGTGGTCTATCGGTTGGGCGCGAGCGCGCGCCGTCCGCCGCGTGACGTTCCACGCGTCGTGAGCGGCTTCGAGCGGGCTCGCGTCGTACGCACACGAACGGAGCCGATCATGAAGCAGGCGATTTCCCTGGCGTGTGTTCTCGCGTGCTGCACCTGTGGCGCCTGGAGCCAGTCCACCGTGCGCGTCAGCGTCGGACCCGGCGGCGCGGAGGCGAACTACCACAGCTTGCGCGCGGCGCTCTCGGCCGACGGGCGCTTCGTCGCGTTCGAGAGCTCGGCGATGAACCTGCTCGCCAACGATCTCAACTCCGATCTGCCCGACGTGTTCGTCGCGGATCTCTCGACGGGAGCCCTGACGCTCGTCAGCGCCAATTTCGCCGGCCTGCAGGGCAATCTGAGCAGCCAGCGGCCGTCGATCTCCGCGGACGGGCGCTTCGTGGCGTTCGAGAGCGACGCCGTGAGCCTGGTCGAGGGCGACGGCAACGGCGCGCGCGACGTCTTCGTGCGCGACATGCAGAGCGGCCGCATCGTGCGCGCCAGCGTCGGCAGCGCGGGAGTCGAGGGCAATGGCACTTCGTCGCACGCGGTCGTCTCCGACGATGGCCGCTGGGTGGCGTTCGAGAGCGACGCGACGAACCTGGTGCCCGACGACACCAACGGCGTGCGCGACGTCTTCGTGCGCGAGCTGTCGAACGGACAGACGCGCCGCGTCAGCGTCAGCTCGCTCGACGCGCAAGGCGACGCCCCGAGCGGCGCGCCGTCGATCGCGGGCAACGGTCTCACGGTCGCGTTCCACAGCCTGGCGTCGAACCTCGTGGACGACGACACGAACGGCGTCCTCGACGTGTTCGTGCGCGACCTCGCCGCGTCGACCACCGAGCGCGCGAGCGTCGGCTCCGCGCTGGCGCAAGCCAACGCCGCGAGCTCGCTCCCGAGCCTCTCGCGCAACGGGCGCTACGTGGCGTTCGAGAGCGAGGGCACGAACCTCGTCGCCGGCGACAGCAACGGCGCGAGCGACGTCTTCGTGCACGACCGGCTCGGCGGCGGCACGCAACGCGCCAGCGTCGACGAGCTCGGCTTCCAGGGCGACAACGCGAGCCTGCTCTCCGGTCCGGCGCAGATCAGCAGCGACGGCCGCTTCGTCGTCTTCGAGAGCTGGGCGGCGAACCTCGTCCCGGACGACACGAACCAGACGCTCGACGTCTTCGTGCGCGACCTGTGGACCGGAACGACCGAGCGTTGTGACGTGTCGAACGCCGGCGAAGAGGCTGCCGCCGCGTCGAATGCCGCCGGACTCAGCGACGACGGGCGCCGGATCGCCTTCACCAGCGGCGCCGCGAATCTCGTCGACGGCGACACGAACGCGATGTGGGACGTATTCCTGCGGGATCGAGGGCTCGCGGCGCCCTCGCAGGGATTCTGCTTCGGCGACGGCGCGGATGCTGGCGTCACCTCCGCGTGTCCCTGCGGGAATTTCGGCAGCGGCGGCCACGGCTGCGCGAGCTCCATGAACGCTTCCGGCGCGAGCCTCGTCGCGCGCGGCTTCATCGCCGCGGACGACATCGTGCTGCTCGCGGCCGGTCTGCCGCGCGCGACGGTCTGCCAGTTCCTGCAGGGCGACGCCGCCACCGACGTCGTCTTCGGCGACGGCGTGCGTTGCGCCGGAGGTCAGACGGTCTCGCTGCGCGTGAAGGCCAGCGTCGGAGGCTTGTGCGTGCTGCCGGGTCCGGGCGACACGCTGCCGCTCTCGACTCTCGGCGGGGTCACCGTCGGCAGCGGCGCGACGCGCGTCTACCAGGTCGTGTATCGCAACGCCGCCGCGAGCTTCTGTCCGCCGGGAACGGTGAACCTGACGAACGCGTTCACGCGGCGCGACTGCGTACCCACAGAGGTGGAGCGGCCCTGCGCTGTTCGCCGACTGAAGAGCCCAGTCCGCGGCGACTACCTTGGCTCGCGAATGGAACCGTGCCGGCGCGCGAGCGCCGTGCGCCGTCCATCGCCGGCGCGGCGAGCCACGCCGCCTCGATCCCGGCGCGGGCACACGCCCGCGCCTTCGTCGTGCGGACCTAGGTCCAGGAGTCGAACGTGATGCAAGCGAGATGGAGCTGGATGCTGGTTGCCGGACTGATGCTGCCGGCCTGGAGTCAGAGCACGGTGCGCGTCAGCACCGGTCCGACGAATTTCCAAGGCAACTTCAACAGCCTGTGGGGCTCGGTGTCCGCCGACGGGCGCTACGTCGCCTTCCACAGCATGGCTTCGAACCTGATCCTCAACGACCTGAACGGCCACCTGCCCGACATCTTCGTGAAGGACGTGCAGACGTTCGCGGTCGTGCTCGCGAGTTCCGACTCGTCGGGCGTGCCGGCCAACAACGGCAGCATCGCGCCCGCGTTGTCGGCCGACGGCCGCTGGGTGGCCTTCGAGAGCGATGCGACGAATCTCGTCGCCGGCGACGGCAACCTGGTGCGCGACATCTTCGTCAAGGACCTGCAGACGGGCGCGACGGTGCGCGCGAGCGTCGACTCGAACGGGCTGCAGGCCGACGGTCCTTCGTACCAGGCTTCGATCTCCGGCGACGGCCGCTGGGTGGCCTTCGAGAGCGACGCGACGAACCTCGTCCCCGGCGATACCAACGGCGTGCGCGACGTGTTCGTGCACGACGTGCAGAGCGGTGCGACGCTGCGCGTGAGCGTCAGCTCGGCCGGTGTCGAGGGGCTGGGCGCGAGCACGATCGGTGTCGTCGCCGGCGATGGTTCCTGCGTCGCGTTCCAGAGCGACGCGAGCAACCTCGTCCCGGGCGACACGAACCTCGTGTCCGACGTCTTCCTCTGGGAGCGCGCGAGCGGCATCACGACGCGCGTCAGCGTCGGAGCAGGAGCGGTCGAGGGCGATCTCGGCAGCTTCGAGCCCGCGCTCTCCGCCGACGGCCGCTACGTGGCGTTCGAGAGCGACGCGAGCAACCTCGTGGCCGGCGACACGAACGCCGTGGGCGACATCTTCCTGCGCGACCGCGTCAACGGCTCGACGCAGCGCGTCAGCGTCGGGGCCTTCGGCGTGCAGGGCAACGGCGCGAGCTCGATCACCGGCGGCGCGCAGCTCTCCGCCGACGGACGTTTCGTGGCCTTCGACAGCTGGGCCTCGAACCTCGTCGCGGGCGACACGAACGGCGGAACCGACTGCTTCGTGCACGACCAGTGGACCGGCGCGACGGTGCGCGTCAGCGTGACGACCACCGGCGCGCAGGCGGGAGCGGGGTCGCGCTCGCCGGCGATGAGCAGCGACGGTCGCTACTTCGCCTTCGAGAGCTCCGCGTCGAATCTCGTCCCCGGGGACAACAACAACTACTGGGACGTCTTCCGGCGCGACGTCGGCGTGCCCTCGCCCTCGCAGGCGTTCTGTTTCGGCGACGGCGTCGACACGAGCCACGTGAGCGCCTGCCCGTGCTCCAACTTCGGTTCGGGCGGTCACGGCTGCGCGAGCTCCGTCAACCCCTCCGGCGCGAGCCTGTTCGCGAGCGGCAACGCGGCCGCGGACGACGTCGTGCTGCGCGGTTCGGGCATGCCGGCGACGTCGGTGTGCATCTACCTGCAAGGCGACGCGCTCGACGATGCCGTCTTCGGCGACGGCGTGCGCTGCACCGGCGGAGCGCTGCTGCGTCTGCGCGCGAGGTCGAACGCGGGAGGCGCGAGTTCGTTCCCCGATTCGACCGACACGGTGACGCTCTCCGCGCGCGGTGGCGTGACGGTCGGCAGCGGCACGACGCTCTACTACCAGACCTACTACCGCAATGCGGCGGCGGCCTTCTGCCCGCCGGAGACCTTCAACGTGACGAACCCGGCTCCGCGCATTTGCATGGAGCGCGGCGCCCGCGCGCCGAGCTCGCACGCCGAGCGCGACCGCGCTCTTGTCAGCGAGCCTTCCGCGGCGACAATCCGCCGCCCCATGCGCCAGACGCTCTGCTCCTTGAACCTGAACGGCATCCGCTCGGCGCAGCGGCGCGGTTTCTCGCGCTGGTTGAAGAGGTCGAAACCGGATGTCCTGTGCCTGCAGGAGGTGCGCGCGCTGCCGCACGACGTCGAGGACGAGCTGCGCTCGCCCGCCGGCTACAACACGCGCTGGCACGCGGCGGAGAAGAAGGGCTACTCGGGGGTCGCGCTCTACGCGCGTCACGCGCCCGATCGCTACGTCGCGGGCTGCAGCTTCGACTTCTGCGCCAACGAAGGGCGCGTGCTGCGCGCCGACTGGCCCGACTTCTCGATCGTCAGCCTGTACGTGCCGTCGGGTTCGTCGAGCGCGGAGCGCTTGCAGATCAAGCTGCGCTACCTCGAGCACCTGATCGAGTTCACGCAGTCGCTCATCGACGAGGACCGGCCGATCGCCCTGTGCGGCGACATCAACATCGCTCCCACGGCGCTCGATCTCGCGCGGCCCAAGCAGAACGAGAAGAACTCGGGCTTCCTGCCCGAGGAACGCGCGTGGTTCGCGCGGCTGCTCGAGCAGGGTTGGGTCGATGTCGTGCGAGCCAGACACCCCGGCGTCGCGGGGCTCTACTCGTGGTGGTCGGCGCGCGGGCAGGCGCGCGCGAAGGACATCGGCTGGCGCCTCGATCACGTGCTCGCCACGCCGAGCTTCGCGAAATGCGTCACGAGCGCGCACATCGAGAAGAAGGCCGGGCTCTCGGACCACGCGCCGGTCTGGGTGGAATTCGACGCGTGAGAGCGATCTGCGCGGCGCTCTGCGCTCTCGCGTCGGTGGTGCACGCGCGGCAGGACGCGGGCACGAACGCGCGGCGCAGCGCTCTGGCCACGCGCACGCAACGCGCGCCGCTGGTCGACGGACGCCTCGACGACGACGTCTGGCAATCGGCGACGCCGATCGGCGAGCTCATCCAGATCGAGCCGGTCGCCGGCGCGGCGCCGAGCGAGCGCACCGAGGTGCGCGTGCTCTACGACGACGACCACCTCTACCTCGGCGTGCGCTGCTTCGATCGCGATCTCGCCGGCATCATCGGCACGCAGATGTCGCGCGACGCGGTGCTCGATCCCGACGATCGCGTCGAGATCTACATCGACACGTACCTCGACCGGCGCAACGCGTACTTCTTCCAGATGGGACCGGTCGGCTCGAAGGGCGACGCGGTCATCTCGAACAACGGCCAGGACTTCAACAAGCCGTGGGACGGCATCTGGGAGGGGAAGAGCTCGATCGACGCGCTCGGCTGGTCGTTCGAGATGGCGCTGCCGTTCCAGACGCTCTCCTTCCGGCCCGACACGGACACGTGGGGCTTCAACCTGAATCGCTACCTGAAGCGCCGCGACGAGGTCGATCGCTGGAACAATCCGAGTGCGGACATCTCGGCGTTCCAGATCTCGCAGGCCGGCGATCTCACCGGCTTGCGCGGCCTGCACCAGGGCTTCGGCCTCGACGTCGTGCCGTTCTTCCACGGCGACTGGACGAATCCGCGCGACGGCGATGCGGATCTGCTCGGCACGCCGGGACTCGATGCGTTCTATCGCCTCACGCCGAGCCTGCAGGCGAGCTTCACGCTCAACACGGACTTCGCGGAGACCGAGGTCGATCAACGCCGCGTCAACCTGACGCGCTTCCCGCTCTTCTTCCCCGAGAAGCGCGACTTCTTCCTCCAGGACGCGGGCATCTTCGAGTTCGCCGATCTCGGCGAGGATCCGGTCGCGCTCCCGTTCTTCAGCCGCCGCGTCGGTCTCGACGACGCGGGCAACGAGGTGCCGATCCTCTACGGCGGCAAGCTCACCGGCCGTCACGCGGGCTGGAACATCGGCGTGCTGGAGGCGCACACGGATCGCAGCGCGAACCTCGGCGAGAAGGACCTCTTCGTCGCGCGTCTGGCCCGCAACGTGGGCGAGCAGTCGACGCTCGGCGGCATCGTGACGAGCGGCAATCCGACCGGCACGGACGACAACGCGGTCTTCGGCCTCGACTACAACTTCCGCACGTCGCGCTTCCTCGGCGATCGCAACCTGAACTCGAGCGTCTGGGCGCTGCACAGCGAGACGCAGGGAGTCAGCGGCGACGACAACGCGTTCGGGGCGTCGCTCGCGTCGCGCGCCGACTTGTGGAGCTGGTCGCTCGCCGCGCGCGAGGTGCAGCGGGACTTCGACGCGACGCTCGGCTTCGTCCCGCGGCGCGGCATCCGCTCGTACTCGGCGTCGCTCGACTACGAGCCGCGTCCGCGCACGTGGATTCGCCAGTACCGGCACGAGCTCTCGGTCGGCGCCGTGACCGACGTCGACGATCGCCTGCAGAGCGGCGAGGTGGCGCTCCAGCCGATCGGCTTCGAGCACGAGAGCGGCGACGAGCTCGGCCTGCGGCTCGTCGGCGCGCGCGAGGTGCTCGACAGCGACTTCGAGATCCACGACGGGGTGACGATCCCCGCCGGCAGCTACGACTTCGTGCGCGCGCGTTTCGAGCTCGAGAGCGCGCTCAAGCGTCCGCTCTCGGTCTCGCTCGCGCTGGAGGGCGGCGACTTCTTCGACGGCGAGCGCGAGGACGCGGAGCTCGCGCTCTCCTGGCGCCCGAGCCGGTTCTTCAACGGCGAGCTCGCCTACGAGCAGAACCACATCGAGCTCCCCGCGGGCTCGTTCGCGACGCAGATCGGCCGTGCGCGCGCGAACGTGTCGTTCTCGCCGGACGTCGACTGGTTCAACTTCGTGCAGTTCGACAACGAGTCGGATTCGCTCGGCTGGAACAGCCGCCTGCGCTGGATCCTGCACCCGGGCGAGGAGCTGTTCGTGGTCTGGAACCAGACGCTGGAGCGCGACGGCGATGCGCTCGTGACGAGCTTCGAGGAAGCGGCGTTCAAGATCGGGTACACGCTGCGGTTCTGAGTCCGCGCTGCGCTCGCGGCCCGAGGGTGCTGTGGCGCCGATCCTCCGGCAATCCACGGGACGAACGGCTGTGCTCCGCTCGCGGCTGCCCCGAGCTCGATTCTGGGGCCGCGCGCAGGCGAGCCGGCGGATCCGCGAAAACTGAAGCATCCGCTTGACCGTTGGGCCGGCTCCGCGCATGCTGAAGCCGTTGCTTCACTGAAGTCCAGCGAGGATCCCGATGGATGCGCAGCCCGCGACCCACGACACCTTCGTTCTCACGCGCGACTATCCCAGGCCGATCGAACGCGTCTTCGCCGCGTTCGCCGATGCGTCGAAGAAGCGCCGCTGGTTCGCGGCCGGCGAGCACCACGACGTCGAGGCGTTCGAGCTCGACTTCCGTGTCGGCGGCTTCGAGCGCTCGCGCTACCGGTTCAGGGCCGGCACTCCGTTCGCCGGTGCCGAGCTCACGAGCGACGGCATCCACCTCGACATCGTGCCGAACCGGCGCATCGTGACCGCGTCGACGATGGCGATGGGGGAGCACCGCTTCTCGGCGTCGCTCGTGACGGTCGAGCTCGCTCCCGACGGCGCCGGCACGCGCTTGACGTGCACGCACCAGGGAGCGTTCTTCGAAGGCGCCGACGGCCCTGTTCGCCGCGCGGAAGGCTGGCGGAAGATCCTCGAGCGACTGACGGCCGAGCTCTCGAGCTCCTGACGCGCGAGTCGCTCGATGAAGAGAGCCAAGAGCCGTCGTGCTGTCGACATCGACCGCGTGTTCCGCGCGCTGGGCGATCCCACGCGACGCGCGATCCTGGACGAGTTGAGCCGCGGATCCGTGCCCGCGTCGAGGTTGACGAAGCCACTGCGCATCAGCTTGACCGCGGTGATCCAGCACCTGCGCGTGCTCGAGGAGAGTCAGCTCGTGCGCACCGACAAGGTGGGCCGCACGCGCACGTGCCACGTCGACGCGGCGGGCTTCCAGGCGCTCGAAGGCTGGATCCACGACCATCGCGCGATCTGGGTGCGGCGCCTGGATCGGCTGGGCGAGATCCTCGACGAGCCCGACGAGAAATGAGGAGCCGATGAAGCATCGCGTGCTTTGGAGTTGTGCCTGCGCTCTCGCGTTGCTGCCGGGCGCGTCCGCGATCGACGATCGTCGCGTAGCGCCGTCGTCCGCCGGCGTCGAGGAGCTGATGAGGCTCGATGGCTGGGTCGGCGCTTGGAAAGGAACGGGCTGGGTCGCGTTCGCGCCGGGCCCGCGCGTCGAGTTCCAGCTGAGCGAGCACGTGACCAAGCGCGCCGGCGGCACGGTGCTGCTCGTCGAGGGCCGCGGAACGACGCGCGACGAGCAGGGCGCGGAGCACGTGACGCACGACGGCCTCGCGCTCGTCTACTTCGACGCGAGGGCGCGCGAGTATCGCTGGAACGGACACGACCGCGGCTGGGGAGCGGTGGACGCGCCGTTGAGCGTCGCCGACGGCAAGCTCGAATGGACCTTCGCGGCCGACGAGAACGGTGCGCGTGTGCGCTTCTCGATCCGCTTCGACGACGAGCACTGGCGTGAAGTGGGCGAGCTGAGCGCCGACGGCGAGAGCTGGACGCGCTTCATGGAGACGACGCTGGATCGCGAGCACTGAGCCACGCGCGGGGAGCGGCATCGATGCGCTCATCGATCTTCGCCGTCGCACGTGCGGTCCGTTGCGTGAGCCGAGCCGAAGAGGCACGGACCCGCCGTCGAGTCGTCCGCGGCGCGCGGATGTGCCGAATCAAGTTCGCTCGCGCGGCATGCGCGAGCGCGAACCGATTCGCCGGGGATCCGTCGACGCTCGTGCCGACTGCATTCACTCCCGGGGGATGCTCCGTGCACGCCGTCGTCGCAGTCCGTGCGTCGACGCGAGCGCGGATCGCGCGGAGCCGACGAGCGGCCGCGCAGCGAGGTTGTGTCGAGGAGCGGCTACGCCTCGTGAGCTCGAGCGCTGCGCGCATCTGCCGATTCAAGTCGTGACCTCCGAGACCACGAATTCGGCGCTCTCGAACACGCAATCGCTCGCGCACGGGCTCTCTCGCCGCATTTCTCGTCACGGTTGCGCTCTCCGTTCGTCTTGTCGATCGGAGATGACACGGCTTCGCACAACGTCTTGCCCGAAGAGTCCGCGCGCTCGACAGCTGTCGTTCTCGACGCATGGCGGCGCACGCCGCGGCGCGGGACGCAAGCCGAAGGGAGCGCGCGCTCTCGCCTCGCACTCCGCTCGTCCACCGCTCGCTGCTCGACATCCCGTGCTCGTCACGTGCAAACGAGCGCCGGGTCTTCCGAGTCTTCGCACGGCGCGTGCGAGGGAGGTCCTCCACAGCGCGTTCCGTTCCCTCCAAGACGCTCCGTCGCTGCGCTTCGTTCACTTCTCCATCCAATCCGATCACGTTCACGCACTCGTGGAGGCGCGCGACGCGCGGTCCCTGTCGCGCGGCATGCAGTCGCTCGCGATCCGCATTGCGCAGGGACTCAATCGTCTGTGGCAGCACGCTGGTCGTGTGTTCGCGGACCGATTCCATGCGCGCGCTCTGCGAACACCGCGCGAGGTTCGCCACGCGCTGGCCTACGTGCTGCTCAATGCTCGTAAGCACGGCTCGCACTGCGTCGGGGTCGATCCGTTCTCTTCAGGTGCAGCCTTCGACGGATGGAGCGCGATGAAACCCGACGCAGCCACGCTCGCTCGCGCTCCCGTGTCACCACCTCGCACGTGGCTCCTGAGCATCGGCTGGCGCCGGCACGGTCTCCTTCGTGTGGACGAAACTCCTGGACGGCGACGCGGGAGCGTTCGTCCGTGAGCCCAGCACGCGAGCCGGCGGCGCCGGGCGGGAGCTCCCGGCTTCGGTCCGCACGAGATCGATCCGCGCTCGACGGACTCCTCGTCGCTGGCGGTCGCAGCCAAGACACGCGGGCGCTGCGGGTCGCGCCTTCCGCGCTCCGAGCGTCGCGCTCGAGCCGACGCGCTCGGCTGACGAGCAGGAACGGCGCGAGCACGTTCGTCCCTGAGGCGTCGAAGCGCGCGCATGGCATCCGCCCCCGGATGCACCAGCGTGGTCGCTCATCGACTCACTCACGCAGCCGCGCGACGCCAGAGCTCGTCATCGCGAGCTCCCGACGCCAAGCGCTCAGAGCTCCGGCCGCGCGCCCGTGCGGAAGTCGACGAGCTCGATCTCGAGCTTCGTTTCGCCGCGGAAGGTGTTCCACTTCGGCGTGAACACCGCGTGCACGTCGGCGCCCATGACGAGTTCCGCCGCGCGGTGCGCCTGACCGAAGGCCATCGCCTTCAGTTCATGGGCACCCGATCGAACGCGCAGCTGCATGTGCGTCCCGTCCGCGCCGACGACGCGCGGCGGCTCGGCCAGGCGCACGCCGCAGGAGAGGAACATCGGCCGCTCGTTGTGCTGGCCGAACGGCTTCAAGCGATCGAGCTCGCGCATCAGCTCGGGCGTCATCGCAGAGAGCGGGATCTCGCAGTCGATCGCGAGCGCCGGCGCTTGCATCCCTTGCCGCTCGAGCATCTCGTGCGCGCGCGCGCACACCGCGGAACGCAGCGCGTCGATCTGATCCGCGGCGACCTCGCAACCCGCCGCCTGCTCGTGGCCGCCGAAGCGTTGCATGTGCCGCGCGCCGCCCGCGAGCGCCTCGAGCACGTCGAAGCCGGGCATCGAGCGCGCGCTGCCGCGACCGCTCGCGCCATCGAGGCCGATCACGAGCGCCGGCCGCGCGAAGCGCGTCACCATGCGCGCCGCGGCGATGCCGACCACGCCTTGGTGCCAACCCTGGCCGGCGAGCACGAGCACGGGATGCTCGACCGGATCCGCGAATGGCTCGGCGGCGCGGATCGCGAGCCGCACGAGATCGGCCTCGATGCGCTTGCGCTCCTCGTTCAAGCGATCGAGCTCGTTCGCGGCCGCCGTCGCGCTCGCGTCGTCGTTCGCGAGCAGGAGCTCGACCGCCTTCTGCGCGCTGCCCAGACGTCCCGACGCGTTGATGCGGGGCCCGATCTTGAACGCGACGTCCTCGGCGTCGAGCTTGAGCCCCTCGAGCTTCGCCACGCGCAACAGCGCGCGCACGCCGGGGCTCTTCGAGAGCTCGAGCGCGCGCAGTCCGTGACGCGCGAGCACGCGGTTCTC
>JBGATX010000108.1:0-18649 GCA_044228975.1 Planctomycetota bacterium | reverse complement strand
ACCGTGGGCACGGTCGCGAGCGCCTCGACGACCACGCCGCAGGCCTGCAGCGCGAGCTCGCGCGCCGCCCGCGCCAGCATGCGCATCCACGCGCGCGCGGGACCCGGCGCGCGTGCCGCGTCGGCGAGCCGCCGCGCGAACTCGGCGAGCTGCGGCACGCTGCGCGCGGGCGCGCGCAGGTCGTAGCTCGCGACGAGCTCGCGTTGCAGCGCGAGCACGCGCGCGCCGCCCTCGACGCGCGCCCAGCTCGTGTCGAGGCCGTCGAAGAGCTGCGGCTCCTTCAGCGCCGCGCCCTTCTCCAGGCGCAGGTACTCGGTCAGCGCGCCGCGAGTCTCCGCCGCGCCGAAGCCCTGGCTCTTGTGCTGGCTGCGGCTGCGGCCCGCGATCTCGGTGTAGCTCGCGCCGAGCAGCGCGTCGTAGCCTCCGACGTCGAGCGCGACCCAGCGGCCGGGATCCTGCTTCACCTTCGCCGGAAGATCCGCGCTCCACCACGTGCTCGCGTTGAAGAAGAGCCGCGTCGCCTGCCAGGGCTCCAAGCCCTGCGCGAGCTGCGCGGGAAACGCGCGCGGATCGGCGGCGAGATCGAAGGCCTCCTCTGCGAGCAGCGCGGAGGCCGTGTGATGGCCGTGACCGCCGCTGCCGTCGGTCGAGAAGCGCGTGACGATGACGTCGGGCCGGAACTCGCGCAGCACGCGCACGACGTCGCCGAGCACTTCCTGGCGGCCCCACTTCGCGAACGACTCGTCGGGACTCTTGCTGAAACCGAAATCGACGGCGCGCGTGAAGAACTGCTCGCCGCCGTCGACGCGGCGCGCCTCGAGCAGCTCCTGCGTGCGCAGCACGCCGAGCGCGTCGCCGAGCTCCGTGCCGATCAGGTTCTGCCCGCCGTCGCCGCGCGTCAGGCTGAGGTACGCCGTGCGCACCTTCAAGCCGTTCGAGAGGTACGCGATCAAGCGCGTGTTCTCGTCGTCGGGGTGCGCGCCGATGTAGAGCACGCTGCCCACGACTCCGAGCTTCTCGATGCGCCGCAGGATCGCGGCGCTGTCGAGTTGCGCCGGCGGACGTTGCGCGGCGTCCGCGCCGGCCAGGCAGGCGACGACGGCGAGCGCGCGGACGCACCGCGCGGCGAGAACGGAGGGCTTCATGGATCGTGGCGATCGGGGGTGTTTCGGCGGTCTTGCGCTTCGCGACGAACCGACCTTGTATCAAGAGTTCGCGCGCCGCACGCCACCGCGGAACGCACTCGATCGCGGACGAGGCTCGCGTATCGCTCGCGCCCGCGCGGCTCGGCGATCCGTCGAGGCTCGGGCGCCCCGGGCCGCCCGGCTCGCGCGCGAACGTCCTGCCCGTCCGGTCCCTGACGGACTTGCCCCCAAGAATTCCGGGCGGTCCTGCGTCCAATCGGGCGTTCGACCGTCTCCAGGTGCGGTGCCGCCTCGACGTCCGTCGCGGACCGTACAGTCACCGTCAGGAACCTTCATGAAGACCATCTGCGCTCCGATCCTCGTACTCACCGCCGCCTGCGCCGCTGGTCCGCAGACCCGCGCGCCCGCTGCGGCCTCGCGCACGGCCGAGGCTTGTACTCCCGGCTGCTGCGACGACGTGCCGGGTTGCTGCGAGGATTCCGCCGCGAGCAGTCCGGATCGCGCGCAGCCGGGCGCCGCCGCGGGCTGCTGCACGCCGGGCGACGGTTGCTGCGACGCGCGCGACGCCTGAGCCGGGCACGGAGCGCATGAGCAGGTTCGAAGTCACTCACGACGAGTTCCGCGCGCGCTTGCGACGTTACGTCGAGAAGCGCGTGCGCTCGTCGTCCGACGCCGACGACGTCGTGCAGACCGTGCTGTTGCGGCTCCTCGAGACGCAGGCGCGCGGCGCGCTGGCCTCGCCGCACGCCTGGGTCACGGCCGCTGCTCGCAGCGCGATCGTCGACGTGTTGCGCGCTCGCGCGCGGCCGGATGCCGCCGGCACCGAGGACGTCGAAGCGGGCGCCGCGCCGGAGGTCGAGACACGAGACGAGGCCTCGGAGTGTCTCGTGCCGCTGCTCGCCCTGCTCTCCGCGGAGGAGCGCTCGCTCCTCGAACGCGTCGACGTCGGCGGCGAGGCTCAATCAGCGCTGGCGCGCGAGCTCGGTCTCTCGGCTTCGGGCATGAAGTCGCGCGTGCAGCGCGCTCGTGCGCGCCTGCGCGACCTCGTGCTCGCGCGCTGCCAGGTCGAGCGCGACGCGCGCGGCGAGCCCACGGGTCCCGCGACCTGTCGCACGCGCACGGGCAACGTCGGGCGCGAACGCTGCTGCGAGCCGGAACCGGCGCCGTTCAACGTGCGTCCGTGTCGCTGACCGAGCTCGCGCGTTGCCAGCCGCGCGTCGCGAGCAAGCGGCTCACGCGTTCGCGCACGTCGTCGCGGATCTCGCGCACGCGCTCCATCGATTGGCCCTTGGGATCGGCGAGCGGCCAGTCGTCGCGCTCCAAGCCAGGGACGAGCGGACATTCCTCGCCGCAGCCCATCGTCACGAGCAGCGTCGCTCCGCGCGCGAGCTCGGGCGTCAGGCGTTGCGGCCGCGCGCCGGCGAGATCGATGCCGAGCTCGCGCAGCGCGTCCAGCACCTCGGGATGAACGCGCGTTCCGGGATTCGTGCCGGCGGAAATCGCGCGCGCCCGCGCGGGATCGGCGAGCGTGTTGAAGAACGCGGCTGCCATCTGCGAGCGGCCGGCGTTGTGCACGCAGGCGAAGATCACGGTCTCCATGCGGAACTCGAAGGCGTCGGGTCTCGGGAAGCGTCGCAGTGCGCGGCCTCGAGCGCCGGCTCGCCCGCTCCGCACCTGCGCCGCAGCCACAAGGCGACGTTCACGAGCGCGATCAGCGTCGGCACTTCCACCAGCGGCCCGATGACCGCGGCGAACGCCGCGCCGTGGTCGATGCCGAACGTCGCGACGGCGACGGCGATCGCGAGCTCGAAGTTGTTCGACGCCGCGGTGAACGACAGCGTCGCGCTCTCCTCGTAGTTCGCTCCCACGCGCCGGCTGAGGAAGAACGAGAGCGCGAACATGACGACGAAGTAGACGGAGAGCGGCAGCGCGATGCGCAACACGTCGAGCGGCAGCCGCACGATCGTGTCTCCCTTGAGCGAGAACATGACCACGATCGTGAAGAGCAGCGCCACGAGCGTGATCGGCCCGATGCGCGGCAGGAAGCGGCTCTCGTACCACTCGCGTCCTCGCGCGCGCACGAGCGCGCGCCTGGTCACGAAGCCGGCCGCGAACGGCACGCCGAGGTAGAGCGCGACGCTCAGCGCCACGTCGCCGATGGCGATGTCGACCACGGCGCCCTCGAGGCCGAGCCAGCGCGGCAGGAGCGTCGCGAACACGTAGGCGTAGACCGGGAAGAACAGGATCTGGAAGATCGAGTTCAAGGCCACGAGGCCGGCGCAGTACTCCGTGTCGCCGCGCGCGAGATCGTTCCAGACGATCACCATCGCGATGCAGCGCGCGAGACCGATCAGGATCAGCCCGAGCCGGTACTCGGGCTCGTCTCGCAGGAACAGGGCGGCGAGCGCGAACATCAGCACCGGCCCGATGAGCCAGTTCTGGACGAGCGAGAGCGCGAGGACGCGCTTGTTGCGCAGCACCTTGCCGAGTTCCTCGTAGCGCACCTTCGCGAGCGGCGGGTACATCATCAGGACGAGGCCGACCGCGATCGGGATCGAGGTCGTGCCGACGCTCAGGCGATCGAGCGTCGACGCGCAACCAGGCGCCATCGAGCCGAGCGCGACTCCGATCCCCATCGCAAGGAAGATCCAGAGCGTCAGGTAGCGATCGAGGAAGGACAGCCTGCCGAGGACGCTCGCGCCGGGGTTCGTCATCGAGCTCCTCGCTCCACGAGACTCGCGCGGGACCGCTCGAGTGCGACGACGGGAGCGCAAAGGCGCCTCTTCGCCAGCTTCGATTCGCTGCACGGACGAACGCGGGAAGACACGAGCGGGAGTCCCTCAGCAGCACGACGGACCGCCGCCCTTGCAGCAGTCCTCCCACAGGTAGTTCGTGAGCGCGCGCAGAGCGGCGTAGTCCGCGCGGTAGTAGATGAAGCGCCCCTCGGGCCGGGATTTCAGCAGCCCGGTGCTCGTCAGTCGCTCGAGATGGTGGCTGAGCGTCGACCAGGGAATGTCGAGCTTCGCCTGGATGTCCCCCACGACGGTGCCGTCGTGATCGCCTTGCACGACGAAGCGCAAGATCGCGAGGCGCACCGGGCTGGCGAGCGCGGCGAGCTGCTTCGAGTGGCGTTCGAGCGCGGTGACCATCGCGGGACGTTTCTATATCCATCGAAATGATCTGCGTCAATCCCGTGTGCGGACGCAACGAGAGTTCGGCTCTTCGCGCTCGCAACCGGGACCGGATCCACGTTCGGCGAGCGCGCTTCGATCGAACCATCGGGCCGGCACGGCGAGAGGGTCGTGCACACCGGAAGGCCCGAGCCGGCGATGCAGGCGGGTGTCCTCGACGCCAGCGGGATCCTCGATCCTCACCCGGCCGAGCGACCAACACGGCGCGCGCGGCGAAGCGCGACGCAAGTTACTCCAGGCCGCCAAGCGCGACACGAGCGGACTGGCGACGCTCTCGACTCCGGCGACCGTCGTGTTACTCGATCGCGCGTTCCAGAGGGAGCGGTCTCCACGCGTCGCGCGACGCGACGACGCCTCGCTCGCCGATCGATCACGGCAGCCAGAGCACCTCGACCGCATTCGAGCCGTTGACCACCGCCGGTGTGCAGAAGGACGCATCGTCGCGATAGAGCGCCTGATAGCGCCTCGTTCCGCCGGCGGGCGGCACGGATCCTTGCAGCGAGAGCAGCGGTTGCCCGCTGGCCGGCACGACACGCAATCCAGTCGCGCCGCTGCGCGATCGCAGCCGGACGTAGTCGCCGCCGACGCACAAGAGGCCGTCACCGAAGACCGTTCCCGCGCCGCCGTTCTCGCGCAGCGTGCCTTGGAAGAACTGCACCGTTCCCGACGGCAAGCCGGTCAGGAGCAACTCCAACCGATCCTGCGAGACGAGCTGCTGGCCCTGCGCGAAGAGGCCCACTCCCGCCGAGCTGACGGAATTGCCGCACCCGTTGCCGCCCGTTCCCGCGTTCGCGCACGGGCAAGCCGACGTCCCAGGGCAGTCATTCGCCCCGACCCACGCCGGTTGCGCCTGGACCTGGATGTCGCACTGAAGACGGCTGGTGTTCGCGAGCGCCGGCACGTCCGTGCTCATCACGAACGGCGGAGCGTCGCCCTGCGCCAAGCCGGGAATCGTGATCCGGTACGTCGTCCCGGAGTTCAGGCCGAAGACGGGGTTGCCGAACGCGTCGAAACTCAGCGAGGGCCGGAAGACCACCCAGCGACTGTCGTTCGCGTCGACGCTGCGCGTGCCCGCGGGGACCTGACCGCTGTTCACATCGACGATCTGGAACGTCGGGGCCGCGACGGAAGCAGGATCGACAGGACGCGAGAAGCGCACGCGCAGATCGCCGTTCGGCGCCTGGATCACGCTCGCGCACGAAACCGGGACCCCGCCGGCCCCGCTCGAGCAACCGAGGCTGCAGGCTTCGATGTAGAGCGTGGATTGGGCCGTGGCGAAGGGAGCGACGGTGCAGAGCAGTGCCAGGCGAGTCACCGAGGAGCGCATGCGAAGACCTCCGAAGGGAAGAGCCGGCCCCGCTGCCATCCGGGGCCGAGCGCGACAGCGTACTCCGCGCGCGTACGTTGCGCTCGCGCGCCGGACGTCGTGCTCGATGTGCTGCCGGAGGAATCGACACCAGCATGCGCCCGCTCTGGCCGGCGCTCTCGTCGTCGCGTGGATCGGCGCGCGAAACGCGATCGACCTCTCGGTCGGCTTCGCGGCGGCGACGGTCGCGCGGGTCGATGCCTCCGGCGGACGCGTGCACGGAGCTCTTGACCCGGCCCGGCGCCGCACACATACTTAGGCTCATGCCTAAGCAACAGGCCGCGCTCGACGGAGTCTTCCGCGCTCTGGCCGACCCGACCCGGCGCGCCGTGCTCGAGCGCCTGAGCGGCGGCGCGACCGCGGTGAGCGAGCTCGCCGAGCCCTTCGACATGGCGCTGCCGTCCTTCCTCCAGCATCTCGACGTGCTCGAGGACTGCGGGCTCGTGCGCTCGCGCAAGCTCGGGCGCGTGCGCACCTACACGATCGCGCCGCAGCCGTTGAAGACGGCCGAGAGCTGGATGGCGCGCCAGCGCGCGACGTGGGAGCGGCGACTCGATCAGCTCGACGACCACCTCGCGGCCTTGAAACGCGCGCAACGGCGTCGACCCAACCCGGAGACGAAATGAAGATCGACCCCAAGCTGGATCTCGTACTCGAACGCACCGTCGACGTCTCGCCGGAGCTCGTCTGGATGGCCTGGACGGTTCCTGAGCACGTGATGAAGTGGTTCACGCCCGTGCCGTGGACGACCGTCGAGTGCGAGATCGACCTGCGCCCCGGCGGACTGTTTCGCACGGTGATGCGCTCCCCCGAGGGCGAGCGCTTCCCGAACGTCGGCTGCTACCTCGAAGTCGTGCCGAACAAGAAGCTCGTCTGGACCGACGCGCTCGAAGCGGATTTCCGTCCCTCGCGCGAGGCACCGGGGGCGAACTGTCCGTTCCGATTCACCGCCACGATCCTGCTCGAGGCGCACGGCCCCCAAGGCCAGCGCACGAAGTACACCGCGATCGTGATGCACGGCGACGAGACGAGCCGCAAGCAGCACGAGGAGATGGGCTTCCACTCCGGCTGGGGCACGGCGCTCGAGCAGCTCGTCGCACACATGAAGACCGTGCGTTGAACCGCGGAGTACGGTACTCCGGTTCGACGTCATTTCGTGACGACGATCCTCCGCGCGCGGGCTTTCCCTCACGCAACTACGGGATCCAGGTGATCTGGACCCCGTTCGTGCGGTTGCTCGTCGCCGGCGGACAGAACGCGACGGCGGCGTTGCGATAGAAGCACTGGTAGAAGTACGTGCCGCCGGACGGAGGCACCTGGCCGCGCACGCTGACCGTCGGATCGCCGGGCTGCGGGAAGGAGCTCGTCCCGAACGCCGGCTTGCTGCCCAGACGGATGATCGGTCCACCCACGCAGCCCAGGCCGTCGTCGATGACCGACGCCGGCACCTGCGCCGTGCCCTGGAAGAACACGGCCACGTTGCCGGTCAGGCTGCTCGCGCTGAGCAAGAGCGAATCCGACGCGACGCTGGCGAGCCCGGTCGCGCTCAGGTTCGCGCCCGCGGAGAACGCGGAGTTCGCGCAGCCGTTGCCCGTCGCTCCGTTGTTGCCGCACGGGCAGGCCAGGAGCACTCCGTCGCCGAAGCAGAACGGAACCGGCGCCGGGACGAGATCCGTCGAGTACGAGCCGTGCGTCGCGGCGAGCAGCAGGTCGCCACCCGGCGCGGTCGCGCGCTGCAGATCGCGCGGGAACTCGTTCGTCGAGAGGCCGGTGTTGAACGGCGCGAACGTCACGCCGCCGTCGATCGACATGCGCACGCGCACGGAGCCAGGCTGCGCGATGTAGAGCGCGTTGGGATCGAGTCCGTCGGTCTGCACCTCGTAGGCCTGGCCGAGGAAGCCCGTCGCACTCCACGTCAGACCGCCGTCGAGCGTGCGGAACACCGCGCTCGCGCTCGCCGCCGCCGCGTTCGAGAGGTAGATCGCTCCGCCGCCGAGCGCCGTGCTCGCCAGCGAGTACGGGGTGATCTGCGCCGGCAACCCCGTGAGCGACGGGGTCCACGTCACCGCGGAGTCGCTCGAGCGCAACACGCCGCCGGCGCCGCCGCCAGTGAAGTCGAGGAAGCACGCCAGCCAGGTCGTGTCCCCCGCCGGATCGACCACCAGCACATCCTGCAGCGGATGATTCGGGCTGGCGCCTTCGTAGACCTTCGTCCACAACCCGCCGCCGTCGGTCGTGAGCCACACCGTCGGCTCGAAGCCCGCGACACCGAAGTCCGCGCCGACGGCGACGATCATGCCGGGGTTGTTCGCGCTCACGCGCATGCCGAAGAGCTCCGACTCGAAGAGCGGTCCCTGGTTGGGGCCGATCGGACTCCACGAAGAGCCGGTGCGGCGATACAGCGCTTCCGCGCCGATCGTCGTCGGACCGTCCGAGATCGCGTACAGCGTTCCGTCCGGCGCGAAGCGCACGTGGTTGTAGCGCGTGCCCGGCAGCGCGGCGAGGCTCCAGCTCGCGCCGGAGTCGAGCGACGTGAACACGCCGCCGTCGTTCAAGCCCTGGAACGCGATCGCGAGCTCGTCACCGTTCAGCGGATTCGAGTCGATCGAGTACACGTCGAGCGCGCCGATGCCGATCGACGACGCCGCGAACGTCGCGCCCGAGTCGGTGCTGCGCCAGACCGCGTTCGAGCTCGAGCCCGTGAACATGGTGCTGGAACTGCCGGGCGCGAAGCTCACGGCGTTCACCGACAGCGAGCCAGTGCCGCCGACGCCGAAGGACCACGTGCTCCCGCCGTCGATCGAGCGGAACAGTCCCGCGCCCGCGGTCGCGACGTAGACGATGTTCGCCGCGTTGGGATCGATCCCGATGTCCTGCGTGACGAGGTTGGGCCAGAGCCCGCTGTGCAGCGGCGTCCACGTGACGCCGTCGTTCGCCGTGCTGAACAAGCCGAAGTTCTGGCCGCCGAAGAGCTGCCCGCCGCCGACGAGCGCGCGCGCGCCGTCGTGCACGATGTCGTTGATCGGAATGCCCGCGGGCAGGCCCGCGGAGCGATTCACCCACGACGTGCCGCCGTTGCTCGAGACCCACACCTGTCCCCCGCCGCCGAAGCCGCGGAAACCGGCGAAGACCTTGTTCGAGTTCGTCGGATCCACGGCGATCGTCGCGCAAGTCTGCGGCGAGGCGAGCGGCGGCGTGCGGTTCGCCCAGCTCGTGCCTCCGTTCGTCGAGAGCATGACGTTGACCGGCTGATTGCCGAGCGCATCACCGACGCCGATCCACAGGCGCAGCGGGTTCGTCGGATCGACGTCGATCTCGACCACTTCGTCGTTGAGCCCGATGCCGAGCGGCAGGTTCGTGAACGTCGCTCCGCCGTCGATGCTCTTCCACACGCCGTCGAGCGTGCCCGCGTAGGCCGTTCCATCGGGAGCGAAGGCGATGTCGTGCACGACCTTGCCGTCGAGCGACGCGACGGTCGACCAGCTCGCACCGCCATCGGTCGAGCGGTACATGCCGCCGCCCGACAGCGTCGCCGGAGCGAGGCCCGCGAGCACGAGGTTCGCGTTGACGGGCGAGACCTGCACGTCGTCGATGTCGCCGCCGAAAGGTCCGAGCGCCTGCCAGTTGGCGACGAGCGACGCGCTCTGCGTCGGCGCCGGAGCCGTGAAGTCGCGCACGGCGCGCACGGCGTGCCCTTGGTCGTCGCGTTGCGTCTCGACGCCGGAGCGTTCGGACGGCTGGGTCCAGGATCGTTGAGCGAAGGCCGACGGGGCGAAGAGGATGACGATCGCGGAGACGGAAAGGATGGGACTCGGTTTCATCGCAAAGCTCCAGGGATCTCGAATGTCGCACGCGCGCGACGAGTCGCGCCGCAGGTCACGCCGGGGATGCGCCCAACGTACTCGCGACGCTTCGATCGAGGTAGACGCACGCCTGGATTGAACGATCGTGACCGCGATCGGGTGCACCTCGCGCGCGCACCCGGGTGCACGGAACTCTTGGCCTGCTCCGCGCGACTGCGCTTGCACGCGATCCGGACACGGAGCCGGCGCTCGCGCGGCGCAGGTCGAGCCTGGATGAAGTCGACCACGCCGGCCCCCCCCCTCCGTGTGCGACGGAGATCGACTGCAACGGGCGCGCGCAGGCGCCTGAGAGCGCGAGCGCGGCTGCATGCCGCCGCGCTCGCGCGTCCATCGCGTGATCGAGAATCCGGACGCGGACTACGACACGGACCGTCCGCTCGCGGCGCGGCCGGAGAGACGCGGCAACGGCAGGATGCCCGGCACTCGAGCCTTGTACGCGAGGTAGCTCTCGCCGTGCTCCGCGATCAGATCGCGCTCTTCCATCCACGTGCCGAAGCGGATGTAGGCCGTGACCATGCACGCGAAGAACAGATGCCCCACCGTCATCGTCGGCGTGCTCCAGAACGCGATCAGGAACCCGAGCATCAGCGGGTGGCGCACCCAGCGATACAGCCCGGCGACGCGGAAGCCGACCGGACGGTAGGCGCGCTGCGCGAAACGGAACCAGGTCTGGCGCAGGCCGAAGAGGTCGAAGTGGCTCACCATGAACGAGCTCGCGAACACGATCCCCCATCCGGCGAGCGAGAGCGCGGTCGGCGTCCAGAAGGCGACGGGCTGCGTCACGTTCCACACGAGCGCCGGCAGCGGACGCCACTGCGTGAAGAGCAGCGCGAAGACGGCGCACGTGCAGAGCACGAACGTGCTGCGTTCGATGGAATCGGGCACGCTGCGCGTCCACCAGCACTTGAACGCCGGGCGCGCCATCAGCGTGTGCTGCGCGACGAACAGCGAGAGCAGAGCCGTGTTCACGGCCAGCGCGCCGCCGACCGAACCCGTTGCGCCGGAGTCGATCGACTTGGGCACGACGAAGGCTCCGACGAAGCCGATCGCGTACAGGATCGTCGCCAGGAATCCGCCGTACGCGACGACTCCGTAGACGAGGATCGCCGCGCGCGTGAGCCGGCCCATCTCGGGCACATCGCGCTCTTCCGTGAAACCGGACTCCATCAGCTCAGCCTGCATGTTCGTGATTCCGTCCGCATGACGCGCAACCCATCGACTGGGGCTCCTGGCCGCGCGACGCCCCCTGGTCGCGCCGATTCGCCTGCCCCCCGCGCGAGAGCCCTGCTCCCGCGGCGGCGCCCTACCTGCGCGTCCGCGCCGGGCGAGACACGCCGCGCGCGAAAGACTCGCGCGTGCGCAGCGACGCGAGCGAGGCTGAGCTGGATCGCCAGCTCCGCCTCGCACGACTCGCAAGTGACCTGAATCAGCTCAGCGGCCTGACAGGTCCACCCATGTCATGGGGTCCATGCGATCTGCATTCCGTTCGTCCGGTTCGAGGTCGCCGGCGGGCAGAAGGCGCTGGCCGCATTGCGGTAGAAGCACTGGTAGTAGAACGTGCCGCCGGCCGCCGGAATGCCGCCGCGCACGCTGATCGATGCGTCGCCGGCTTGCGGATAGCTGCTCGTTCCCGACGCGGGCTTGTTCCCCAGTCGGACGATCGGACCGCCGACGCAGCCCAGGCCGTCGTCGATGACCGTCGGCGGCGTGCTCGCGGTGCCTTGGAAGAAGATCGCGATCGAGCCGCTCATGTTGCTCGCATCGAGCCGCACGCTGTCGGCCGCGACGCTGGCCGTGCCGAAGGCGCGCAGGTTCGCACCGCTCGCGAAGAAGGAGTTCGCGCAACCGTTGCCCGTCGATCCGTCGTTGACGCACGGGCAAGGCAGCGCGCTTCCATCGCCGAAGCAATACGACGTACCGACCGGGATCAGCGCCGTGATGCGCATGTCGTCGGCGAGGAAGATCGGCCCGTAGTCCGAGCACGTCGGCGGACGGCTGTCCCAGTGGACCACGACGCTGTCGAAGCCCTGCGGGAACGCGCAGCTCAACGTGTCGACCGGCCACGTGCCCGGATTCGCGGCGGTGTGCGTGTTCGTGCCGACGAAGGTGCCGTTCCTGCTCGCGGTCACGCGCATCGTGGCCGAATCATCACAGGCGAGCTCCTGCGGAGCGTAGAGGATCGAGAACGCGGTCAGCGTGTGGTCGAAGCTGATCAGGAGGTCCGCGGGGAAGACGCTGCTCGGATAGATGAAGCGGCCCGTGAACCCGATCGGAACGACGGGAGCGCTCGTGTCCTGGATCGAGTAGCTCTGCCCCGTGCCCGAGAGGTGCGCCGTGACGCCGCCGACCGTCACGTCGACCGGAAAGGGCGAGTGCAGCGGCGCGTTGTTGAAGTCGAAGAGCAGGTTCTGCGCGGAGGCGGAGATCGCCAGCGCACCCGAGAACACGGAGAGAACGCAGAGTCGGCACAGCGTGAACGTCATGAGGTGGCTCCTTGCGATTCGAGCGGGGACGCTGCGTCCAGCGTGAACGGCGCACGTCCACGCACCCCCGACACACTCGTGAGAGAGAGACGGACCGCGTCCGTCTCGATCGTAGGCGAGGGCGCGCGCGGTGCCTGTGGAGCCTTCGTCGTACGCGCGGTTGCTGCTGTCCGTACGCAGTGCGCTCGCGCGCCCCGTCGATGAATGGCGTGCAACGTGGCGAGCGCCACAAGGTCGCGGGCTCGCAAGCGCACCGCAGCACGGACCGCCGCGGCAGCGCTCGCGCGCAAGTCGACGAGGCGCATGCCGGGCGCGCGCGAGGCGTCGAGCGGAACCGGCCCGCGCTCCCGCGTGCGCGCTACCAGATCACGCGCACGCTGTTCGCCGCGTTGAACGTCGCCGGCGGACAGAACGCGGCCGCCGCGTTGCGGTAGTAGACGGTGTACGAGCGGATTGCACCCGAGCCGGGTACGACGCCTCCGCGAGCGGAGAGCGTGATCGTCTCGGGCGCGACAGGGAACGAGGCCACTCCGCCCGCGAGCGCGACGCCGCGCAAGCGCACGAGCGCTCCGCCCGTGCACGTCGTGCCGTCGCCGAAGACGAAACCGCCTGGATCGATCGCGTCCCCCTGCAGGAAGACGCCGATGCCCGTGGCCTGCATGCCCGAGCCCGTCAGCACCACGTTGTCGCTCGCGGGCGCGCCGCTCGCGGCCAGATGCGCGCCCGAGGCGTTGAACGAACTCGCACAGCCGTTGCCCGGCGCGCCTGGATTGCCGCACGGACACGGCGTCGCGAGCGTGCCATCTCCGAAGCAGTACGCGAGCAGCGCCGGCGGCGGGATGCGCTCGTGCACGGAGAGGTAGGCCTGTCCCGCGTAGTTGCTGCACGAGACGGCGAGATCGCTCCACCCATCCCCATTCCAGTCGCCGAGCTCGCAGGCCATGGGCTCGACACCGCTCGCGATCGACTGCGGCGCGGCGAAGGCTCCGCCGCCCGTGTTGAGGTAGAGCTGGATGCCGCTGAAGCTCGAGATCATGGCGTCGACGCGTCCGTCGCGATCGATGTCGCCCGCGCGGATGTCGGTCGCGTAGCCGGCGATGGGATAGTCGTGGAGCAGCGTGAACGTGCCGTCGCCCGCTCCGTGCCAGACGGCGAAGTGACCGGCGTTGCTCTCCGTCAGCAGATCGAGGAAGCCGTCGGCGTCGACGTCCGCGGCGGCGAGACTTCCGATCGGGTAGCTCACCGGCAGATCGAAGGCGTTCTGGAACTGGAAGTTCGGCAGCGGATTCAGGAACACGCGCGCGCCGGTCGTGCGCGACATCGCCATGTCGGGCTTGCCGTCGTTGTTGAAGTCGGCGGCGATCAGGCGCGTTGCGGAGTCCTGGCTGGTCGACGGCACGATGTGCCCGGCTCCGAACGTCATGTCGCCGTTGCCCGGGAACCAGGTGAGCGCGTAGGAGCTCGACGTCGACGCGATCGCGAGATCGAGGTTGCCGTCGGCGTCGAAGTCGGCGCTGGCGATGCCGAGCGGCCCGTAGGCGAGCGGGTAGACGACGCTCGACACCGTGAAACCGCCGAGATGATCGTTGCGGAAGAGGTGCACGTCCTGGTGCGCCCAGACGGTGATGCCCGCGGCGATGTCCATCCATCCGTCGCCGTCGAAATCGCCCAGACCGAGCGCTTCGGCCGAGACGAGAGGGATCTCGTAGCTCGAGCTGAAATCCGAGTTGCCGTCGCCGAAGTGCACGTCGATGCGGCCACCGCCCTGACCGAGGTTCGTCGCGACGAGATC
Source organism: Planctomycetota bacterium (assembly GCA_044228975.1). Classification (GTDB taxonomy): domain Bacteria; phylum Planctomycetota; class UBA1135; order UBA1135; genus JADJNY01. The sequence goes on along the minus strand of JBGATX010000108.1, from coordinate 4,809 downwards.
CAGGTTGCCGTCGTGATCGAAATCCGCCTGCGCCATCTGCCGCGGGAGCTCCGCGGCGAAGTCGAAGTTCTGGCGCGGACGGAATTGCAGGCTCTGGGCCGTGGCGCCCGCGGCGAGCAACAACGTGGACGAACCGACGAAGGAGAAACGCTTCACGAGAGTGTGCATGGTGACCTCATTCTCCGTCGTAGCTCCCGCACCGGCCGTGAACAGCCCTTCATGGGAGAACGCGCGCGCCGGATCTTGTGCGTACGCACGGCGCAGTGCCGCGGAGCGGACGAGCGCGCGGGCAATCGAGCGCGCGCTCGCGCAGGCAGTGCCGCTTGCCGACGCCTGCTCCGGGGAGATTGCTCGCGGCCGTGATGAAGCTCACGAAGCGCCCGTCGGCGGAGATCGACGGCACGCACGCATGTCCGCCGACCGGCTGCGCTCCCGTGGCGGAGAGGTTCACGCGCTCGGCCGTGCCGCCGACGCGGTTGCGCACGAATACGTCCTCTCAGCCGTTCGTGTCTCCCGAGACGAGGTTCGTGGCGATGCCGGAGAAGCACACGCAGCGGCCCTCGGCGCTGAGGAAGGCGTCCGGCGGGGCTCGGCGTCCAAGTGCGACTCCGCACTTCCGGCCGCTCGTCGCGGGCGACTAGAATCGCGGCATGGGTCGACAGTGGCTGCAGAAGAAGCGTGGCATCAATGCCGAGAAGCGCGCCAAGATCACCTCGAAGCTCGCGCGCGAGATCACGGTCGCCGCGAAGATGGGCGCGCCCGATCCGGCGTTCAACCCGCGCCTCGCGCTGGCGATCGAAGCGGCGCGCAAGCAGTCCGTGTCCGGCGACGTGATCGCGCGCGCGGTCAAGAAGGGCAGCGGGCAGGGGGCCGACACGGCGAGCTTCGAGCTCGTGACCTTCGAGGGCATGTCGCCGCAGAACGTGCCGGTGATCATCGAGTGCCTGACGGACAACCGCAATCGCACGACACCCGACATGCGCGCGCTCTTCCGCGATGCGCGCTTCGGCGCCAAGGTCATGTTCTTCTTCGACCACGTCGGCATGATCGAGGCGACGCACGAGAAGGCCGGCCTCGATCTCGAGACCGCGGCGATCGAATCGGGCGCGCAGGACGTCGAGCCGCTCGAGGAGACCCCCGAGGAGCAGAGCGGCGGACGCTTCTACACGGCGCCGGCCGAGCTCGACGCGGTCACGACCGCTCTGCGCGGCGCGGGCTGGAGCGTGAGCCAGTCGGAGATGGGCTATCGACCCAAGGAAAAGGCCGCGCTCACGCCCGAGCAGCGCCTCGCGCACGAGGAGTTCCTCGAGCGCGTCGACGACCACGACGACTGCCACCGCATCTACACGGCGTAGCGCGCGACGCTCTCGCTCGCGCCGCCCGAGGTGAGAGCGCGCGCTGCGCCCGCGCACCGCAGCGCCGAAACCATGCAAGGCCCGAGCTCGTTCGTCGAGACCGCCGCGACCGCGATCGCACCGCCGACCCGGCGCGCGCGCGTATGGCCGGCCGTGTGCGCCATGCTCCTCGCCCCGCTCGCGGCGACGGCGTGCGTCGCCGTCTCGATCGGAATCGCCATGCTCCTCGGAGGTGGACTGCGAACGGGGATGGATTCTCACGAGCTCATGCGGCGCCTCGGCGAAAGCCTCGTCGGCGTGGCCATCGTGCTCGTGCCGTCGCAGGCCGTCTTCTTCGGCGTCGCCAGCGCGGGAGCGGCGGCATCTGCGCAACCTTGGCGCGAACGTCTCGCGCTGCGCGTGCCCGTAGCGAGCGTGGCCACGATCGCGCTGCTCCTCGCGGGCATCCTGGGCGTCACCGGACTCGCCGTGCTCTTCTCGCCGCTGCTCGGCGAGCAGAGCGAGCACACGCGCGACCTCCTGCTCCTGCTCGGCGGAACGCGCGGAGCGCAAGCCGTCGCGGTCACGCTGCTCGCGAGCCTGCTGCCCGCCGCGTGCGAGGAGCTCCTCTTCCGCGGCTACGCCCAGACGCGCCTCGTGCAGCGCTTCGGAGCGTGGCGCGGCATCGCCATCGCGAGCGTGTTCTTCGCGCTGGCGCACTTCGATCCGCAGCACATCGTGACGGTGTTCCCCGCCGCCCTTGCCTTCGGCTGCGTGGCCTGGCTCACGCGCTCGACCTGGGTCTCGATCGCGGCGCATGCGCTGAACAACCTCGCCGCGCTGAGCTTGATGCGCGTCCTGCCGGAGGACATGGAGCTGCCGCGCAACGCGCTGACGCTCGGCTCCGTCGGAGCCTTGCTCGCCCTGGGAGCGCTCGGAGTGCGCCGCGCGAGGGCGCAGCGCGCGCCGGAGGACGTCGTCCCCGTCGCCGCGTGACGCGGCCGTGCGCGCGCGCTGCTCCGCGCACCGTTTCGCGCCGCGCGCGCGCTAGGATGCTCGCCGCGCACCTCGCTCGAGGCGCGCCGTGCGCGCGCCGACCAGCTCGCGCGCGGATCCACGACCGACCCGAGACGTAGCATCGATGCAGAACCGAGAGGAACTCGTCACGCGCGCGCGCGGCGAAGCCGCGCGAATCACCCAACGCCAGGCGACGGAGCGCCGCTGTCCCGGCTGCGGCGGACGAGGGAAGGAGTCGCGCGTGCGCTGCGCCAGGAGCGCGACCGGATTCGACGTCCACACGCCTTGCCTGACCTGCGACGGCTTCGGCATGTACTGGCAGGTGCGCACGGACGTCCCCGTGCTCACGGTGACGAAGCTCCTCGGCCTCGATCCGCCGGCGCGCGACGATCCGCACGCCAAGCACTGAGCTGCGTCACGCCGGCTCGACGTCGAAGCAGAGCTCGAGCGTCTCGCCCGGAGCGAGTGCCTGCCAGCGCGCCGCGAGCTCGCTCAGGAGAGCGCGAATGCGCTCGAGCTCCGCGTCCGTCAGCTCGCGCGGCACGCCGAGCCCGAGCGCCGCGGCGGAACGCACGAGCTCCGCGTGGAACGCCTGCGCGTCGCTCGGCGCGTCGTCGAGACGCTCCAGCGAGAATCGATTCACGAGCAGCTCGACCCAGATCGCCTGCCGCGGAAGGCGCGCGCGCTCCTCGGCCGCGACGAGCGCGTCGAAGCTCCAGCCGCGAGCCACGAGCCCGAAGAAGCCGTCCCCGAGCGCGAGCTCCGATTCGACGGCGAAGTGCGCGAGATCGTGCAGCGCGAGCCCGCGCTGGATGCGCCGCCAGGTGCTCGTGCCGTCCGGGCGCGTGCACGTGAGCGCATCCGGTCCGTCCCGGCCCTTCTTGAGACGGACCTCGAGCTTCACTTCGTCACGCTCCATCCCACCTCGACCTCGGCGGCGTGTCGACCGACGCCCACGACGGTCAGGTCGCGCTCGTGCTCGGCTTCGGATTCCGCGCGCGGCGCGCGGGCGAACGCCGCCGGAATGCGAACGGACTCGAACGCGCGTGACGCACCGTTCGAGTCCGACATGGGTCGACGTCGGCGAGGCGCTCGCCGCTCGGGGACGCTACTTGCCCGGGGGCGGGTCCTTGATGTGCTTGCCGCCCGGCCCACCCATCGGACCGGCGCCACCGCGCGCTTCCGACATCGCGTCGAACGGCTTCTCGGTGAAGCCTTGAGGCACTTCGTAGAGACCGGCCGCGGGTTCCTTCTGCTCGACGGAGGTGACCTCCTCCTTCGACTTCACCTCGCTGCCCATCATGGTCTGCGTGCGCTCGGTGAGGACCGGCAGGCCGTCGATCTTCTTCATCTCCTCGGCCAGGTTGCCGGTCATGAAGTTCGTGGCCATCAGCGAAGCGCGCGAGTCCTTCACCAGCGCGAAGTCGATCGGCACGTCCTTCGTGGCCCAGATCTCCTGCGTCATGGAGCCGCCCATGGGCATGGTCATCGTCACGGTGTAGCGCGTCGCGTTCCACTCCTTGATCTTCTTCGTCTCGGTCGTCGGGGTGACCGTGACTTTGATCTGCGACATCATCGGCTCCATCATCTTCGCGGCATCGGCCGGGAGGTACTTCTTGATGTCGACCGGCAGCTCGAGCGTCGAGTACGTCTTGGCCTTGACGTCGATCAGATACATCTTCTTCTGATCGAGGCGCACGAGAGTGACGTGATCGCCTTCCTCGACGCGCACGTGGTCCTTGCCCATCCACGTGACCTGAGTCGAGTCCTTGGCGGGCTGCGTCTGCCCCATCATGGTCATCGCGTCGGTGTGCTTGGTCGTCGTGATGACGACATCGGCGGCGAAGGCGCTGCTCGCGATGAACGCGAGCGCGGCGCCGTGCAGGAAGAGTTTCATGAGAGCTCCGAGGTGAGGACTGCGGGACCGTGAGAGTAGCGGTCCGCGTTCGCCGGATCGAGAGCGCGCGGACCGGGCTCGCTCGGCGCCCTGCGCATGCGCCCAGGCCAGGAGCGCCTGCGTGAACGCGCCGCGGCGTGGCGCGCCCCACGGCGTTCGACGTCGGCTCGGCGGCGTCGCCGTCGGGGCGAGAATCGCCGGCGGTCCTTGCGCATCGAGGCAGGGCGTGCGCCGCCGCCGCGGGGCACTCCGCCCCGAGGAGAGCGCGCGAGCGGATCGCCGGCACGTTCCGACGTCGGTGAATCGAAGGCGTCGCGCCACGGCGAGCGCGCTCCGGTCGCGTGCGCCACGGCGCAGTCCGTGCAGCCGTGCGATTCTCGCGCGATGCGGCGCGCGCACGATGGCCGATTCACCCAGCCGACGGTGTCGACCGCTCGAGAGGAACTCCGTTCCAACGGCGCGGACTCGAGATCCAACGCGCCAGGGAGTCGACGCGATCGACACCCATCGCGCTCCTTCCCTTCGAGCGACTGGCCGTGTTCGAGCGTGTGCTCCGTGCGG
>JBGATX010000107.1:0-21444 GCA_044228975.1 Planctomycetota bacterium | reverse complement strand
GGACATCTCGACCCCACCCTCTTCGGCCGCACGGATCGCGTCAGCCGCGACGAGCTGATGAAGGCGCTCACGCCCAAGGACCTGATCGAGTTCGGCATGATCCCCGAGTTCGTCGGCCGCCTGCCCGTGATCGCGACGCTCGACACGCTCGACAAGCCCGCGCTGGTGCGCATCCTCACCGAGCCGCGCAACGCGCTCGTGCGCCAGTTCCAGATGCTGTTCGAGATCAACGGCAAGGAGCTCACGATCACGCACGGCGCGCTCGAGCACATCGCCGAGGTCGCGCTGCAGCGCGAGACCGGCGTGCGCGCGCTGCGCGCCATCCTCGAGGACATGCTGCTCGACATCCTGTACGAGCTCCCGTCGCGCAAGGACCAGACGACCTTCGTCGTCGACGAGGACGTCGTCGCGCGCCGCCGCGCTCTCGCACGCGGCCTGACCGCCGATTCGGCCGCCGACGAGACGACGGAAGCGCCGGCCGACGAGAGCGACGAGCTGCCGCCCGCCGCCGCGCGCGAAAGCGCCTGAGACCGCGCGCGCGTCGCGCGACGATCCTCGAGGGGAGTCCGCTCAGCGCTGCGCCAGCGCCTCGCGCACCAGCGGCGCCATCCACTCGGCCCAGATCTCGTTCATCTTGCCGTTGGGGTGCCCTTCGCCTTTCACGAAGAGCCGAGTCGAGAACGGCGGCTCGCAGAAGACGTAGGGAATGCCCGCGCCGTCGAGCTCTCGGCGGTACGGCTGGATGCCCGGGCTCCAGCCCAGCGCGGCGACGACGAACGTCGAGCCGTGCGCTTGCGCGCAGTCGCGCAGCGCGAGCACGAGCTTCCACGTCGTCTCGAACCGCTCCCCTTCGCGCGCCGGATAGCGCCAATTGGCGTACGCGCGCTCGCCCAGCGCGACGAGCGCGGAGCTCTCGTGCCACGGCAGGCTCGGGTAGCGCACGAGCGGGTGCCGGCGCACCTGGCCGCGCTCGTCGAGATCGGCCCACGGGGCCCACACGTGCTGGCGCACCGCGCCGAACGCGAGCGTGCGCAGCCAGCTCGCTTCGCCGAGGTTGCGCTCGGCCTGCACGCTCGAGAGACCGAAGAGCACGACGTCGGCTTCGCCCTGCTCGCGGTAGTGCCGCTCGAGCGCGAGCAGGCTCTGCAGCGTGCCGAATCCGGCCGTGCCGTAGTTGAAGAACTCGGCCTCGGGGAAACGTTCCTGCAGGCGCCACGCGTAGGTCTCGTCGTCGGAGATCGCCCAGCCTTGCGTGTACGAGCAGCCGACGACGACCACGCGTCGCGCGCGGGAACCAGGCTCGGGGCGATCGCGCGAGGTCGCGCGTCTTCCGCCGGGCCACATCGTCACGCACGTCGGCGGAGCGCGGTGCGTGTAGGCCGCGACGCGGTACTCGCCCTCCTTGTTGCGCCAGCCGAGCTCGGGATCGAACTCGTGGATCGCGGGCTCGCCCTCGCGCTCGCTCGCGCACGTCCAAGGCGTTCCGCCGCGCGCGCGCACGATCCATTCCGCCCCAGCGCCGGCGGCGAACGTGGAGAGCACGGCGAGGAGGAAACGCAGGCGAGCGGAAGCCATGGCCCGGTTTCCAGAATCGCACGCCGCGGCCGGTCGCGCCACGGAGCCGCACCGCGCTCCCTTGCGAGGATTCGGCGTCGCGTGCAACGCTGGAACGCGCCGTGGCGACTCCGAGCGAGAACATGGACGCGAGCCTGCCAGCCCAATCGCCGACTCCCACGCGGCTGGATCAGCTCCTGCGCCATGCCGAGTACCTGCGCGCCCTCGCGCGCCGCCTCGCGCGCGACGACTCGGAGGCCGAGGACCTGGTCCAGGAGACCTGGACCGCCGCCGTCGAGCAGCCCGAGCGCGACGTGCGCAATCCGCGCTCGTGGCTCGCCGGCGTCGTGCGCAATCTCGCGCGCCAGAAGCGCCGCGGCGCGGGCCGGCGCGCGCGCCGCGAGGTCGTCGTCGCGCGCGACGAAGGCACCGAATCGACCGAGAACATCGTCGAGCGCGTCGAGATCTTCCGCGAGCTCGCGCACGAGGTCGTCGCGCTCGACGAGCCCTATCGCTCGACCCTGATCCAGCTCTACTTCCAGGGCCTCGACGCGGAGACGATCGCGGCGCGCTCGGGAGAGCCCGCGGCCACGGTGCGCTCGCGTCACAAGCGCGCGCTCGAGAAGCTGCGCGCGCGCCTCGACGAGCGCCGCGGCGGTCGCGACGCCTGGCGCACGGCGCTCCTGCCCTGGCTCGGGCCGACGCAGCGCGAGCCGTCGCCGCGTATCGCGCGACCCAAGGCGCTGCGCTGGGCCCTGGGCGGTGGACTCGCGCTCGTGATCGCGGGAAGCGTGTTCCTGCTCGTGCGCGCGCCCGCGCCGCCGCCGTCGCGCGTGCGCGAGTTCGCGCAGGCCCCGAGCACGCCGCCCTCCTCCGCCGCGACGCCGCTCAGCGCGCCGCGCTCGAGCGAGCGCAACGCCCTGGCGGACTCGGTCGCGCGCGGGCCGCTCGCGTTGCGCCTCGTCGACGCGCGCACGCACGCGCCGCTCTCCGATTTCGTGCTCACGGCGACCGACATCGAGGAGCGCAGCGAATCGATGAAGTCCGACGCGCAAGGCCGCATCCGGAGCGGCGAGCGCTTCGCCGCGGGCGGAATGACGTTCGCGCTCGTCGACGAACCGGAGCTCGCGCGCTGGCGCGATCGACCGCGACAGAAGCGCTCGCTGCCGGCGAGCCTCGCCTGGGTGCACGCCGCGGACGGAGCGGAACGCGAACTCGCGATCGCCGTCGGGCCGTCCTTCGAGCTCGAGCTCCAGGCCTCGGAGGTCCTCGAGCGGCTGCGCGAGCTGCGCGCGCTGGACGCCGCGGGGTCGCCAAGCTCCGGTGCGACCGACTCGCGGTCGCGCCCGTCGATCGAGCTCGCGCTGCGTTCGACGCAGCCCGTGCCGCGCGTCCCGGTTTCGCTCGCGCCGTTGCGCCTGCACGACGACGGACGGCCGTGGGTGCGTTTCGCCGCCGAGGCGCTGGCGGTCGACGGCCCGGGTCCGTGGCTGGTCTCGGTGCTCGAGCGCGAGCGCGCGAGCGCCGACGCGCGACGCGCCGGACATCTCGAGCTCTCGACGCGCGACGAGGATTCGCCGCCGCGCCTCTCGTTCCAGCTCGCGCCGTGCGGCTCGCTGCGCATCGACGCGCGCGACGCGCGCGGCCGGCAACGCGACACGTCGATCCTCGAGCTCGTCGCGCTCGACGCCGCGCCGGGGCCGCTGTGGCGTCCGCTGCGCTCGCCGCGCGATCCCGCGCTGTGGGAAGGGCTCTGGCGCGGCCGGTACCAGGTGCGCGTGCGCGGCGAGACCTCGCTCCTCGCCGCGAGCCCGGCCGAGGTCGTGCCGGGCGAGCGCACGGAGCTCGCGCTCGCCGTCGGCCCGGCGATCGGCGCGACGATCGAGGGACGCGTGCTCTTCCCGCGCGCGCCTCGAGCACGCGCGTCGAGCTCTCGCTGCGCGCGCCCGACGGCACGACGACGGTGCGCGAGTTCACGCGCGAGTCGAACGCGCGCGAGATCGCGTTCGTCTTCGACCAGCTCGAGCCGGTCGAGTACGAGCTCGGCGCGCGCGCGGCCGGCGTCTATCGCTGGGAACGCGAGCTGCAGCGCGCGGCCCGGCGGCGAACCGGTGGTCTTCGTGCCCGAGCTCGCGCGCGACAGCGCCAACGTCGTGCTCTGGGGCCTCGACGCGCAGAGCGGCAGCCTGGTGACGCACTTCCGCGCGCGCCTGGACTTCGGCGCGCCGGAGCGCGCGTCGACGAGCTCGCCGCGCTACGACGCCGAGGTCGGCTACACGGGCTTCTCGCTCGTGCCGGTGCACGAGCCCTTCGAGTGGACGGTCATCGCCGAGGGCTATCGTCCCGAGCACGGCGACGCGCGCGCGCTGCAACTCCGGCCCGGCGGCCGACCGTCATCGAGGCGCACCTGCGCCGCGGCTGGGGAGCGGAGCCTGCGTGCTCGACGCGCGCGACGAGAAGCTCGCGAACGTCGAGGTCGTGGCCGACGGCGCGCATCTGGCGCGCACCGACGCGCGCGGCCGCGCGCGCATCGAGCTCGAAAACGCGCCCACCGAGCTGCGCTTCGAGCTCGCCGGCTGGCGCCTCGAGGGCGGCACGGAAGCGACGAACTCGATCGCGCTCGGCTCCCCGCGCCCCGACGGCAGCGGCGTGTGGAGCCTCGACTCGAACGCGGAGCTCGAAGTGCGCTTGAGCTCGCGCTGAGCCGGCTCTCGACGCCCGCGCGAGACCTCGGACGCGAGCGCGCGTCGATGCGGAGACGCGCAGAGCGCGCCACGGATTCGCGCAGCCATTTCGGGAGCGGCGCGCGAGCGCTGCTTCGATCAAGGCCGCGGTGTCGCGCGTTCGAGTCGCGTGCCGACCAGGAGGCTCTCGACCCTGTGCCAGTACGCCAGCGTCGCGGTCTTGCGCGCTCCGCGCGGACCGCCGTTGTGCACGCGCGACAGGATGGAGGCGTCGCGGCGAGCCAACGCATCCGGGCACCAGCGCTTCCAGTAGGCGAGCACGACGCGCCGCGAGAACTCGGCTTCCGCGCAGTCCTCGTACGTTCCGGCGACGCCGGAATCGACGTAATAGGCGCGGTGGATCTGGTACGGACCGAGCGCGCGGCCCCCATCGCCCAGCGCGGAGCGACCTCCATCCGGCTCGCTCCCGGTCTCGACCGCGCGCACCGCCGCCAGGATCGAGTCGAGCGTGTCGCGCGACTCGGATGCGTTCTCCAAGCGCTCGCGTTGCGCGGTCGCGATCGCGGGAAATGCGGGCGTCGGCGCGAGCAGCGCCACGATCACGGCGAGCAGGATCATCGGGTTGCATGGGAGTCGGCCGCGCCTGCACCGCGCGCGATCGACGAATGCGGGTAATCGCTCGATCGCGTCGCGCGCGGATCACGGAAGGACGTCTTGAGCGCGCTCGCATCGGCGGCCTCGACGTTCTCGCGCGCTCCGCGGGCGAGTCCGAGCGCGGACCGCGAGTCCGTTCGACGAATGACCGCGCGCGAGTCGCGCTCCGCACGTCGCCGGCTCGCGCGCAGAGCGAGGTGCGTCGGCCCCATCCTCCGTCGATCGAACCGCGAGAGCGCGCTGGGACCGGCCTGGCGCGCGCGCCACGGAGTCACGCGGCGAGCTCGCGGGTGTTGCGCGACGACTCCGAGCGATTACCGACTCCCGGCCGCGGCTCATCCGCACTTCTGCCGATCCGCGCAGCCGCGAAGCGCGACTACCGTGAGCTCGAGTTCCGAGTTCACCGTGTTTCGCATCCAAGCGCCCCGGCCGATTCGCGTGTTCAACCACACACCCTGATTCGCACCACGCGCGAAGCTTGGGGAGCACGCCCGCTCGGGGGAGTGCTCCCCAAGCTCACTCACCGGCCCGAGCCGGCGTCACGGGGTCATCGCGCTACCTGCTCCTGCTTCGCTCCAGCAGCAGAACCGCCGATCGAAGCGCGGCGGCTGGCCGTCTATTCGTGCGAACGAAGCACCACCGGCGTGCGCTGGCCGCGCCGCCAGAACCCCGTCGCGCGCGCGGGAGACGTCACGCTCGAGCGCGAGTCGGCTCGTCGCCGCCGATTCGCGTCCCCGTCGCTCCTCCACGAGTCCGAACCATGCCCGACGTCGTCTTCTGTACCGTTCCCACCGACCGTCACGCCGCCCGCGTCGTGCGCGCGCTCGAGCACGCGGGTCATCTCGACAGCGATCTCTCCGTGCTGCCGAACGACGCTCCCAAGACGCGCCGCAAGGCGCGCGCGTACGCCACGCGCGTGCTCGCGTGCGCGCTCCTGTGTGCCGCGCTCGGCGGCGCGCTGGGTGCGACGCTCGGCTGGGTCTCGAGCCTCTCGGGCCAGATGCTCTTCAGCGGCAGCAACGCAGGAGCGCTCGCCGGCTCGGGCTCGCTCTTCGCGCTGTGGATCGGCGCCTGCGTCGGTGCGCCGCCGGCAGCCTGACAGGCAGCCTGATCGGCCTGGGCGATCCGCTGCGGAACGCGCCGGCCACGGCGAACGCGCACGCCAGACGCAGCGTGCTCGTCTCGGTGCGCGCCGTCGACGCGCAGCAGACCTCGGCCGTCGAGCGCGTTCTCGAGCGCGCCGGCGGAATCCTCATCACGACATCCGACGCGCTGCACGCACCGCCGCGGCCCGCGCCGGATGCGACCGCGTACGCGTAGAGCAACGGAACAGGCGACCGACGCTCCAGCCCGCGGAGCGAGCCGCCGTCGCTGACGAGCTCGCCGCCGACACGCACGGCGCGGCTCGCGCACGCTGGAGCCCTGGACCCGCCCAATACCCGAGTTCTGCACCGATCCTCGATGCTTGTGCCGATTTCTGCGCTGGCGTGCGCTCCCTAGAGTCGGGCCCGGATCGAACGCATCCGCTGAAAGCAACAGGAGCCGACCTCATGACATCCCGTGCAACGCATCCGAATCGAGTCGCCGGGTTCCCGCCCGCGCACCTCGCCGCGTGGATGGCCGCAGCGACGATCTGCGCCCTCGTGCCTGGATGCGGAAACGCGTCCGGTGCGAGCAGCAGCGCGGACAGCGTCACCCCGCCGATCGACGTCGTGGCGCAGAACGCGCGCCTGCTCGTCGACGAAGGCCGGCGAACGTTCCGCTTCGAGACGTTCGGCGACGAAGCCTTCTGGGGCGACACGCTTCGCTTGCACGAAGCGATCGCCGGCGTCGAGCACGGCGGAGTCGGCGCGGGCCTGAGCCCGCAGCAAGCGCTCGCCTTGGGACTCAAGATCGACAGCAGCTCGCTCGGCCGGCGCCTGCGCCTCGACATCGAGCAGGATCGCCTCGACCTCGTCGATCCCGCGACGACGCTCGAGTTCCTGCGTCGCGATGCGGTCGTCGGCGTGAAGGGCTTCTTCAACGCCGCTGGCCAGCTCAGCCGAGTCGGCATCAGCTGCGCGCTGTGCCATTCGACCGTCGACGACTCGTTCCGCCCCGGCATGGGCGCGCGCCGCGATGGCTGGGCCAACCGCGAGCTGGACATCGGCTCGATCATCGCGTTCTCGCCCGAGCTCGGCCCCGTGGCCACGCTGCTCGGGACGGACGTCGACGCGCTCAGGACCGCGCTGCACCAGTGGGGTCCGGGCAAGTTCGACGCGCAGCTCCTGCTGGACGGTCGCGCCACGCGGCCCGATGGTTCGTCCGCCGCCACGCTGATCCCGCCGGCGTTCGGACAAGGCGGAGTCAACCTGCAGACCTCGACCGGCTGGGGGTCGATTTCGTACTGGAACGCCTTCGTCGCCAACGTCGAGATGCATGGACAAGGCACGTTCTTCGATCCGCGCCTCGACGATGCGCTGCGCTTCCCGATCGCCGCCGCGGCGCAGACCGGACACATCCAGCCGCGGGCGGAAGACCACGTGACACGGAAGCTCGCGGCCTTGCAGTTCTATCAGCTCGCGCTGCCCGTCCCGGTGCCGCCCGCCGACAGCTTCGACTCCGCGGCGGCCGCGCGCGGCGAGCAGGTGTTCGAGGGCACCGCCGGCTGCGCGCGCTGTCACGTGCCGCCGCTCTACACCGAGCCCGGCTGGAACATGCACACGCCCGAGGAGATCGGCATCGACGACTTCCAGGCGTCGCGTTCGCCCGATCAGCGCTATCGGACCGCGCCCCTGCGCGCGCTCTTCACGCGTGGAACGAGCGGCTTCTACCACGATGGACGCTTCGCGACGCTCGAAGCGGTCGTGGAGCACTACGACGCGCACTTCAGCCTGGCGCTCGGCGTCGGGGAGAAGAGCGACCTCGTCGCGTTCTTGCGCTCGTTGTAGAGCACCCGGGCTGCCACGCCCGTGGAGCGCGCGCGCCTTCGCCGCGAAGACGCCGCGCCTCCCGGGAATCTCACGGCGCAGGTTCGCCGAAGCGCTTGCCGTACTTGGCGAAGAGGTCCTTGGCGTCGCGCGCGTAGTCGATCTCGGCCACGATCCAGTCGACGCGCTCCTTGATCGACGGATCGGTCTTGTCGTCGACCTTCGCGACCAGGCCCTCGAGCGTCTTCCGCGCGACCTCCAGCTTGTCGTTGCGCAGATAGTTCTCGAGCTGCTTGAGCTTCGTCTCGAGCGCCTTCGCCGCCTGGTAGTCCTTGCTCTTCGTGCGCTTCTCGCTCGTCGCCTTCGCTTCGAGCGCCGCCTTGCACTTGGGGAAGTCGCGCAGGACCGCCTCGAGCGCGCGCACGCTCTGCAGCATGCGACCGCCGGCGGCGAGCTCGTCGGCGCGCGCCAGACGTTGCGCCGCTTCCCGTTCGAGGCTCTCGACGAAGGAGCGCGCGGCCTGGATGCGCGGATGCTCGACGGCGAGCTTGGCGACGCCGCTCGCGAGCTCGAAGGCCTTGGCGAACTCGTTCTGCGCCAGCGCCGTCTGCGCGTCCTCGAGTGCCTTCTTCGCGTCGGCGATCTTGTTCAAGCTCTGCTTCTCGACGAGATCGGCGAGCGGCTCGTCGAGGAAGGTGCCGAACTCCGCGCTGTACTCGGGATTGCCTTCCCAGATCACCTTGCCGTCGAGATCGATCAGCTTCGCATTCGGCAGGCGCAGCTTGGGGATCGCGTAGTCGTCGAAGGCCTTGTGCACGTGGTTCAGGCCGATCGGGAAGGAGACGGGGTTCTCCTTCAAGTACGCCTCGAGATCCTCGGGCTTGTCGTCGCTGACGAGCAGGATCGGGATGTCGAGCTTGGCGAAGCGCTGGCTCAACGCGATCAGGCCGGGGAGCTGCGGCACGGCGCGCTCGGAGTACGTCGTCCAGAAGCAGATCACGACCGGCCAGTGGCGCAAGCGATCGAGATCGCCGTCTTCCGGCGGCGTTCCGATCCAGCGATCGACGCGCAAGAGCGGCGGGAACTGATTCAAGTACGCCTGCTGTCCCGCCGGCGCGCGGGCGAGCTTCTCGGCGCTCGCGTCGGCCACGGCCGGACGGTGACCGACCTTCGTGCGCCGCGGAAGGTTGGGATCGTAGTCGAGCAGCTTGATCTCGCGGAAGCGCGCGCGGCCGACGCCCGCGAGCAGACCGAAGTCGCCGCGCAACTCGCCGCGCGAAGCGAAGAGGAAGTCGATCACCTCCTCGCCGTCGATCGAACCGACCAGGTGCGTGCCGGCGACGTCGAGGCGCAGCACGTGCCAGTCGCGCTTCTTGAGCTCGACGCGCGTGCGCAGGAGCGGCTTGCCGTCCGTGCCGAAGCGCGCGAGGTCGACGTAGCCCTCGGGCAGCACGACGAGGCCGTGGAAGTCGCCGTCCTGCTTCTTGCCGAAGCAGATGCCCGCCATGCGCGCGCTCTTTTCGAGCTGGATCTCGGCCGAGAGCGACCAGTCGCCCGAAGGACGCTCGTCGACGAACAAGCGCCGGAAGGCGAAGCTCTTGTCCTCCTTCGGCGCCGCTTCGGCGGAGCTCGCTCCGGTCTTCGGCGGTGCGGCCTTCGCGTCGGGATCGTCGATGTGCGCCACGATCGCGCCGTCCTGGACCTCGAACTCGCCTTCGCCCCCGCCGTAGAAGCCGCGCAGCGAGCGCTCGTCGAAGACCAGACGCCAGCGCTCGAGCGAGATCGCGTACTTCGTGCAGATCTCGAAGTAGCGCTTCACCGCCTGCGTGTCGGCCGGCAGCGACGTCGCCGGACCGCGCAACACGAGGGCCGCCATGTAGCCGAACCCCTGCTTGTCGTACTCGTCGGCGAGAGCGCGCGCGTCGCCCTGGAACTTCGTGCGCATCTCCGCCAGGCGCCGCGCGCTCGTGTCGAGACGCTGGATGCGCACGAGCGCTTCCTTGCGCCGCGCCGCGGCCGGATCCGCGTTCGGAGCCGCGGCGTTCTGCGCAGCGCCGTTCGCGGGAGCGTCTCCCGCGGCCGGCGCGACGCCCGCGTCGGCGGCGTTCGTGGTCAGCATCTGCGCTTCGGCGGCCTCGGCCGAATCGGGAGCGGTGACCGTGAGCCACTGGCGCAGCGCTCCGGCCGCGCGGTCGTTCTGCTTCGAGCGCTCGAGCACGCCGGCGAGCTTCCACAGCACGTCGGGATGCCCCGGATCGCGGTCCAACGAACGCGAGTAGAGCTCCGACGCGCGCACGAAGTCGGCGAGCGCGACCTGGCGATCTCCACGCTCCTCGTAGCGGCGCGCCGCGTCGATCTTGCCCTTGTCGAGCTGCTCGAGGTCGATGACGTAGGCGATGAACGCCGCCTCGAAGTCGTCGAGCGTCGCGATGCCCGGCACCTTGGCGCGCGTGACGAAGAACTCGGTGAAGCGCTCGACGTGCTTCTCGCTGTCGTACTTCTGGAAGTACTCCTGCATCAGCGGGCGATAGAGCAGTCGTCCGCTCGCGTCCTCGGCGTTGTAGAGGTAGTAGCAGATGCCCCAACCCCACGGGTAGTAGATGCGGTAGTCGTCGACCTTGCCCTGCAAGGATGTCGACGAGCTTGTGCCCGGTTCGACTTCGCGAGATCGTCGACCAGCGGATAGAGACGGCCGGGAACGACGAGGTTCCAATCGAGCTTGCCGTTCGAGAGCAGCACGGTGCCCTCGAAGAACGAAGCCATGCCTTCGTTGAGCCACGACGGCACGCCCGGGCCGCCGGCGAGCGTCGTGAACTGGTGGCTCGCCTCGTGGAAGAGCACGTTGAGCGTGTCGCGCAAGCTCCCGTCGCCGCCGCCGCGCTGGTCGTAGGTGACCACCTGCTCGCCGTTCCAGAAGCCCGCGGACCAGTCGACGGGCGGCTTGCCCAGTCGCGTGTACTCGTCGCGGTTCTTGTACATCCACACTTCGGCGACCGGGATCTTCTCTCCCTTCACCTTGTACTGGTGGAAGATGCGGTAGAAGACTTGCACCTGCTCCATCGCGCGCGCGACGGTCTTGAGCACGCGATAGCCGGCGTTCGTGCGGATCTTGTAGTGCTCGGTCGAGAGCTCCCAGGCCTTGTCCCAGTCCGCGTGCAACGGATCGTTCTCCGCGACCCATTCCGGCGTGACGCCTTCGAGCGGATCGACGCCGCCGGATTCGTCGGCGACGGCGAGCTCGTTGCCGCCTTCCTTCTGGATGCGCTCGAGACCCGCGGCGAGATCCGGATGCTCGGGATCCGTCGCCAGCGCCTCGCGCAGGATCGCGCGCGCTCCGTGCCAGGCGAAGTGATCCATCATCTCGCCCGCGAGCTTGAGCAGGCGCGAGACGTAGTCGCGGCGCAGCGTGTCGAGGCGCGGACGCAAGGGATCGCTCTCGCGCGTGAAGCGCAAGAGCTCGCTGCGGGCATTGGCGAGCTCGGCGGGCGGCGGCTTGAGGTGCCGCCAGCGCTCGAGGAACCGGTCCGCGTACCAGAGCGCGAGGTCGAGGTGCTTCTCTCCGCGCTCGAGGTTCGAGAGCGCCGCCAGTGCGCCGAGGTGATCGCCTTGACGCTCGAGCACGCGCTCGAACGCCGCGCGCGCGTCGGCGGCCTTGCCCGCGGCGAGCGCCTCGCGCCCCGCCGCCATCCAGCGCGCGACGAAGTCGCCGTTCGCGGGCGCACCCTTCGCGGTCGGCGCGGGCGGCGCCGGCTGTTGGATCGGCAGAGATCGAGCGGGCGCGGCGCCGAGCGCGAGCAGCAGGGCTGCGAGCGGCGCGAATCGTGCGATCGAACACGTGGAGAGGCGAGCGAGCGTCATGCGCGGGGCGCGCGCGGGGTTCCGGACGGGTCCAAGTGGCCCGGAAACAGCGCAATCGCGCGACCAAGATAACGCCCTGACGACGATTCGGACGCGCAACGCGCGTGCGAGCGTCGCAAGGGGCACGTTCAGGCTCGCGTCTCGCGCTCCCGGTGGACTATCTTCTGCGCCCATGACCGCCGAGAGCCTGCGCATCCATTATCACCGCGACTTCGACGGCATGGTGTCCGCCGCGGTGCTGGCGTGGGCTCTCGAGCGCGCCGGTCGCGGGCGTCCGACCTGGCGCAGCATCAACTACGACCAGCGCGAGGACTGGCCGGCCTTCGAGACCGGCAAGCGCTTCGCGATCGTCGACTTCCACTTCCACCCGCGCGCGGAGTTCTGGTTCGACCACCATCCGACGACGTTCCTCACCGAGGAGCTGCGGGCGAAGTACCAGCCCAGCGACCGCTGGCACTGGGACGAGACGTCGCCCTCCTGCCCGCCGATCATCCTGCGCCACGCGCACGAGCATTGGGGCGTCGAGACGCCCGAGCGCTTCCGCGACATGGCGCACTGGTCGAACATCATCGACGCGGCGCGCTTCACCTCCGTCGAGCAGGCGGTGTTCGGCGAGGAGCCCGCGCTGCGCGTCATGCGCGCCTTGACCGTCGCGCCGACGCCCGAATGGATCGACACGCTCGTCACGAGCATGATCGACGGCGATCTCCCCTCCGTCGCCGCGCGCGAGGACGTCGAGAAGGCCTACCAGCGAGCGTCGCGCAACCGCGACCGCGCGCTCGAGCAGTTCCCCCCCACCGTGGCGTGGAAGAAGGACGGCGTGCTGCTCTTCGACGCGTCGAGCGACAAGATCCGCCGCGAGCGCTTCGCGGCCTTCTACCACCATCCCGACATCCAGTACTCGGTGGGCGTGATCCCGACGCGCTCGGGCTACCACGTCTCGGCCGGCGAGAACCCGTGGAACCCGCCGGGCGGCGACGCGCACATCGGCACGATCATGGAGCGCTACGGCGGCGGCGGTCACAAGGCCGTCGGCGGCGCCAACCCGCCCAACCTGGCCGACGCGCGCCGCGTCGCGTCCGAGGTCGCGGCGACGCTGCGCGAGACGCTCGTGCGCGCGCGATGAGCTCGGAAGCCGGAGCGCAGGACGCCGCGAGCACGCGGAGCGACGCGCGCACGCAGTCGGACACGCTGCTCGCGCTCGACAAGGCCGAGCTCGAGCGGCGCGTCGTCGCGCTCGGCGGCAAGCCGTTCCACGCGCGCATCCTGCGCGAGAACGTGCTCGGGAAGGGACTCCTCGACTACGCGGGCATGACGTCGCTCTCGGCCAGCTTGCGCGCGACGCTCGCGCGCGAGCTGCCGATCCTCGCCGGCGTCGAGGTCGCGCGTTCGCAGTCGGAGGACCGCACGACGAAGCTCCTGATCGCCTTTCCGCGCGAGAAGGCCGCGGACGCGAGCGTCGAGACGGTGCACATGCCGAGCCTCTACGCGCGCGACGTCGAGACGCCCGGGCGCGACGACGAAGACGACGAGGACGGCGCACCCGCGGAGCGCGTGCGCGGCGCGACGCTGTGCGTGTCGACGCAAGTCGGTTGTCCGATCGCGTGTCCGTTCTGCGCCTCGGGCAAGCTCGGCTTGATGCGCAACCTGCACGCGCACGAGATCATCGAGCAGTACGTGCGCGGGCGCGCGCTCGGTCCGCTCGCGCGCAGCGTCGTAATGGGCATGGGCGAGCCGCTGCTCAACTATCCGAGCTTGTCGGCGGCGCTCGACGTCGTGCACGACGAGATGGGCCTCGGCAGCCGGAAGGTGACGGTCTCGACGGTCGGATTCCCAGATCGGCTGCGCAAGCTCGCGCCGTTGCGGCCGAGGTTCCAGCTCGCGATCAGCCTGCACACGGCGGATCAGGAGCAGCGCGACGTGCTCGTGCCGGCGATGAAGGGCGTGCCGATCGCGGAGATCGTCGCCGCGGGGGATGACTGGTTCGAGAAGACGGGGAGGGAGATCACCTACGAGTACGTTCTGCTCGGCGGGGTGAACGACAGCCTCGGGCATGCGGAGCGGTTGGCGAGGTTGCTCGCGCGGCATCGGTGCACGGTGAATCTCATTCCGTTCAATCCGGTGGCGGACAGTCCGTATCGGAGGCCGGATCGGGCGAGTGTCGGGGCGTTTCGGCAGGAGCTCGGGAAAGCGAATGTGATCGCGACGGTGCGGTGGTCGCGGGGGGTTGAAGGGGACGCGGCGTGCGGGCAGTTGAGGGTGCGACACGTCGAGGGTGGGGCCGGGTAGGCGGCGGCGGAGCGGCGGATCGGACGGGGGGTCCAAGGGCGCGGCATGGGTCGGGGCCGCGAGGCGCTTGGAGGGTTTGGGGAACACTCGTGGTTCGCTGCGCGCCGCGGCGCGCGCAGCGAACCACGAGTTCAATTTTCCGGAGGGGAAGCGGAGGGTGGGGTTGGGGCTTCGCGTGGCGGATGGGACGGGTCGCTCGTGTGGAGGGCGGTGGGTGGGGAGCAGGGTAAGCTTGAGGTCTCTCGCATCCCCACTTCCACACACTCGACACCATGCGACTCTTCACGACATCCACTGCACTGCTGCTTGCTCTTGGGCTCTCCGATTTCGCTTTCGCCGGCACGGTCACGCTCGTGCCGGACAAGGACAACACGATCTACTCGGAGAGCGGCGCGACCTCGAACGGCGCGGGCGAATTCCTCTTCACCGGGCGGACGGCGCAGGGCGCGCGGCGCCGCGCGTTGTTGCACTTCGACGTCGCCTCGGCGATTCCGGCGGGCGCGACGATCACCGACGTGCGGCTCTCGCTCAGCGTCTCGCAGACGATCTCCGGTCCGCAGCTCGTCCAATTGCGTCGCGTTCTCGCCGACTGGGGCGAAGGCACGTCGGATGCTCCCGCGCAGGAGGGCACGGGCACCGCGGCGACTCCGGGCGACGCGACCTGGTCGAGCCGCTTCTTCGGCACGTCGCTGTGGACGTCGGTGGGCGGTGATTTCGATGGCACGTCGAGCGCGACGATCCCCGTCGACCAGTTCGGCACGTACACCTGGGGCCCGACGCTCGGCCTCGCCAACGACGTGCAGCAGTGGTTGAACAACCCGAGCCAGAACTTCGGCTGGCTCGTGCTCGGCAACGAAGCGCAGAGCGCGAGCGCGAAGCGCTTCGACAGCCGCACGAACCTCAGCGGCCTCGGCCCCGTGCTCGTGATCGACTTCACCGCGCCCTGCGTTCCGGCGCCCTATTGCACGGCGAGCTCGTCGAGCCAGGGCGTTCCCGCAGTGCTCACCGCGTTGAACACGCCGCTGATCTCCAACGGCGTCTTCTCGTTGCGCGCCTCCAGCCTGCCGCCCGCCGTCGCGTGCACCTTCTACTTCGGCGACGTGCGCACCGAAACGCCCCTGGGCAACGGCAATCTGTGCGTCACGGGCAACCTGCGCCGGTTCGGAACCGTGCTCAGCAGCGGAGCCGGCGTCGCCAATCGCAACCTCGTGCTCACCGCTCCGCCGGGAACGATCGTCACGGCGTTCTCGACCTGGTGCTTCCAGGCGCAGTACCGAGATCCCAGCGTCGGCGGGTTCAACCAGACCAACGCGCTGGCCGTGACCTTCTGCCCTTGAGCGCGCGAGAGCGCCGATGAAATGCGCGCGGGACGACTCCGTCGTCCCGCGCGTGTCTTGGCGCCGCGACGCGGTTGGCGGCGCGCGCGCCTCAGAGCCTGTGAAGAAATCGGGGATGCCCGGCAGGGTTGTCCAGAAGCGTTCCGGCAAGGCGCGACGACGACGCGTATTCGCCAGCAATACTCGGAGGAGTCGCAACGCCGCCGGGGCGCTTCTGGGCAAGCGTGACGGGCGTCCTCGATTTCTTCACAGGCTCTCAGGCCCGCACGCGCCCCGGCAGGCACGCCGCGATCTTCTCCAGCGCGGCGTCGATCTCGTTCTTCTGCACGACGAACGGCAGGCGGAACCGGATGGCGGTGTCGCCCGAGGGCAGGGCGAGGAGCTTCTTCTCGCGCAGCTTCTTGAGCCACTCGTCGCGCGTGGGCATGTCCTTGAGCGTGAACGCGACCAGCGAGCCGAGGCCGCGCACATTGGCGATCTCGCCGTGCTCTCGCGCGAGCTGGCGCAGTCCCTGGAGGAAGTGGTTGCCCATGCGCGCGACGTTCTCGGGCAGCTTCTCGTCGAGGATGATGCGGATGAACTGCTTGCAGCGCACCATGTCCGCCAGGTTGCCGCCCCAGGTCGAGTTGATGCGGCTGACCTTGTGGAAGACGTTCTCCTCCACCTCGTCGATGCGGCGGTTGGAGTAGATGCCGCACACCTGCGTCTTCTTGCCGAAGGCGACGACGTCGGGCTCGACGCCGTAGTGCTGCCAGAGCCACGCCTTGCCCGTGCCGAAGAAGCCGGTCTGCACTTCGTCGAAGACGAGCAGCGCGGCGTTCTCGTCGGCGTACTGGCGCAGCTTCTTCAGGAACTCGACCCGGAAGTGGTTGTCGCCGCCTTCGGACTGCATCGGCTCGATCAAGATGCAGGCGATCCGGTCCTTGTATTCCTTGAACGCCGCTTCGATCTCGCGGTACGCGCGCGCTTCCTCGACCGCGACGTCGTTCGCGACCTTGCCCTCGGTGTCGAAGACGATCGCGGGGTTGTGCACGCGCGGCCAGCGGAACTTCGGGAAGAGCGCGATCTTGTCGGCCTTCGTGTTCGTGACCGAGAGCGTGTAGCCCGAGCGACCGTGGAAGGCCTGCTTGAAGTGCAGCACGACGAGCGAATTGCCGTCGTCCGTGACGCTCTCGCGGCGCGCCTTCCAGTCGAAGGCGGCCTTCATCGCGTTCTCGACCGCCAGCGACCCGCCGGAAATCCAGAAGTGGTAGGGATGGCTCGCCGGCGTGACGCGCGTGGCGAACTCCTGCACGAACTCCGCCTGCGAGGTCGTGTACAGGTCCGAGTTGGCCGGGTTGTTCGTGGCCGCCTTGTGCATCTCGACCAGGAACGCCGGGTCGGACATGCGCGGGTGGTTGTAGCCGATGGGCCACGACGCGAAGCAGGTGAAGAAGTCGAGGTAGGTCGTGTCCGTGCGCGAGTCGACCAGCCACGCGCCGTGCGATCGATCGAGGTCGAAGACGAAGGGATAGCCATCGGCGAGCTGATGGCGCTTCAGGGTTTCGTGGACCTGCTTGGGATCGATCATGTTCGGTTGCGAAGCGTCGGGAGCACTACGGTAACGCGCGTCAGGCGCCGCGTCGCGCCGTATCGAAAGGCGCGGCGCGGACGAAACTCATCGACCATCCGCGCCGCGCGCTTGCGTCGTCGGAAGCGCTGGAGAGCGGCGTTCGCGAGCTCGCGCATCCGCTTCGTCGGGGATGCCCGCGCCGAACTCGCTCGGGGACGCAGGGAGCGCCGGCCCCGCGTCCGAGGGCGGGCTGGCGACGGAAAGATCTTCCGCCAGCGGATCGCGATCGAGCTCCGTGGCGAGCTCGAGAGCGCGCGCTTCGCTGGGCACGCGCATCAAGCACAGGGATCGGCGCTGGCCGGCCCAGCCAGGCCAGGCGCATGTGCTCCTCGACGTTCGTGAACACCAGGGGCGCGAGCTCGAGCGCTCGCGCTTCCTCCGTCGACGGCGACGCCCGCGGCCGATCGGCCGGCGTGAAGACGGCGGTCGCCCTCGTCGAGGCCGAGCGCGAAGGCCTGAGCGACGTGCTCGCACAACGCGGGGTCGAGCGCGCGCAGCGGCCGCGCCACGTCGTCGCTCGCGGCCAGCTCAGCGAGCAGCGCGGCGGTGAAGCGCGAGAACACGCGCTCGTGGCACAGCACGCGTCCGGGAACCGTCGGCGCCTGTCCGCCCAGCGCAGGCACGCGCGCGAACGCCGAATGCGCGATCGCGCGCGCCTGCGACTCGACATCGTCGTCGGCGCGCACGATGCGGCTCTGGTTGGCGAGCACGCGCACGCGCCGCTCGAGCTCGCGCCGAGGCGCGCGCGCCGCGGGCTCGTGCAGCCAGCGTTCGAGCGCGCGCACGCGCGCCGAGGAACCCGAGAACTCGAGCGCGCCGAGGCGCTCGCTCTCCTCGCTGATCACCCGGCGCAGGACGGCGTCGCCATCCTCGTGCAGCAGCGCGAACGACGCGCGCGCGACTCCCGCTTCGAGCAGCGCCTCGACGACGCGCGACGCGAGCATCGGCGCGTGCGGATCGGAGAGGATCAGCACGCGCCAGCCGCCGGCGAGGCGCGCGAGCACGGTTCCCGCGAGAGCGCCGAGGAGTTCCGTCGCGTCCGCGCGCACGAGCGCGATCGGCCCCCGCCCGCCGGGCCCGCCCGATTCGCCCGGGACGGCGCGCGGAGCGTGCGTGTGCAGCGCGGCGTCGAGACGCGCGCGCAGATCAGCGTGCAGGAGCTCGATCTCGCGCTCGTCGAGGCCCGCGCGGCGCGCCAGCCAGCCGCTCGGATCCGGCGCGCTCGAGAGCTGGCTCGCGGCGCGCGCGAGCTCGCGCGACGAGGGACGCGAGCTCGGAGCGTTGGCGAGGGCGTCGAGGGCCGCGACGACGTCGGCTTCGGCCGAGCGCGCGACGCGCAGGCGCTCGCGCGGCGCGCCGGGCGCGCGTTCGCCGAGCTCGACCTCGCCGAGCTCGACATCAAAGGTGAAACCCGAGCGCGCCGGGCGCCACTCGCCCGCGCTGAAGTTCTGGAGGTGGAGCTCGTTCTCGACCATGACTGCGGCGGTGCAGGGCTGCGCGGCCGGTATGCTACTGTCCGCCGCTCGCGCGTCGACGGCTCGGAGCTCGCGAGCCCGCACGCGCGCGGCGTCCATGGCTCACGGCTTGCGGTTCGTGCGATCGATGCGCCTGGTGCGCGGAGCGGACTTCTCGCGCGCCTTCTCGCGCGGCTCGCGCGCGCGCGGCGAGATCCTGCTCGTCGTCGGCCACGAGAACGGGAGCGAGCGCACGCGCCTGGGCCTCTCGATCGGGCGCTCGGTGTGGCGCTCCGCCGTCAAGCGCAATCGCGTGCGGCGCATCTTCCGCGAGGCGTTCCGGCTCTCCTATCCCGAGCTGCCGCGCGGCCTCGATCTCGTGCTCGTCGCCGCGCGCCCCGCGCTCGAGCCGGAGCTCGAGCCCACGTGTCGCGAGCTCGTGCACCTCGCGCGCAAGGTCGCGACGCGCCTCGCCTCGCGTCCGCCGCAACCGCCGGAGGACGCCGCGCGATCCACGCCGCGACAGCCGGGAACGACCCGGCCGCGACCCAAGAGGAAGGCGCGTTGAACGCGCTGCGCCGCGTCGCCACTCTTCCGCTGCGCCTCTACCAGCGCTGGATCTCGCGTTGGACGCCGCCGATGTGCCGTTTCACACCGACGTGCAGCCAGTACGCGATCGAAGCGCTCGAGACGCACGGTTTCGTGCGCGGCGGCTGGCTCGCCACGTGGCGGCTCCTGCGCTGCCATCCGTTCGCGCGGCCGGGCTACGACCCGGTGCCGCAGGGTCCGAGCTCGTCGTACCAGCACAAGCACGCGGACTGCGCCGACGGTCACCCGTGCGAGCGTTGCGAGCGCTGAAGGAGCTGTATCGCGTCGAGGAACGGGCCCGGAAGGGCCGAGGCTCGTTCATCGGGAAAGCGGAGGCGAGCACCAGCGCGCGCGCTTTGCTAGCCTCCCGCCCCTCCCGCAACCCCCTTGCGTTCGTGACCATGATGAGAACTTCGTCCGCGCCGCGCGTCGGCCCTCCGTTCGTCCCGATCGTGCCGCTCGTCCTGATCACCGCGCTCGGCGCCTGTCGCAGCGATCGCGACGTGCGTCCAGCGGATGACGCGTCGAAGTCGCACGTGCAGGCGCGCGATGATCGCGCGGCCGCGCCGAAGGCCGCGAAGCAGGAGCGCGCACCCGCCGCGCCGCGCGGCCCCGCGCTCGCGCCGCCGTTTCCGGTCGCGCGCGCGTGCGACGAGCTCATCGAAGCCGGCGAGACGCACCTCGAGCACCTCTGGCGCATCACCGACGGCGTCGACAACGCCGCCGAAGGCTACTGGAGCTCGAAGGGCGACGCGCTGTGCTACCAGGCGATGGTGCGCGGCGCGGGCTGCGATCAGATCTACCTGTTGCGCGGCAACGCGACGCCCAAGCTCGTCTCCAACGGCGACGGCGTCACGACCTGCTCGTACTTCCTCGACGGCGACCGCTCGCTGCTCTACGCCTCGACGCACGCCTGGCAACGCGACTGCCCGCCCAAGCCCGACATGAGCAAGGGCTACGTCTGGCCCGTGCACCCCGAGTACGACATCTACGTGCACGATCTCGCCACGGGTCGCGAGCGCGCGCTCACGACGGTTTACGGCTACGACGCGGAGGCGACGCTCTCGCCCGACGGCAAGCACATCGTGTTCACCTCGACGCGCTCGGGTGATCTCGAGTTGTGGACCTGCGACACCGACGGCGGGAACCTGAAGCAGGTCACGGACAAGCCCGGCTACGACGGCGGTGCGTTCTTCAGCCACGACGGCAAGTGGCTCGTGTTCCGCTCGAGCGCGTTCACGCCGGGCAAGGAAGAGGCTGAGATCGCCGAGTACCAGACGCTCCTGCGCGACTGGAAGGTCCGGCCGACGCGCATGGAGATCATGCTCGTGCGTCCCGACGGCAGCGAGCGGCGCCAGGTGACGAAGCTCGGCCGCGCGAACTTCGCGCCGTACTTCTTCCCCGGCGACCAGCGCGTGATCTTCGCCTCGAACCACGCCGACAAGAGCCGCGAAGGCCGCGCGTTCGACCTCTACGCCTGCGATCTCGACGGCGGCAAGCTCGAGGGCATCACGAGCTTCGCCGGCTTCGATGCATTCCCGATGTTCAGCCCCGACGGCAAGTGGCTGGTCTTCGCCAGCAACCGCGGCGGCACGACCGAGCACGAGACGAACTTGTTCCTCGCGCAGTGGCGCTGAGCGAATCGGCGGCGAGGAGCGGGCGCGCCGGCGCACGCGCGGACGCGCGCTGAAGCCGTCCTCGTCGACGTTCCGCAGTGCGCTCCCGAACGGTCGGCGCTGGAGCTTACGTCGCGCCGTGCCATCGCGCTCGCCCCGGTCGAGCACGGTCGCGCACACGAAACCCGTATCCGACGTCGGAGCGCTCGGGTAGCAGCCTTCCGGCGCGAGGACGTGTTTCGCCGACCTGCGCTCGGATTTGCGGACTCGCGGAACGCAAGACAACCAGGTTCTCGTCGCCGCAGCGATCGCGGCGCTGGTGACGATCGCGTTCCTCGCGGAGCGCATCGACGTCCCCGCGGAGGGCGTCGCGCGCGCGCGCAGTGCCCACTCGACGTCGAGCGCGACGACGCCGGCTCCGTCGTCCGCGCTCGAGAGCCCGCCGACCGTGGTGCAGCCGCCGACGATCGTCGCACCGATGGAGATCGAGGAGCGCTCGACGTGCTCGCCCGCGCTCGAGCCCGCGGCTCCCCCGCTCGCCCGGCGCAGCCCGAAGGCGCCTCGACAGCCGACGACCGCGACGCTGCACGTGAACGCGATCGATGCGTGGACCAGCGCGCCGCTCGAGTCGCTGCGCTTGCGCGCCGTGAATCGCGAGCGGATCGCCGACCGCGAGTCCGTGCAGGGCAGCGGCGAGCTGCGATTGACGCTCACGCCCGGAACATACTCCCTGCTCTGTCTCTCGCCCGGGTACGAGCCGCTCGAGGTCCAGGCGGTACGACTCGAACGCGGCGACACGCGCCAGCTCGACGCGCTGCGCTTGCGCCCCGGAAGCGCGCGGATCGCTGTGCGCGTGCGCGGCGAGCTGCCGCGCGGCGAGCCGCTGAGC